>JBBRXG010000093.1:0-12174 GCA_038248655.1 Gaiellales bacterium
GACGTGGTTGGGCTCTACCTGAACCCGCCGGAGAAAGCGATCGTGCTTTGCGTCGACGAGAAGAGCCAGATCCAGGCGCTCGATCGCACCCAGGCGAGTCTGCCGATGAAGAAGGGGCGCGCCGGCACGATGACCCACGACTACAAGCGCAACGGCACCACCACCCTGTTCGCCGCGTTGAGCATGCTCGACGGCTCGGTCGTCGGCCAGTGCCTGCCACGTCACCGCCACCAGGAGTTCCTAAAGTTCCTGCGCACGCTCGACCGCGTCTTCCCCGCCGGGCTCGAGCTGCACCTGATCGTCGACAACTACCGCACGCACAAGCACGCCAAGGTCGATGCCTGGCTCGCCAAGCACCCGCGCTTTCAGCTGCACTTCACGCCGACCTCGAGCTCCTGGCTCAACCTCGTCGAGCGCTGGTTTCGCGAACTGACCGCCAAAGCGATCCGCCGCGGCGTCTTCCACAGCGTCCCCGACCTGATCGACGCAATCGAAGCGTTCCTCGCCACCCACAACCACGACCCCAAACCATTCGTCTGGACAGCCTCAGCCGACGCGATCCTCAACAAGGTCGGCCGCTGTAAAGCCGTTCTTGAGACAGTGCACTAGCCGGTGATGTGACTCGACTTGGCGGCGATGAACCCTGCCATAGCGTTTGTGCGTTGCCCTGTGACCTCGAATTTCCGGCTTCAGCTGATTGGTCGATTCATCGATCAATCGTCTAGATGCCGGCGGCTTCGATGACGAACTCGGTCGCGAAGCCGAGGAAGAGGCCGGCGAGCACGAACCAGGTCACGAGGGTCCTCGAGGCGAGCCGCCGGTTCAGGTTCAGGAGCTCGATGACCACGAACAGGATCGAGCCCGCGGCGAGCGCGAGGAAGAGGATCGACAGCTCCTCGCTGACCCAGGCCTGCCCGATCAGCGTGCCGACGAAGGTCGGGCCGCCGCCGATCAGGGCGAGGAGGGCGAGGAAGCGCCAGGTCGGCCGCTCGGTATCGCCCGAGAGCGGTGCGACGATGCCGAACCCTTCCGTCGCGTTGTGCAGGCCGAAGCCGATGATCAGCACGACCGCGAGGCTGATCGCGCCCTGTGCTCCTGCCTGCCCGATCGCCAGACCCTCGGAGAAGTTGTGCAGCCCGATACCCGTCGCGATCAGGAGCGACAGCCATGCCGAGGCGGAGAGCGATCCGACCCAGGAGCTCTCGAACTCGGCGGCGGAGGCGGCGCCCGGACCGAGCATCGCCTGGTCGCGCTTCGCCTTCATCCAGCCGTCGTAGTAGACGAGGCTCATCAGTCCGGCAGCCACTCCGCAGCCGAAGAGAAGGGCGAACCAGGCGAAGTGCGCCCAGCTGCCACCGTCGACCGCACGCTCGAGTGCCCCGTCCACCGGCTCGATCCCGCCGTGGATGACGTCGTACAGCAGGAAGAGCAGGATCCCGGTCGCCGTGGCGCTGAGGGCCGCCTTGAGCCGGATGTTCGGGCTGCGCAGGCGCCCGAGGGGAAGGCCGAGCAGGATCGTCGACCCGGCCACGGCTCCGAGGACGAGGATCTGGGCGGACGACAGGTCAGGCGCTCCTTCCGGCTGTTGTAAGGCGTGCCTTACAGGACGGGGCGACTATAGTGGCGAGGGCCGCACCCGTCAAATCGGACCGGCACGCTGATGGCCCAGCGACACTCCGTCGACGAATACCTCGAGACGATCTGGTTCCTCGCCTTCCCGATCGGCGAGTACCGACCGTCGACGACCGGCACGCCCACGCTCGCCTCCCGGGTCGCCGAGATGCTCGGCGTCTCCCGCGCGTCCGCAGGCGAGATGCTGAAGCGGCTCGAGAAGGAAGGGCTCGTCGAGCGCGGCGAGCACAAGGAGGCGATCCTGACGAAGACGGGACGGGAGCGCGCCGAGCGGGTCGTGCGCAGGCACCGGATCATCGAGCGGCTCCTGACCGACTTCATGGGGTACACGGCCGCCGAGGCGCACGTCCACGCCGACGAGCTCGGCGACACCTTCAGCGACGAGATGATCGAGCGGATGGAGGAGAAGCTCGGGCATCCGGAGCGCTGTCCGCACGGATGGCCGGTGGACACCGAGTTCGAGCAGCGCGAGAACCGAGAGCTCGCCCCGCTGTCGGCCCTCGAGGAGGGAGACAGAGCGACGATCGTCCGGCTCGCCGAGCACGACGGCGAGCTCCTGCACTGGTTCTACGACCAGGGGCTCGTGCCGGGCGCGACGCTCGAGCTGACGTCCGCCCAGCCGGCGGCCGGTCAGTTCACGGTGAAGCTGGCGGGCGACGAGCGGGCGGTCGGCGAGAGGGCCGCCGGCGGGCTGTTCGTCAGGCCGGCGTAGCCGTCGCCGGTCGGAGCCCGGCGGCCTCGCGCAGTCCGTCTGCCTTGTCGGTGCGCTCCCAGGTGAAGTCGTGGTCGCCGCGGCCGAAATGCCCGTAGGCGGCGGTCTTCGCGTAGATGGGACGCCGGAGGTCGAGATCGCGGATGATCGCGGCCGGGCGCAGGTCGAAGTGCTCGTGGACGAGCTCCTCGATTCTCGACACCGGCACCCGCTCGGTTCCGAAGCAGTCGACCTCGAGCGAGACCGGACGGGCGACGCCGATCGCGTAGGCGACCTGCAGCTCGCATCGTGAGGCGAGGCCCGCAGCGACGACGTTCTTCGCGACGTGGCGCGCGGCATAGGCGGCCGATCGGTCGACCTTGGTCGGATCCTTGCCGGAGAACGCGCCGCCGCCGTGGCGCGCGGCGCCGCCGTACGTGTCGACGATGATCTTCCGTCCCGTGAGGCCCGTGTCTCCCATTGGCCCTCCGATCACGAACTTCCCGGTCGGGTTGCAGTAGAAGAAGTCCTTGTCCCCGAGCAGCCGCTTCTCGTCGTACAGGTGGCCCGGCAGGATCGGGTGGAGGACGTGCTCGGCGAGGTCGGGCTTGATCAGCGCGTCGGCGTCGAGCCCCTCCCGGTGCTGCGTCGAGATCAGCACACGGACGATCTCGACCGGGCGGACGTGACCGTGCTCGTCCGTCTCGTACCGGACCGTCACCTGCGACTTGCCGTCCGGCCTCAGGTAGGGGAGCACGTCCGCCTTCCGCACCTCGGCCAGCCGCCTGCAGATCAGGTGGGCGAGCATGATCGGGAGCGGCATCAGCTCGTCGCTCTCGTCGGTCGCGTAGCCGAACATCATCCCCTGGTCGCCGGCGCCGACGTGGTCGAGCGGGTCGTCGTCGCCTGGATCGTGCTGCACCTCGTAGGAGGCGTCGACGCCCTGCGCGATGTCGGCCGACTGCTCGTCGATCGCGACGACCACGCCGCACGTCTCGGCGTCGAACCCGTACTTCGCGCGGTCGTAGCCGATCTCGTGGATCTTCCTGCGGACGATCCGCGGAATGTCGACGTAGGTCTCGGTGGTGATCTCGCCGGCGACGACGACGAGACCCGTCGTGACGAGCGTCTCGCACGCGACCCGCCCGTTCGAATCGTGCTCGAGCACGGCGTCGAGGATCGAGTCCGAGATCTGGTCCGCCATCTTGTCCGGGTGGCCCTCGGTGACGGATTCCGACGTGAAGAGGAACTCGCGGGCGGCCATCGCGCCACAGGCTAGCGAACCGAGACGAACGGACCCCTGGCCGTCTACTCGTCCCGGGGTCGCCGGCCCATCAGCGAGGCGACCAGATCGCCGAGGCTCTCTCCCTCGAGGATCCGGCAGACGCCTTCGGTGATCGGCAGCTCGATCCCGAGCCGGCGCGAGAGGTCCCGGAGCGCCGGCGCGGTCGTCAGGCCCTCGACCACGTGCCCGATCTCCGCGATCGCCTCGGCCGGCGAGGAGCCCTGGGCGATCAGCTCCCCGGCGCGCCGGTTCCGGCCGTGGCGGCTCCAGCAGGTGACGATCAGGTCGCCCATCCCCGCCAGCCCGGCGAAGGTCTCCGGACGGGCGCCGCACGCCTCACCGAGCCGCGCCATCTCGGCCAACCCGCGGGTGATCAGCGCCGCCTTTCCGTTGTCCCCGGCTCCGATGCCGTCCACTCCGCCCGCGGCCAGGCCGATCACGTTCTTGGCCGCGGCGCACAGCTCGACGCCGACGAGGTCGGAGTTGACGTAGACGCGGAAGACCATCGAGTTGATCGCGTGCTGGAGCTCGACCGCGAGCCGCTCGTCGTCGCTCGCGATCACGGCGGCGCTCGGCAGGCCGACGGCGATCTCCTCGGCCATGTTCGGGCCGGAGAGCACCGCCACCGGTCGTTCGCGCACCAGTGTCGAAAGCCGCCCGCCCGTCTCCGGGTCGAGCCCCTTGGTCAACGAGAGCACCGGCCCGCCCTCGGGCACTCCGGCAGCGACCTCCGCGAAGGCCGCGCTCGGCACGGCCAGAACGTACAGGTCTGCTCCAGGTGGGGCTTCGACGGCCACCCGGACGTCGCCCAGGTCGACCCCGCCCAGCGCGCGCGGGTTCCGGCCGGTCTCGGCGATGGTCGCCGCGTGGCCGGGGTCGCGGCAGACCAGCGTCACCTCGTGGCCGCGGTCGGCAAGGAGCCGCGAGAACCCCGTTCCCCACGAACCGCCTCCGATCACGACCACCCTCATGCGCGCGCTCCCTTTGGATGAGATGTCCCGGTTTCGCCACAACCTGGGCGCCAGACACTGGTTGTGGATAGTGGAAAACCTGTTCCACTCTCGTCACACGTCCGGTGCCAGGTACTGGTTGTGGAAAACGCTGTCGGCGGCCGGTAGGACATGGCCCGGCGAGTGTAGGCCGCTACGACCGGCGGACGAAGTCGATCGAGACCGGAACCCCCTCGAGCTCGAAACGCTCGCGGATCTGGTTCTCGACCCAGAAGCCGTAGTCGCGGGTGACGAGCGAGGGGTCGTTGACGAAGAACCTGAAGCGAGGCGGGCGGACCCGCGTCTGCGTCCCGTACAGGAGGTTGAGGCGGCGGCGGTCGCGCGACGGCGCCTGCCGGGCGGCGCCGAGCTCTTGCAGGAAGCGGTTCAGCTCCGGCGTCGCGACCCGGGCGACATGCTTCGCGTAGAGCTGCTCGACCGGGTCGAGCAGCCTCGCCACGCCGCGCCCGGTCACGGCGGAGACGGTGACGAGCCCCGGACGCTGCCGGAGCCGGTGCTCGAGCCGCGGCCGCACGTCCTCGACCTTCACCTGCCCGACGTCCCACTTCGAGAGGACGACGAGCGTCGAGCAGTTCGCCCGGCGCGCGACGTCAGCGACGGCGAGGTCCTGGTCGACGAGACCCTCGCTCGCGTCGACGAGGACGAGCCCGACGTCCGCACGGTCGGCCGCGTCGAGGGCCCGGAGCTCGGAGTAGTACTCGATCCCCTGCCGCTGCTTGCGCTTGCGCCTGAGGCCGGCGGTGTCGACGAGCTGGAAGGTCGTCTCGCCGCGCCGGAAGACGGTGTCGATCGCGTCACGCGTCGTGCCGGGAAGGTCGGAGACGATCACCCGCTCCTCGCCCAGGATCGCGTTCAGCAGGCTCGACTTGCCGACGTTCGGCCGCCCGAGGATCGCGACCCTGATCGCCTCCTCCCCGACCTGGGCCGGGCCGGAAGCTGCCTCGGGGACAGGATGAATCCCGTCCCCGAGACCACGTAGCCGCGCGACGATCGCATCGAGCAGGTCGCCCGTCCCGTGGCCGTGAAGCGCCGAGAGCGGGATCGGATCGCCCAGCCCGAAGCGGTGGAACTCGAGTGCCTCGAGATCGCGGGCGGGATCGTCGATCTTGTTCGCGAGCAGAAAGACCGGCTTCCGGGCGACGCGGAGGATCTCGGCGACCTCCTCGTCGCCGGGCGTGATTCCGGCCTTCGCGTCGACGACGAAGAGGACGAGGTCCGCCTCCGCGACGGCCGCCCGGGCCTGGTCGGCGATGCTGCGCGTGATCGGCGAGAGGTCGGCCACGTCCACCCCCCCGGTGTCGACCAGCCTGAACCGCGTGCCCGCCCATTCGCAGACGAGCTCCTTGCGGTCGCGCGTGACGCCCGGCGTCTCGTGCACGACGGCGGCGCGGCTCGCGGTCAGGCGGTTGACCAGCGTCGACTTGCCCACGTTCGGGAAGCCGACGACGGCGACCGTGCCGGCCAGGTCGCTCGACATGGAGCCTACGCCGGCGCGCGCTCGCGCACGATCCGCTCGATGTGATCGACGACCTCCTCGACCGTGAGCGTGGTCGTGTCGATCAGCTCGGCGTCGTCGGCCGGCCGCATGCGGGCGGCGTCGCTCTCGTCGCGCAGCCGCAGATCGGTTGCGAGCGCGTCCGCGCCGATCTCCGGCCGCTCGGCCAGCCGGCGGCCGGCTCGCACCTGGGAATCCGCCTGGAGGTAGACCTTCACCGCGGCGTCCGGGGCGACGACGGTGCCGATGTCACGGCCCTCGATCACGACGTCGCCGTCCCGGCCGAGCTCGCGCTGGCGGTCGCGCATCACCGCACGCACCTCCGGGTGGCGGGCGACGACCGGAACGAGCCGGTCGATCTCGGCGCGCCGGATCGCGGCGGTCACGTCGATGCCGCCGATGAGGCACCGCCCCTGCGGATCGAAGTCGACCGGATTGGCCTCGGCCAGCTCACCGAGGCGGGCGCCGCGGTCGAGGGAGACGCTCTCGCGCACGGCCAGCCAGGTCAGGGCCCGGTACATCGCCCCGGTATCGAGGTAGCGGAAGCCGAGACGCTCGGCCAGGCGTCTCGCCACGGTGCTCTTTCCGGCCCCGGCGGGGCCGTCGATGGCGATGATCACTGCCGTTTCGTCCTTCGGCCGAAACGGCTGGTCGCTGTGAGTCGGTTCATCTCGGTCGGTCGCCGACGCGAGTCGCTCAGCGCCGAGCGACCTGCGTCAGTTGCTCGAAGAAGCCGGGGAAGGATATCGACACCGCCTCCGCGGACTCGATCCTGACTCCGTCCCGAGAGAGGAGCCCGGCGACCGCGCCGAGGATCGCGATCCGGTGGTCGCCCCGCGAGGCGACGACGCCGCCTCTGATCCGGGTCGGCACCCCTCGCACCCTGAAACCGTCCCCGGTCGCGACGATCCGGGCGCCGATCGCTCGGAGGGCGTCGGTGATCGTCTCGAGACGATCGGTCTCCTTGTGGCGCAGCTCGGCCGCCCCTCGAACGCGGCTCTCGCCCCTGGCCATCGACGCGACGAGGGCGAACAGCGGCAGCTCGTCGATCAGCGCCGGAACCTCGCCCGGCTCGACCTCGGTCGCGACGAGGTCGGCGTGCTCGACCTCGACGTCCGCGACCGGCTCGCCGGCCACGGCCGCCCGGTTGTAGAGCGAGATCCGGGCGCCCATCCGCTCGAGCACGTGCAGGAGGCCGATGCGCGTCGGGTTCACCCCGACCCCGCCGAGTCGCAGGCGGGAGCCTGGAAGGAGGGTGGCGGCGACGAGGAACGGCGCGACGGCCGAGAAATCGCCGGGGACGCGCAGGCGCAGCGGTTCGAGACGGTCGGGCGGCAGCAGCTCGACCAGTCCGGGAGAGGCGCGCACACGGGCGCCGGCGGCGCGCAGCATCCGCTCGGTGTGGTCGCGCGTCGCGACCGGCTCGACGACCGCGGTCGGCCCGTCGCCGGCATAGAGTCCGGCGAGGAGCACGCACGACTTCACCTGCGCGCTTGCGACCGGCGGCTCGTATCTGATCGCCCGAAGCGGGCCCCCACGGATGCGGAGCGGCAGCCGCCCGCCCTCGGTCTCGACGGCAGCGCCCATCGCGGCGAGCGGCTCCCGGATCCGGTTCATCGGCCGCATCCGGAGCGACTCGTCGCCCGTCAGACCGAACTCGCGTCCGTCCTGGCCCGCGAGGATGCCGGGCAGGAGCCGTGCGAGCGTCCCGGCGTTGCCGCAGTCGATCGCCGAGCTCGTCGCCTGCAAGCCGCGCAGGCCGACACCGTGCACGACGAGGTCGTCTCCGGCTTCCTCGACCTCGACCTGAAGGGCCCGCACGGCGGCGATCGTCGAGCCGGTGTCGCCGGAGCGGCCGAAGCCGGAGATTCGGCTCTCGCCGTCCGCGATCGCCCCGATCAGCACGGCCCGGTGGGAGATCGACTTGTCGCCGGGGACCGCGACCCCTCCCTGCACCGACGAGGCGGGGTCGACGTTCATTCGCCCAGAACCGGCGAGGCCGAGGCGCCGTATCCCTGCGCCTCCAGCAGGGCGACGGCGCGGCCCGCCTCCCGCTCCCCGGCGACGAGCATCGTCAACACGCCTCCGCGCTCGGGCGAGAAGTGCCTCAGCTCGAAGTCCTCGATGTTGATCCGCTCGGCTCCGAGTGCCTGCGTGATCCCCGCGAGCACCCCGGGCCGGTCGGGGACGTGGACCGTGACCCGCTGGAGGGCGCCCGGATCGGGGTATGCGCCGGCGAGCATGCGACGCCTGTTCTCGACCGCCTCCGCGACCCAGCGCGCCAGGGCGCCGGCATCGCGCTCGACCAGCCACCGCTCGAGCTGGTCGAGGCGGCGGCGATGCTCGGCGAGCGCGTCGGCGAGCTCGGAGGCGTTGTCGAGGAAGATGTCCACCCAGATCCGCGGGTTCGCGCCTGCGACGCGCGTCATGTCACGCAGCGATCCACCGGCGGCCGCCAGCGGCTCGTGGCCCTCGATCCGCCCGGCGCCCGCCTGGTTGACGAGCAGGTTGGCGAGCGCGTGCGGCAGGTGGCTCGTGATCGCGACGAGCCGGTCGTGGGCGCGCGGATCGATCGCGACCGGGACGGCGCCGAGCGAGGCGACGAAGCCGTGCACGAGCCGGTAGCGCTCGGGCTCCGTCGCGGCCACCGGAGTCAGGAACCACGTGGCGCCGTCGAACAGCTCGGCCGCCGCGTGCCCCGGCCCGCGCGCCTCCCGGCCGCAGACCGGATGTCCGCCGACGAAACGCTCGGGGAATCGGGTCGACCAGGTCTTCGTCGACCCGATGTCCGTGACCGTGCACTGCTCCGGGGCGCGCTCGAGGACCTCTTCGACCAGGGTCGGCAGGAGGGCGACCGGTGCCGCGACTACCGCCAGCTCCGCCTCGGTCAGGATCTCGGCGAGCGTCCCGACATCGTCGAACGCACCGCGCGCGTGCGCCTCCGTCGCCGCGGTCTCGTCCGGGTCGCAACCGGCGATCCAGTCGACGCCGGCCCGCTTCGCGGCGAGACCGACCGACGTGCCCATCAGACCGGTGCCGACGACCGCCACCCGCTTCGGCTCGGCCTGCACGCCTAGCCGATCGACTTGCCCATCAGGGCGACCAGCGAGCCGACCTCGGAGGCGAACGCCGCGAACTCGGCGGTCGGGATCTGCTGCGGCCCGTCGGAGAGCGCCTCCTCGGGCCGGGGGTGCGTCTCGACGATCACCCCGTCCGCACCGACCGCGACCGCGGCCCGCGCGAGCGGCAGAACGAGGTCCCGTCGTCCCGCCGCGTGCGACGGGTCGACGATCACGGGCAGGTGCGTCTCGTGCTTCAGGACGGCGACGGCACCCAGGTCGAGCGTGAACCGGGTCGACGTCTCGAACGTCTTGATTCCCCGCTCGCAGAGGACGATCTGCTCGTTCCCCTCCTTGGCGATGTACTCGGCCGCCATGAGCAGCTCCTCGACCGAGGTCGAGAGCCCACGCTTGAGCAGGACGGGCTTTCCGGCGCGACCGACCTCGGCGAGCAGGAGGAAGTTCTGGCTGTTCCGCGCGCCGATCTGGATCACGTCGGCGGTGTCGAGGACGTCCTCGACGTGACGGGGGTCCATCAGCTCGGTGACGATCGGAAGCCCAGTCTCCTCGCGCGCGTCGCGGAGAATCTCGAGCGCCTCGGCTCCGAGGCCCTGGAAGCTGTACGGCGAGGTGCGGGGCTTGAACGCGCCCCCCCGGAGCATCGTCGCGCCCGCGGCAGCGACGACCCTCGCCGTCTCGAGCGTCTGCTCGCGGTACTCGACGGAACAGGGCCCTGCGATCAGCCCGAACCACTCGTCGCCGATCCTGTGGCCCTCGACCTCGATCACCGTCGGGTCGGCGGAAACCTCGCGTGCGACGAGCTTGTACGGCTTCAGGATCGGCACGACCTGCTCGACCCCCGGATACCCCTCGAGCGGGAGCGTCGCCAGGAGCTCACGCTCGCCGGTGGCGGCGATCACGGTCACCTCACGTCCCACCGAGACGCGTGCGTCGACCCCCACCTCCTGCATCCGCTCGACTACGTGCTCGACCGCCTCCCTGCTCGCGCCGGGGGCCATCACGATCAGGAGCTCGGGGGCGTGGACCGTGGCCATTCCGCCACCCAGTCTAGGGCGCCGCTATTCGGCTTCCGGGGCGGGAACGAGCAGCGCGCGACGGATCCGCTCGGGGAACCACCAGTTGGCGCGGCCGAGCAGGAGCATCAGCGACGGGACGAGGAGCACCCTGATCAGCGTCGCGTCGATCAGGACGCCGGCCGCGAGGCCGATCCCGAACTGCTTGATGTCCGGCCCCGGCCCCGTCGACAGGGAGAAGAACGCGAACACGAGGACGAGCGCGGCGCTCGTCACCAGCTTCCCGGTCCGGGCGAGCCCTCGCGCGATCGCCTCCTTCGTGTCGCGGGTCTCGTCGTATGCCTCGCGGATGCGGGTGACGATGAAGACCTCGTAGTCCATCGACAGGCCGAACAGGAAGGCGAAGATCATCAGCGGGATCCACGAGATGATCGCGTCTGTCGGTTTCAGCCCCCAGATCGCGTCGCTTCCGTGTCCCTGCTGGAAGATGAAGACGACGATCCCGAATGCGCAGCCGAGCGAGATCAGGTTGAGGATGACCGCCTTCAGGGGCAGCACGATCGAACGGAACGCGCGCATCAGGAGGACGAACGTCAGCAGGACGACGAAGGCGAGGACGTACGGGAAGTTCCCGTAGACGGCGTGGACGAAGTCGCGCTCCTCGGGCGCGACGCCGCCGAGGGTCATCTGCGTCTCTCCGCCGGCCTCCCGCTCGACGGCGGGCAGCACGTCGTGCTGGAGATCGGAGATCGTCTTTCGGGCCGACTTCGCCGAGGCGTCGGTGGAGGGGAACGCCTCGACCAGAGCCGAGCTTCCCTTCCGCCAGGCGGGCGGAGCCGCGGCAGCGGCGATCCCCGGCGTCCGGTCGAGCCGCGAGACGAGCAGCCGCAGCTTCTGCGGCTGCGACCCGTTCTCGACGAGGACGACGAACGGCTTCAGGACGCCCGCGGAGAACCCGGCGGCGGCGAGCGCCGCCCGTCCCTCGAACGCGTCGCCCTTGCCGGGCAGGTCCTTCGCCTCGGCCTCCGACGGGTTCAGGCCGGAGGCGGGGACGAGGAGGAGCGCGACGATCGCGAGCCCGGCGGCGGCGACCACGAACGGCCGCCGCACGACCGTTCGCGCCCACCGCTGCCAGAACCCGGCCTCGCCGGGGTCGGCGGAGACGATCCGCTTCGGGATCACGCGGAGCCGGTCGATCCTGTGGCCGAGCTTGTAGAGCAGCACCGGGAGCAGCGTGATCGACGCCAGCACCGAGACCGCGGGGATCAGCATGCCGCCGATCCCGATCGAGCGGATGAACGGTAACGGCAGGATCACCATGCTGAGCAGGCCGATCGCCACGGTCGAGCCGGACACGACCACGGAGCGGCCGGCGTGCGTCATCGTCTCGACGACCGCGTCCTCGACGCTCCGGCCGTGGTGGAGCTCCTCGCGGAAGCGGAACAGCATCAGCAGCGAGTAGTCGATCGCGACGCCGAGCCCGACCAGCGCGACGAGGAACTGGACGATGATCGAGACGTCGGTGAGGTAGGTGAGCGCCCAGACCGCGCTGAACGTGGTCAGGATCGACGTCGCCGCGACGACGAGCGGCAGCGCGACGGCGGTCAGCGTCCCGAAGACGAACAGGAGGACGAGCAGCGCGCCGACGCCGCCGATCAGGATCTCGACCGCGAGGCTCGGCCCTGCGCTGCCGCCGACGTCCTCGAACAGCGGGTCGCGGCCGGTCAGGTTCGCGGTCACGCCGGGCGGCGTCGCCGCCTTCAGCGCGGCCCGCACCTTCTTGATGTGCACGCTCGAGCTGAAGCCCGGGTTCGCCGGCGGGTAGATCTCGGCGAACGTCGTCCGCCGGTCCTTCGACACGTACGCGTCCGAGCCGGTCGAGAAGAACGAGCTCGTCCGCGAGCCCGCGTTCACCTTCGCCGCCACGGCGACGGCGCCCTCGATCCCCTGCTTCTTCGTCACGTCGCC
>JBBRXG010000094.1:0-12010 GCA_038248655.1 Gaiellales bacterium
CTCGAGGAAGCATCCTCGCTCCTCGCCTACCGGGGCGAGCGGGAGATGGCGGATCAGGCACTCGCGACGCTGACGGGCGAGGCTCTATGATTGCCGCGCGCCCGGCAGGCAAATGGACTCCATGTACGCCCTCAACTTCTACTCGCCGATCGTCGAGAGCCAGCTCCGCAGCGGGCGGAAGAGCGCGACGATCAGGCTCGGCGACAAGTCGGGGAAGTACCGCAAGGGGATGATCGTCGCCGTGCTCGCGGGAGCCCGCTTCGGACCGCGGAAGAAGATCTTCGACGCCGTGATCGACAAGGTCGAGGTGAAGGGCCTCGGAGAGCTCTCCCCGAACGAGATCGAGCACGACAACCCGGAGATCAGGCGGGTCGAGGACATGGCCGGGTTCCTGGGGACGCTGTACAACCGCGAGGTGTCCGACTCCGACCTGGTCACGGTGATCCGCTTCTCCGAGATCCGGTAGCCTCGAACGGCGTCGAGCCGGCGTCCGCGGCTCAGGCGGTCTTCGTGAAGTACTCGTACGGTGCCGGCCAGGTGGCTTCCTGCCCCGCCGGAGCGCGAGCTCCGTCGCCGTTGACCCTGTACCCGGTGTCCGTATAGCCCGGCAGGTTGTCGCATGTCAGGCCGATCCCCTGCGCGTACTTGGCCGGGACGGCGCCGTAGTAGGGAGAGCCGGTGTCGGTGGCGGGGTACTGGTCTGCCTGCACGTCGGCGAACGTGCCGATAGTTCCGTCTGCGCGCAGGATCGGCGCAGCCGTGCAGATCGCGATCCGCGCCGGCTCGGGTCCGACGAACGGCTCCGGTTCAGACGCCGTCGAGCTCTTGACCTGCCGCTTCAGCGTGACGCTGATGTTCAGCCGGTAGCCGCCGCCGTCGTCTTGCGGGGGCAGCTGGAAGAGCGTCACGGTCGTTCCCTCTCCGGGTGGGCTGGGGCTGGGCGCCAGACTGGGCACGTCGGCGCTCGAGCCGGTTGCCCGTGCGCACATCGTCCCGTCCTGTGCCCAGAACCCGATCAGGTCGCGGGACTTGACCTTGATGTTTGCCTTGACAGTGATCTGCGGAGCCGTGAGCGTCCGGGGCGAGGTCGAGCCGACGATCTTGTACTCGTCAGGAGTGCCGGTCGGACGGAAGACGACGAGCGCTTCCTGGCCGCCGCTCCCCCCCGCCGCGCTCCATGACGTGATCGTCCAGTTTCCCTCGGGGACGGTGTAGGAGGGCCCGCCGGAGACCGAGGTCTGGGCGACGATGAAGTCCTCGTCGAGGGTGCAGGACGTGTCCGCGCCGGTCTGCCCGAGCGTGGTCGTGTCGGCCGCGCCCGCAATTCCGGCAAACACGGCAAGACAGCCGGCTGCTGCCGCCAGGCTCAGTAGACGGGGTGAACGCGAACGCATCGAGGCTCCTTTAGGCGGTGTGTCCGGGGCACGAATGACCACGGGGTGAAGACGAGAACGATGGTAGGTACATCGGCAGACGACACCGGACCTTGAGTCGCGTGGGCGCCGGGGCCGCCGCGCTCCCCCGTCCGGCGTTGACATGGCGGGCTCGTCACGCTCATCCGGTTCTCCGAGATCCGTTCGCAGCAGGCCCGTCCGCTACCTTCGCGCTATGCAGAAACGCACGCGGATGGGCGACCCGGGGTTCTTCGTCGACCGCCGAGCGGAGCTGCGCGACAGGTACAGACGCACGACGCCTGCCGAGCGGGTGTGCGAGACGATCGCCCTGAGCAGCTTTGCGACACGCCTCGCCGTACTCGGGCGCCGGCGGTGAGCGGCTCTTGGGAGGAGCCGGGTGTCGTTTGCCCCGACCAGGAGCTCGACGCCGAGACGCTTCTGCGAACGCTCGTCGAGGGTCGGGTCGATTTCATCGTGATCGGAGGCCTCGCCGTCGCCTTCCACGGCTACGCACGCGCGACCAAGGACGTCGACATCGTCCCCGACCCCGACGGCGCGAATCGAGAACGGCTCTATGAGACATTGCGCTCGCTCGATGCAGAACCGATCGAGGTTGGCGATTTCCGGCCCGACGAGTTGCCAGTGCGATTCGGCCCGGAGGCGCTCGCGGCCGGCGGGAACTGGGCGCTACGCACGCGCTCGGGGCGAGTCGACGTGCTGCAGTGGGTCGCCGGCATCGAGGGGTTCGACCAGCTGAGGGCCCGGGCGGTGGAAGCGACCGTCCCGAACGTGGGCCCCTTGCTGTTCGCCGGCTACGATGACCTCATCGCGATGAAGCGCGCGGCCGATCGCGGGGTCGACCGTCAGGACGTCGAGGCGCTCGAAGGGAGCCGCGGCTAGCGGCGGCCCCCGATCCGCCTAGCCGCCTTCTGTGCTGCGGTGAGCTCCTCCGCAATCTTGTGAGTCGGCCTCAACCACGCGCCCAGCTTCCTGAACATCACCGCTCCTTCCTGATCGGCACGCCGAACTGCTCGTTCGGCCGCAGCTCGCCGCCGCATGCCTCGCACTCGACCGCAAACGCCGACGAGAAGCGGGCATCGCAGGCCGGACAGCGGGAGCGCAGCTCACCCGCACACTGGGGACAGACCGCAGGAAGCTCCGCTTCCCAGTCCTCGAAGTAGCGCTGGACGAACCCGCAGCCGAGGCAGACGGCGACCCAGTCGCCGAGCACCTTGCGCCGCTCCTCGCGCAGCCAGTCTGCAGCCTTGCCCATGTCCGAACTCTAGACCCGGTTACAGTCGCGCCGATGAACTCGCACCTTCCGCCGATGGAGCTCGGCTATGCGCGGACGCCGCTCCGCCGGCGGCTGGTCGAGGCCGTGCTGCAGGGTGAGAAGACCGCGACCGCCGGCCTCGCGGCGGACCACGCGCCGCACACGGACGACCCGGTGCCGCGACCGGGCGACCGCTGGCTGCTGCTCGGCTTCGACGACGAGCCGGTCGCCGTCGTCGAGGCGACGGAGGTGCGAGTCGTCCGCGCTGCCGAGGTCGACCTCGACTTCGCACGCGACGAGGGCGAGGGGTTCGAGTCCGTCGCCGACTGGCGCCGCGCGCACGAGCGGTTCTGGTCGGACCGGCCGATCACCGACGACGCCCTCGTCGTCGCGGAGCGGTTCCGGCTCATCGAGCGCTTGTGATCGTCCGGGCGGATAGAGTTTCCGCCCGATGGCGATCGCGCGTGAAGCCGAGCCGGTCGAGTCGCTGAGCGAGGTGCGTGAAGCGGGGCTCGATCGCGAGGATCTGCTCACCGTCTATCGGAACATGCTGGTCACGCGCGGGGTCGAGGAGCGCGGCCACATCCTCTACAAGCAGGGCAAGATCCCCGGCTCCTTCTACACGGGCCGCGGGAACGAGGGCGCCGCGGTCGGGATCGCGACGGCGATGGGGCCGGACGACGTCGGCACGCCCCTCCACCGCGACCTGGGAGTCCACATCACCCGCGGGCTGGAGCCGTGGAGGATCTTCGCGCAGTACATGGGGCGGCAGGACGGGCCGACGCGCGGCCGGGACGGGAACGTCCACATGGCCGACTCGCGGCTGGGGCTGATCGCGATGGTCAGCCACCTGCCGGCGATGCTGCCGGTGGCCGTCGGCGCTGCGCTCGCCTTCCGGATCCGCGAGGAGGCGCGGGTCGCCGTCGCCTGGTTCGGGGAGGGCGCCAGCGCGCGCGGAGACACCCACGAGGGAATGAACTTCGCCGGCGTGCGCCGGCTCCCGGTCGTGTTCGTCTGCGACAACAACCAGTGGGCGTACTCGACCCCGTCGCACCTCGAGTACGCGACCGAGCACGTCGCCGACCGCGCACAGGCCTACGGCTTCGACGGCGTCGTCGTCGACGGAACCGACGTGCTCGCCGTCTACCGCGAGGCGAAGCGCGCGATCGAGAAGGCACGCGCCGGAGACGGACCGACGCTGATCGAGTGCCTGACCCTGCGGATGGAGGGCCATGCGGTCCACGACGATGCGTTCTACGTCCCCAAGGACCTGTTCGAGGAGTGGGCCAGGAACGATCCGATCGAGCACTTCCGCACCTGGCTCGAGGAGCATGCAGAGCTGAGCAACGCGGACGAGGACGAGATCGCCGTCGAGATCAAGAAGCTTCTGGGCGACGCGATCAAGCGCGCCGAGGAATCACCGCTGCCCGATCCCTCCTCCGTCGCCGAGCACGTCTACGCCGCGCCCGAGGACCTCGACACCCCCCATCACAAGTGAGCGCATGGCCGAGCTGACCTACCTGCAGGCGATCTCCGACGGGCTCCGTCTCGAGATGCGCCGTGACAAGCGCGTCTTCGTGATCGGGGAGGACGTCGGCGTCTACGGCGGCGCGTTCAAGGTCACGCTCGGCTTCCAGGAGGAGTTCGGCCCGTGGCGCGTGATCGACGCGCCGCTCGCCGAGACGGCGATCGTCGGCAGCTGCACGGGCGCGGCGCTGATGGGGATGCGGCCGGTCGCCGAGATGCAGTTCGCCGACTTCATCTCCTGCGCCTGGGACCAGCTCGTCACGGTCGCGGCCAAGCAGTTCTACCGGGCGGGGACGCCGGTCCCGATCGTCGTCCGGCTTCCCTCCGGGGGCGGCTTCTCGGGCGGGCCGTTCCACTCCCAGAATCCGGAGAGCTCCTTCGCGCACATCCCCGGGCTGAAGTGCGTGTGCCCGTCCACCCCCGAGGACGCCAAGGGCCTGCTCGCAAGCGCGATCGAGGATCCCAACCCGGTGCTCTACTTCGAGCACAAGCATCTCTACCGGCGCCTGAAGGCGGACGTACCGGAGGAGAGGTACACGATTCCGATCGGCAAGGCGCGCACCCATCGCGAGGGCGAGGACCTCAGCGTGATCACCTGGGGAGCGATGGTGCACACGGCCGGCGAGGCCGCACGGCAGCTGGCGGAGGAGGACGTCTCGGTCGAGGTCGTCGATCTCCGCAGCGTGATGCCCTGGGACAAGCAGGCGGTGCTGGCGAGCGTCGCCAAGACGTCCAAGGTGCTGGTTCTCCACGAGGACACGCGTACCGGCGGCTTCGGCGCCGAGATCGCTGCGACGGTCGCCGAGGAGGCGTTCGAATCGCTCGACGCGCCGGTGAAACGGATCGCCGCGCCGGACGCACCCGTCCCCTTCTCGCCTCCGCTCGAGAAGGCATACATCCCGCAGGTCGAGACCGTGATCGCGGGGCTCCGCGAGCTCGCCGCCTACTGACGGATGGCCACGAACACGCTGATCGACGTCGTCATGCCGCAGATGGGCGTCTCCGTCTCGGAGGGCACGATCGTCAAGTGGCTGAAGAACGAAGGAGAGACGATCGAGGCCGACGAGGCGCTGCTCGAGATCTCGACCGACAAGGTGGACACCGAAGTGCCGAGCCCGGGCGCCGGGATCGTCCAGAAGATCCTCGTCCAGGAGGGCGAGACAGTCGACGTCGGCGCGAAGCTCGCGGTGATCGCGCCCGAGGGCGCGCCGGCCCCGGCCGCCGCGGCGCCGGAGCCGACGCCGGAGCCGACGCCGGCGACCGCCGAGGCGGCGGCGGAGTCGGACGCGGCGTCGAGCGCGGAGTCCACGGCGCCCGTTCCCGAGGAGTCCGAGCCCGCGACGTCCGAAGCCCGGGCCGCCGGTGTCAGCGGCAACGGCAAGACCTTCGTCTCACCCGTCGTCGCACGGATCGCAGCCGAGCACGGCGTCGACGTCGGCAACGTCCGGGGCACGGGACGCGGCGGCCGGGTGACGAAGAAGGACATCGTGGCGTTCGTCGAGTCCGGCGCAGCGGCGGCGGCGCCAACGCCCGCGCCGGCGGAGGCTCCCGCTGCGGTGCCGTCCGAGCCTCCCGCGGAGGCGGCCGCACAGGCTCCGGCCGCGGCGGCACAGGCACCCGCTGTCGCCGCCGGAGGCGAGACCCTCGAGCCGATGGGGGCGATGCGCAAGGGGATCGCCGACCACATGCGCCGCTCGCTCGACACGTCCGCGCACGTCACGAGCGCGATCGAGGTCGACATGTCCAAGGTGGTTGCGATCCGCGAGACCCTGAAGGCCCAGTACCAGAAGAGCTACGGCGTCAACCCGACCTACCTCTCGTTCGTCGCCCGGGCCGCGGTCGACACGCTCAGCGCCTATCCGTGGGTCAACGGTGAGCTCCGCGGTGAGCAAATCGTCACCCACAACTACGTCCACCTCGGGATCGCAGTCGAGCTCGCAGACGGGAAGGGGCTCATCGTCCCGGTGGTCAAGAACGCCGAGGGGATGAACCTCCTCGGCCTGGCTCGGTCGATCGCCGACATCGCCGCACGCGCCCGCGACAAGAAGCTCACCCCCGACGACGTTCAGGGCGGGACGTTCACGATCACCAACCCCGGCGGATACGGCACGTTCCACGGGACGCCGATCATCAGCCAGCCTCAAGCGGCGATCCTCGGCACCTACGCCGTGGTCAAGCGGCCGTGGGTCGTCCAGGACGAGCTCGGCGCGGACGTGATCGCGATCCGCCCGATCATGAACGTCACGCTGACGTACGACCACCGCCTGGTCGACGGCGCGCTCGCCGGGCGGTTCCTGCACGACGTGCGCGAGAAGCTCCAGAGCTGGGGCGCGGACCGCTACTGACCCTCTGGGTGGTACGCCGGCGGCGTGGCGGCCCGTGGGACTGGTCACGCGATCTCCGCGAGCAGGAAGGCTGGGACGAGCACGCCGCGATCATGAACCGCATGGTCGAGGACGGGTTCATCCTCCTCGGCGGCCCGCTGGATGGCGAGCGCGAGGTGCTGCACATCGTCGACGCTCCCTCCGAGGAGGCGATCCACGAACGGCTCGCGGAGGACAACTGGACGACGGACGGGATGCTGGCCACCGTGTCGGTGGAGCGCTGGACGATCCTGCTCGACGGCCGCACTCGCTGATTTCGCCGCGACGGTTGCAGACGCCCGTGAACGAATCTTCACGCAAACGTTTCACCCCCGGTCTCAGAGACTGGGTGGGGCCCGTGGACGAATCTGCACGCAAACGTTTCACCCCCGGTCTCAGAGACTGGGTGGCGAACGTCACGAGCCTGGCCGCGGCCGTTGGGAACTCGGCCGAAGGGCGCTTGTCTAGAGTCGCGTCGTGAGCGGTCACCTCCTGCAGCTCGGCCGGGTGCCCTACCTCGAGGCGCTCGAGCTCCAGCGCGAGCTCGCCGCTTCGGTCAAGGACGGAAGTGCGCCCGACACGGTCGTCTTCCTCGAGCATCCGCCCGTCGTCACGATCGGCCGACGCACCGGCGACGGCGAGGTGCACGTTCCTGCGGGTGCCGCGGTCGAGATCGTCGAGACCGACCGTGGCGGCAGGTCGACCTTCCACGGGCCGGGCCAGCTCGTCTGCTACCCGATCCTCGACTTGAACCGCCACGGACGCGACGTCCGGAGGTACTGCCGCGACCTCGAGGAGGCGGTGATTCGCACCCTGGCGGCGTTCGGGCTCGAAGGCACGCGCATCGAGGGCCTGACCGGAGTCTGGCTGGAGCGACCACCGCGAAAGATCGCCTCGATCGGCGTGCACATCTCCCGCTGGGTGACGACACACGGCTATGCCCTCAACGTCGATCTGGACCCTGCGCCGTTCACCGACTGGATCACGGCCTGCGGACTCGAGGACACCGCGTTCACGACGATGGCGCGTGAGCTCGACCGGCCGCTCGCGGTCGACGACGTCCGGCCCGCCGCCGCGGACGCGATCGTCGCGGTGTTCGGACTCGAGCTCGCGGAGTCGAGCCTCGCAGCGGGGCTCCGCTGACCGGTGATGAGCCCCGCGAGGGTGGAGATCTTCCCGCGAACGGAGGCTTCACGATCGCGGCGACTAGACTCAGGCGCATGAACGGCTCGCTGCCCGTCGCGGAGCGTCCGCGCCGGCCCGAATGGATGAAGGTGCGCGCCCCGAGTGCCGACTCGCGCTACTTCGACGTCCGCAAGCTGATCCACGGCGCGAGCCTGCACACGATCTGCGAGGAGGCTCGTTGCCCGAACATCGCCGAATGCTGGGGTCGCGGAACGGCAACCTTCCAGATCCTCGGCGACACGTGCACCCGCGCCTGCCGCTACTGCTACGTGCATTCCGGTCGACCGGAGGCACCGCCCGATCCGCTCGAGCCGCTCCGGCTCGCGCAGACCGCCGCGCAGATGGGTCTGACCCACGTCGTGGTCACCTCGGTCGATCGCGACGACCTGCCCGACCGCGGCGCTTCCCACTACGCGGCGACGATCCGCGCGCTGAAGGCGAAGCTGCCGGCCGCGTCCGTCGAGGTGCTGACGCCTGACTTCCTCGGCGTCGAGGAGGAGGCGCTGCGAACCGTGATCGCCGAGCGGCCGGACGTCTTCAACCACAACATCGAGACCGTCCGGCGCCTGCATCCGCGCATGCGCGGCGCGAAAGCCTCGTACGCATCTGCGCTGCAGCTGCTCCGGCGCGCCAAGGAGGTGGCGGACTACCCCGTCTTGACGAAGAGCGGGATCATCGTCGGCCTCGGCGAGACGAACGGCGAGGTGGTCGAGACGATGCGCGACCTACGAGACCACGACGTCGACGTCGTCACGATCGGCCAGTACCTCCAGCCCTCGGCCAGACACGCGGCGATCGCCCGCTGGGTGCATCCGGACGAGTTCCGCTGGTTCCGCGAGCAGGGCGAGGCGCTCGGATTCGGCTCGGTCTTCGCCGGGCCGCTCGTCCGATCGTCCTACCGCGCCGACGAGCAGCGGTTCGCACGGGCGGAACAGCCGTTTCCCCGCGTGGGCTCCCCTCCCTGAGCCTCGCTCGCACCCATCGACCCGCAGTGAGCCGCGCCCGCGCATGTCGGGCGCGGCGGCGCAGCCGGCCAGGAGCCCTTCGACGAGATGGGGCTGTACGAAGTCGTGCAGAGGGGCCGCGTTTCCGCGGCCCCTCTTCCATACTGCAGTCGTGAGCTCGCCCTACGGGCTCGCCGAGTAGATGTCCTCCTCGACGGTTCCGCCGAGGCCGCGCGTGTCGGCCCAGACGAGCCGCGGCTTGCCCTTCGAGTCGGTGGCAACCCACATGTAGTCGCCGAGGAAGCCGGCCTGGAGCGGGTTGTTCCCGACGACGAGGTTCGGCATCGAGTCGGTGGTGACTCGCGTGTACTTGATCGTCGGCGATGCCGTCGCCGCATCCTTGATCGTCGCCAGCGTGATGTCGTTACAGCCCGCAACCTCGCAGCGGCCGTACGAGCGGTCGTAGTACCCGACGAAGAGCTGCTTGCCGTCGGGCGCGACCGCGCTCCACGGCTGCCACTGCGCGCTCTTTCCGATCTTCGAAGCGGGCGTGACGTCGATCGTCTTGCTCCACGTCTTCCCGCCGTCGGTCGAGTAGGCGTAGAAGACGTCGTTGTCGCAGGGCGGTGTCGCGACCGCGGCCTGACCCGGCGCCCCGTCGTTCCAGTCGCACGAGCTGCCGACGCCGTTCCGGAAGTCGGCCCAGACCCCGTACAGCTTGCCGTCGTTGTCGACCGAGATCGAGCCTTCGACGAAGTCGTCGAGCCGGTATCCGTTCGGAGGCAGACACTGTCGGCCGGCCGGACAAGCGGTGGACGGGTCCGGTCCGATCGGCTGCTTGCCGATGTCGTCACCGATCTTGCTCGGCTTCGTCCAGTTTCCGGCGTCCGAGCAGTCCGCGGCGGCCGGGCACTTGACCATCAGGTGCTGGTTCTCCCCGGGATTCGGCAGGTTGCCGTTCCCGAACGCCACGTAGATCGTGCCGTCACTACCCACGACCGGGTGCGAGCCCTGATCCTGGTCGCAGGCGGCCGGGTTCGACTCGTTGCTGAAGTCGGTGCAGAACTTCCGGTTCGCCCCGCTGATCTCCACGCCGGGCGACCAGGTAGCGCCGCCGTCCGTCGACTGGCTGAAGTAGATCGGGCTGTGCCCGCCCACCGGTCCGCCGCTGAAGTCGAACCGGGTCCAGGTCGCGTAGACGTTGTCGTGCTTCGGGCTCGACGCGGTCCCGTCCGCGACGATGAACTCCTTGTCGTGGAAGATGTTCGGGTCGTTGTCGCTCGCGACCACGCCCAGCGGGGTGGTGCTGTACTCCTGGAACGGGACTGCCGCCGGCGTGTGGTAGAAGGTGCCGCCGGCGTCGGCGTTCGACTTCGCGACCACGAACGCGCTCGCCGCCGAGTTGATGTCGAACAGGACACCGCCGATGTAGGCGTTCCCCTGCGAGTCGAAGGTCGCCGTCGGGTCGGAGCACGCATCCGCCGTGTGCCCGTCGGCGAGGACGAACTGGTAGAAGGGCGGAACCTGGTCGCCCCAGGTCTTCCCACCGTCGAACGACCAGTCGTAGCCACAGTGGTTGAACCCGATCCGGGAGTCGTTCTGCCCGGCGATCAGGTGCTTCGGGTCGTTCGGGTCGATCGCGATAACTTCTTCCGCTTGCCGGCGAAGCGAGCAGTCCTGGTTGACGCGCACGTTCTTGCCGCCGCCGAAGCGGTTCTGGCAGCCCTGCGTGCCCCGTCTACTCGGTCCGCCCTGAGGCTTGCCCGGGCTGGGTGTCGCCTCGGCCCGGCGCTCGAGGGCGCCCGAGAAGTCGAGCGCCGAGTAGACGACCCCGCCGGACACGTTGGCACGGTGTGGATCCTGCTTCGCGAGGCCCTGCTCGACGGCGAGCGCATGTCCGAGCACGTTGTTTCTCGTTCCCAGGTCGCTCGTGGAGCCGATCGCGCTCAGCACGCCGAAAGACACTGCGGCGGCCGCGAGCACGCCTAGCACCCAGATCCGTATCGAGACCCTCATTCAGGTCACCCCTCCCTGGTGGTTGACTGACGACGCACGCGAGGAAGCAGCGAGTTGGTCTCTCGGTTCTGCAATTGGCAAGCCCTGCACTGCTTCCTTCCCGTGAACAGCCGCCCGCTGAATCAGCGTGCGGCCAGAGACATGCCCGGGATACTTACGAGAAAACCAAGCGAGCGCAAGTAGCAGCGGTCACATGATCCGCGTGCAATACTGACGTGCTGATCTCATGCGACGAGCCGGGATCCCCTTCGTCCTTCTGGCACTGGCGGGAGCCTTGCTGGTCGGCCCCGGCACGGCGGCGTCGCCGCCGTCGGCCACGTTGCAGCTCCTCACCGTCAGGCCGCTTACGGTGGTCGGCAGAGGCTTCCACGCTCGCGAGCGGGTCATCGTCACCGCCACCTCGGCAGACCGTCTCCAGGGGGCGCGTATCACCGCGGGTCCGACGGGCGCGTTCCGCGTCACCCTCGCTCGGCTTGCCTTCAGCCGGTGTGATCTGATCCGTGTGATCGCGATCGGCCGCAATGGACGCAGCGTGACGCTGAAGCGGCTGCCGTCACCGGCCTGCCTGCTGTACCGCCTGCCGGCGTAGGAGGGCCTCCTCCACACCGCTCACGCCGCGATCCCGGACGCCCGACGGCTACACCTCGCCGTGGCGGAAGCAGCCCACGAGGTGGTCGTTGACCAGGCCGCACGCCTGCATCAGCGCGTAGCAGATCGTCGGCCCGACGAACCGGAAGTCGCGACGCTTCAGCTCCTTCGAGAGCACGCGCGACTCGCGGGTCTGCGCCGGTACCTCAGCGGACGAGCGCCACCGGTTGCCGATCGGCCGCCCGTCGACCGTGGACCAGAGGAGCTCGTCGAGGCCGCCCGTCGCGACCGTCGCGCGCGCGTTCGCGATCGCCGACTCGATCTTCAGGCGGTTCCGGACGATCCCGGCATCGCCGACGAGACGCTCGACGTCGGCCGGGCCGAAGCGCGCAAGTCGGACGGGATCGAAGCCGGCGAAGGCCCTTCGATATCCCTCGCGCTTGTGCAGGATCGTCGTCCACGAGAGACCGGCCTGCGCACCCTCGAGCACGAGCAGCTCGAAGAGATGGCGCTCGTCGTGGGAGGGCACGCCCCACTCCTCGTCGTGGTAGGCGATCGAGAGCGGGTCGGCCTCGCGCGCCCATGGACACCGCACCGGTCGAGTATTGCGGAGGGGCCGCCCGAACGGGCGGCCCCCGCTCCATCGGGCTGAGCGGCGCGCAGTTCGGCAGCAAGAGCCGGGAGGGCCCCCCGCCGGGGGTCGCCGCCCCGCTCGGGAGA
>JBBRXG010000095.1:0-11715 GCA_038248655.1 Gaiellales bacterium
GGGAAAGCGCGCCTGGAACTCCGCCAGCGTCCGCGGCGGCCGAGCCGGAAGCGGCCAGCTTGTAACCGCAGATCCGTTCTCGGGCATCCACTGTAAAAGCTACCTCTGCCACTAAGACCGGTCAAGCCGATAGCCCCTTTGATCGATGAACTTCCGATCGATCATCTAGGGCGACCCACGCTCCCCGTACGCTGGGGAGCCGTGCCGTACGCCTCGGTCTACCCGCTCGTCTCCGCCCGCGCGGTCGCGCGCCCGTTCACCTACGAGGTGCCGGACGGGATCGAGAAGGGCGCGGTCCTCTCCGTACCGTTCGGCCGCTCGCAGGTGCGAGCGGTCGTCGTCGCGCTGGAGCAGGTCGCGCCCGCGAGCGTAGAGCTCGCCGCCGCCGGCCGCCTGCTCGACGAGCTGCCGCCCACGCTCGTCGATCTCGCCCTCTGGATGGCCGAGTACTACGGCTCGACCCCGGCCCGTGCCCTCGAGCTGGTCGCGCCTCCGAAGCGGACGCGGCGAGGCGAGCTGCGGCAGACGCCGGCCGGTCTCCCGGGCGAAGCCGCGCCCGCGCGGCTGACGCCCGAGCAGGAGAAAGCCGCGGTTCGCATCGTCGAGGCGATCGACGCCGGCGGGGGCCGGTTCCTCCTCTACGGGGCGACCGGGAGCGGCAAGACCGAGGTCTACCTCCAGGCGTGCACCGCGGCGCTCGACCGTGGGCTCGGCGCGATCGTGCTCGTCCCCGAGATCGCGCTCACCCCTCAAACGCTCGGCCGCTTTCGCGCCCGCTTCGGCGAGCGGATCGCGCTCCTCCACTCGGGCCTGACCGACGCGGAGCGCCGTGACGAGCGCGAGCGCATCGCCTCCGGCGAGGCGCGGGTGGTCGTCGGCGCCCGCTCTGCCGTCTTTGCCCCGGTTCGCGGCCTGGGCCTGATCTGCATCGACGAGGAGCACGACGCCTCCTACAAGCAGGAGTCGGACCCGCGATACGACGCGCGTACGGTGGCGGCGAAGCGGGCGGCGCTCGAGGGGGCGGTGGCGGTGTACGGGAGCGCGACCCCCCGGCCGGAGAGCTGGCAGGCGCTCGAGCGGCTCGAGCTCGGCGGACGCCTCGGCGGAAGGCTCCCGCCCGTCCGGATCGTCGATCTGCGCCGCGAGGCCGGCTATCCGCTCTCCGCGCCGCTTCTCGCCGAGCTCGGCGGGCTCGCCGAACGAGGAGGCAAGGCGATCCTGCTCCTCAACCGCCGCGGGCTCGCACCGGCGATCCATTGCCGGACGTGCGGTGTCACGCGGCGCTGTCCGAACTGCGACGTGGCGCTCGTCCTCCACTCTCCGGCCGGCAGTGTCGCCGGGCAAGACCCGGCGGCACGCCCGAAGTCGCGGGTCGGCGCGCTTCGCTGCCACCACTGCGGCCACGAGGAGCCGCCACCCGAGCTCTGTCCGGAGTGCGGGTCGACCGAGCTTGCCCGGATCGGCGCGGGCACCCAGCGGCTGGAGCGCGAGCTGGCCGCCCGGGTACCCGAGCTCGAGCTGATCCGGCTGGATGCGGACACTCGCGACCCGGCGGCGGCGCTGGAGCGATTCGCCGCCGCGGACCGGGCGGTGCTGCTCGGAACGCAGATGGTCGCGAAGGGCCACCACTTCCAGGGTGTCGCCCTCGCGGCGGTCGTCGACGCCGACACGGGCATGGCGCTGCCGGACTTCCGAGCCGAGGAGCGCACGTTCCAGCTTCTCACCCAGCTCGCCGGACGGAGCGGCCGTGATGCGCCGGGCCGGGTGCTGATCCAGACCTTCCAGCCCGACGCCCGCACGATCGAGCTCGCCTCGCGCCACGACGTCGAGCGGTTTCTCTCCGGCGAGCTCGAGCGCAGGCAGGCGCTCGGGTATCCACCGTTCCGGCACCTGGTGCGCGTCGTCGTCAGCGGCCGGGAGCCCGAGGCGCCGATGAAGGCGCTCGCCGAGCTCGGGATCGAGCTCGGCGAGGACGACATGCTCGGCCCGGCGCCGATGCTCCGCCTGCGGGGACGCCATCGCGCGCAACTCGTTGCGAAGACCGACCGGCCCGGGGCGCTGGCGGCCCGCGCGGCGAGAGCTCTCGCCGCCGCCGCGCCGGCGATGCGGAAGGCCGGCCTGACCGCGGTCGTGGACGTGGATCCTCAGAGCCTCTGAATACACTCCGGTCGTGGCGGAGGAGCACGGGCAGGTCAGGGACGAACGCCTCGATGCCGAACGCGAGGCGCGCAGGCGGATCGCGCTCGCCCAGGTCAGGCAGTGGCCCGATCCGGCGCTGCGGATGCGCGCGAACGAGGTCGAGACCTACGACGACGAGCTGCGCACTCTCGTTGCGCGGATGACGGCGCTGATGGAGGACGCGAACGGCGTGGGACTCGCGGGGAATCAGGTCGGTGTCCTGCGGTGCGTGTTCGTCTTCCGCCCATCCGGCGACGAGGAGCCGCGCGCAGCCGTCAATCCCCGGATCGTCGAGTCGAGCGAGGCGCGCGCGAGCGACGACGAGGGCTGCCTGTCGCTCCAGGGCGTCCTCGTGCCGGTCGAGCGCCACGAGACGCTGACCCTCGAGGCCTCGGACGAGGCCGGCACAGCGTTCCGGCTCGAGCTCTCCGGGATCGATGCGCGCGTCGTCCAGCACGAGCTCGACCATCTCGACGGGGTCCTGATCCTCGAGCGCACGACGCCTGACGCCCGCCGCGAGGCGATGGCGACGCTGCGGCCGCAGCCGGTCCTCGGGTGAGGTTTGGCTTCGCGGCGAGCGGGCCGTTCGGTGCCTCGGTTCTGGAGCGGATCGTCGAGCGGCACGAGATCCCGTTCGTGCTCACGCAGCCCGATGCGCCGGCCGGCCGCGGTCGGGGGCTGCGGCCTGCGCCGGCGAAGCTGACGGCGTTGAAGCTCGGCCTACCGGTCGTCGAGGCGCTCGACGCGGTTCCGGACGAGCCGACGATCGTCCTGGTCGCCTACGGGCGCCTGATCCCGCGCGAGCTCATCGAGCGGCACCTCTGGCTGAACGTGCACCCGTCGCTCCTGCCGCGCTGGCGGGGGGCCGCACCGGTCGAGCGGGCGATCATGGCCGGAGACACGGAGACGGGAGTGACCGTGATCCGGCTCGTCGAGGAGCTCGACGCCGGACCGATCGCGGAGCAGCAGGCGTTTCCGATCGGCCCGGACGACGACGCGGGTGTCGTCTACGACCGCGCCGCCGCCCTCGGCGCCGACCTGCTCGAGACGGTGCCGGAGGCGCCGTCCTTCAGGCCGCAGGCCGACGAGGGCGTCACCTACGCGGAGAAGATCGGGGCCGAGGATCGCGAGCTCGACCTCTCGCGGCCACAGGAGGCGGTCAACCAGGTGCGCGCACTCTCGCCACACATCGGCGCTCGAGCCGAGCTCGAGGGCCGGCCGGTGATCGTCTGGAAAGCCCGTGTCGACGAGGGCCGCTTCGTTCCGGTCGAGGTGCAGCCGGCGGCAGGGCGCCGGATGGGCTACGAGGCGTGGCTCCGGGGCCTGCGGTAGCTCCGGCCCGCCGCGCGGCCTACGACGTCGTCCGGCGCGTGTTCGAAGACGACGCCTACGCCGACCGCGCCTTCGCGACCGCCGCCGCCGGGCTCGACGCCCGTGATCGCGGGCTCGCCCAGCAGATCGCCTACGGGACCGTCCAGCGGGTGCGTTCGCTCGACCACGGGATCGAGACGCTCGGACGGCGACCCGTGCGCAAGCTCGATCCGCCCGTCCGTGCCGCACTCCGCATCGGCGCCTACCAGCTCGCCTATCTCGACCGGGTCGCCGTCCACGCCGCTGTCAACGAGACGGTCGAGCTCGTGCGCGGCGCGCGCCTCGAGCGGGCGGTCCCGTTCACGAACGCGGTCATGCGCCGCCTCGCCGCCGGGCTGCGCCGCTTCCTCGCCGGGCTGCCCGACGGTCCCCTGAAGCATTCGTATCCGGACTGGATCTACGAGACCTGGCGTCGCGACTGGGGTGCAGACGAGGCGCTGCAGCTGATGCTCGCGCAGAACGAGGCTCCGGAAACGGTCGTTCGCCTCGTCCGCGGCGAGCTCGACGGCGAGGCGACCGACGTCCCCGGCGCGTACCGGGTCGCACGCGTCGACGAGCAGGCGCTCGCCGACGGGAGGATCTGGCCGCAGAGCCGCGGCTCGCAGGTCGCCGGCCTGGCCGTCGGCTCGCGCGTGGGCGAGCGTATCCTCGATCTCTGCGCCGCGCCCGGTGGAAAGGCGACCATGCTCGCCGGAGAGGTCGTGGCGGTCGAGTTGCGCGAGGGCCGGGCCCGCGAGCTCGAGCAGAACGCGCGCCGGCTCGGCGCCGCGAACGTGCGCGTCGTGAACGCGGATGCGCTCGCGCTTCCCGAGGGGCTGACCGGTTTCGACCGTGTGCTGGTCGACGCGCCGTGCTCGGGCCTCGGCGTGCTCGCGGCACGGCCCGACCTCCGCTGGCGCTCGCGGCCACTGCCCGCCCTCCAGCGCGACCTGCTGCGCGTGGCAGCCGAACGGGTGCGGCCCGGCGGAAAGATCGTCTACTCCGTCTGCACGATCAACGCCGACGAGAACGAGGCGATCGTCGACGCGATCGGGCTGGAGGTCGACGACCTCGGCGCCGAGTGGCCGCAGTTCCGGCACCCCAGGCGGCCGGGATTCTTGCTCACCACCCCGCATCGGCACAGGACGTCGGGCTTCTTCATCGCCCGCCTCCACACGTAGCCGGGGACGAATCGGCTCGCTTTCGGCACCGGTTCGTGCCAGGCACCCGGGGGGAATGATCGGCACGCTTTCGTCACCACTCGGTGCCAGGCACGAGCTGTGGACGAATCGCTACGGACGTGTCGCAGCACGGTGCCGGAACCGCGCGGACGGCCCGGGCCGGCGCCGGGCGTAAGATCGCCGCGATGGGCTGGGAACGCTGGATCCGGACGGTCGAGGTGGAGCCGTCCCTCTACGCAGCCGACTTCTCGCGCCTCGGCGAGCAGGTGGAGATCCTCCTGCGCGCGGGAGCGCGCATCTTCCACTTCGACATCGGCGATGGCCACTTCGTCGAGCCGATCACGGTCGGTCCGGTCGTGCTCCGGTCGATCGCCCCGCTGATCCACCGGGAAGGGGGGGTGCTCGACTGCCACCTGATGGTCGACGACCAGGAGCACCACTTCGCGATGCTCGAGCAGGCAGGGGCCGACAGCGTCACCTTCCACCTCGAAGCGGTCGAGGATCCGACGGCGACGGCGGCGAAGGCCCGCGCCCGGGGGTTCGGCGTCGGGCTCGCTTTCAATCCGGAGACGACCGTCGATGACGTCGTACCCGCCGCTGACGGCTTCGATCTCGTTCTGTGCTTGAGCATTCATCCCGGCTACTCCGGCCAGGAGTTCATCCCCGACACGGTCGGCCGGCTGCAGAAGCTCCGCACGCTCCTCCCTCCGGCGACGCACGTGCAGGTCGACGGCGGAATCACCGACGACACGATCAGGAGCGTCTACGACGCGGGCGCCGATCTCTTCGTGTGCGGGACCGCGGTCTTCGGGGCGGAGGACCCGCCGGACGCATACCACCGGCTCGTCGGGCTGCTCGCATGACGTACCTGCAGCGCGCGCTCGAGCTCGCCGAGTGCGGGCGGGGGTCGACGCGGCCGAACCCGGTCGTGGGCGCCGTCGTCGTCGCAGGCGGCGAGATCGTCGGGGAGGGCTGGCACGAGCGGCCGGGCGGGCCGCACGCCGAAGTGGTCGCGCTCGCCGCTGCCGGGAAGCGCGCCCGCGGCGGGACGCTCTACGTGACGATGGAGCCGTGCGCCCATCACGGGAGGACCCCGCCGTGCACGGAGGCCGTCCGTGCGGCAGGCATCTCCCGGCTCGTCGTCGGCTCCCTCGATCCGAATCCCGAGGCCGGCGGGGGCGCCGAGATCCTCCGCGCCGGTGGGATCGAGGTCGAGGATGTCGCCTCGTTCGAGGCGAGAGCACAGAACGAGGCCTGGCGGACGTGGATCGCGCGCGCGCGCCCGTTCGTCACCCTGAAGCTGGCGGTCACGCTCGACGGCCGCGTGACCGCGCCCGGCTCGCGCTGGGTGACCGGGGAGGAGAGCCGTCGCCGCGTGCACAAGCTCCGCGCCGCATCCGATGCGGTCGCCGTCGGGACGGGCACCGTGCGGGCGGACCGGCCCCTGCTGACCGCGCGCGGCGTCGACGCCGCGCGCCAGCCGCGCCGGCTCGCCTTCGGCCGCGGTCCGCTCCCGGAGGGCTCCGAGCTCGAGCTCGCCACCGGGTCTCCGGAGGACGAGCTCGCCCGACTCGCCGCCGACGGTGTCCAGTCGCTCCTCCTCGAGGGCGGCCCGACGCTTGCGGCGGCGTTCCTCGAGCGCAGCCTGGTCGACAAGCTGCTCCTCTTCGTCGCACCGACGATCGCCGGCGAGGGCGCGACGGCATTCCGGCCGCTCCCCGGCCCGGTCGGGTTGAGCCGGCTGACCGCCGAGCCGCTCGGAGCGGACGTACTGCTCGCCGGGTACATCCATGAACTCTGAGGGCTACATCGTCACGCTGCTCTCGCGCTGGCTCGCGCGACACCTGGACAACGTCCGCCTGCGCGAGGAGATCGTCGGCCTCGGCCGTGACGGCCTCTCACCGGCCCAGGCCGGGGCGCTCGACGAGCTGCTCGTCGAACTGGAGCGGGCTGCTCCGAACGAGCGCGGTGACGTCGAGATGGCGGTCCGCGAGACGCTCGAGGCGCTCGCGCTCGGCTAGCGCCGGGATTGTTTCCGACGTCGACTAGCCTTCGGGCATGTTCACCGGGCTCGTACGCGAGGTCGGGCGAGTCGTCTCGTTCGAGGGCGGACGGCTGCGGATCGAGTCTCGCCTCGACGCGGCGATCGGCGACTCCGTGGCGATCGACGGCTGCTGTCTGACGGTCGTCGACGGCGACCGGCGGACGCTGGCGTTCGACGTCGTTCCCGAGACGGTCGGGCGCACGACCCTCGGCGGGATCGGCGAGGGAGCGGCGGTCAACCTCGAGCCGGCAGTGCGGGCGGGCGAAGCGCTCGGCGGCCATTACGTACAGGGACACGTCGACGCAGTCGGCACGGTCCGGTCGGTCTAGCCGGAGGCGGAAGGGCGGCGCGTGTGGTTCGACGCGCCGGCCGGCGTGCTTCGCTACTGCGTGGAGAAGGGGTCGATCGCGGTCGACGGCGTCTCCCTCACCGTCGCGGCGATCGACGAGCACGGCTTCGCGGTCGCACTGGTCCCGCACACCCTCGCGGCGACGACGTTCGGAGCGCTCGGGGCGAGCGTCGCGGTCAACCTGGAGGCCGATGTGCTCGCCAAGTACGTGGAGCGGCTCGCCGGGCTACGATCACGAGATGGCGACCACGGCTGAGCCGCGCACGTTCGCGACGATCGAAGAGGCCCTCGGAGACATCCGTGCGGGCAGGTTCGTCGTGGTCGTCGACGCCCCCGACCGCGAGAACGAGGGCGATCTGACGATCGCGGCCGAGCACGCCACTCCGGACGCGATCAACTTCATGGCCACCCACGGCCGGGGCGTGATCTGTCTCTGCCTGACCGAGCAGCGCTCCGACGAGCTCAACCTGCGGGCGCTCGCCTCCAGCAGCGAGTCGCGTCACGGTACGGCGTACACGACGCCGATCGACGCCCGCGAGGGGATCGCGACCGGCGTCTCCGCCGCCGATCGCGCACACACGATCCAGGTCGCGATCGACCCTGCCTCGGGGCCGCACGACCTGATCGAAGGCGGCCACATCCTTCCTCTACGCGCCCGCGCGGGCGGCGTCCTCCAGCGTGCGGGTCAGACCGAGGCCGCCGTCGACCTCGCCACCCTCGCCGGGCTGAAACCGGCCGGAGTCGTCTGCGAGATCATGAACGAGGACGGGACGATGGCCCGCGTGCCGGACCTCGTCGAATACTGCGCCCGGCACGACCTCAAGATGATCACCGTTGCCGACCTGATCGAGTACCGCCGCCGGCACGAGAAGCTGGTCGAGCGGGTGACGACCGTGCGGATGCCGACCGCCTACGGCCAGTTCACGGCGATCGCCTTCCGCGAGAAGCTCACCGGCAAGCACCATGTCGCACTCGTCAAGGGCGAGATCGCGGGAGCCGAGAAGGTGCTCGTCCGCGTCCATTCCGAGTGTCTGACCAGCGACGTGTTCCACTCCCTGCGCTGCGACTGCGGCGAGCAGCTCGAGCTCGCACTGGCGCGGATCGGCGCCGAGGCCGCCGGCGTCCTGCTGTACATGGCCCAGGAAGGCCGGGGGATCGGCCTGCTCGACAAGCTGCGCTCCTACGAGCTGCAGGAGCAGGGGCTCGATACCGTCGAGGCGAACCTCGAGCTCGGCTTCCCCGCCGACCCCCGCGACTACGGAATCGGGTACCAGATCCTCGCCGATCTCGGGCTGTCGACGATCCGCCTCCTCACCAACAATCCGCGGAAGATGGAGAGCGCACTCGCGTACGGGCTGGCCGTCGTCGAGGAGGTGCCGATCGAGGTGCCGCCGAACGTCGAGAACCTGCGCTACCTGCGCGCCAAACGTGAGAAGCTCGGTCACCGGCTCCACCACCAGGATCTCAAGTTCGAGCCCGACTCCGAATGAGCGACGACACATACGAGCCTCAGGACTGGCCCCTGCGCGACTGGTCGACGCGGTTGCGTCCACATGAGCGCCGCGAGCCCGCCGGAGAGCCCGAGCCGTTCGACGAGGTGATCGAGAGCGAGCCGGCGCTCCCGGCGGCCGACCCGGAACCGGCCGAAGCGGAGCTCGAAGAGGCGATCGCCGACGTCGAGACCGAGACTCCCGAGCCCGAGGTCGGCGGGCTGGAGACGGCCGTCGCGGCCGAGCCCGGATCCGAGGAGCACGCCGGCTCGGATCTGCGGATTCCCGACGGCTACTCCGTCCTCGAGGGCGCGCCGGTCGGGAATCGTCGCACGGTCGCGCTCGTGGTCAGCCGCTTCAACGGCGAGATCACGAACCGTCTGCTCGACTCCGCGCTCGCCGAGCTGGAGGAGGCGGGCGTGTCGCGCGACGCCGTGCTCGTGATGCCCGTACCGGGGGCGTTCGAGCTGCCGATCGCGGCGATGGCGCTCGCGAAGACCCGCCGTTATGCCTGCGTGATCGCCCTCGGCTGCGTGATCCGCGGCGAGACGCCGCACTTCGACCTCGTCGCCGGCGAAGCCGCGAGCGGCCTCCAGCTGGCGGGGATCGAGACCGGAGTCCCCGTCGCCTTCGGCGTCTTGACCTGCGACACGGCCGAGCAGGCGGAGGCTCGGATCGAGCGCGGCGCCTACGCGGCCAGGACCGCTCTCGAGATGGCGGACGCCTTCGCGCAGCTTCGCGCGATCGCGGCGCAACGCTAGCCCTGCGACGCGCGAGCGACGGGCTGCCCGGCTACAATCCGCGGCCGCATGTCCAAGGTCTGCTCGATCTGCGGGAAGAAGCCTTCGTTCGGCAACAACCGGAGCCACTCGATGGTGGCGACGAAACGCCGCTTCAACCCGAACCTGCAACGCGTCCGCATCCTGGTCGGCGGTACGCCGCAGCGTGCGTACGTCTGCACGCGCTGCCTCAAGGGCAACAAGGTCAGCAAGGCCTAGCGACCCCGGCCGCCGGCCGGGTCTAATCTCGCGCTGATGGATGCTCTCAGCGACCTGGAGGTCGTCCGGCGGCTCGCCGGGCCGACCGTCGTAGCCCTCGAGGCGAGCCGCAGCCGCATCGACGACCTGAACGTCTACCCCGTTCCGGACGGGGACACCGGCACGAACCTGACGCTGACCGTCCGCGCCGTGCTCGAGACGCTCCAGGGGCTCGAGGAGCAGGACCGCGCGCAACTCGCCGACGAGATCGCCCGGGCGGCTCTGCTGGGCGCCCGCGGAAACTCCGGCGTGATCCTCTCGCAGATCGTCCGTGGATTCGCAGACGTGCTCGGCGGCGCGACCAGGGTCGACGGACCGACCCTCGCCCTCGCGTTCCGCTCGGCGAGCGATGCCGCCTACCGGGCCGTCCGCCAGCCGGTCGAGGGGACGATGCTCACCGTGATCCGGGAGCTGGCCGACGAGGCCGAGGCTCGTGCCCGCGAGGGCGGCTCGGTCGAGAACCTCCTGCGCGCGCTCGTCCACCGCGGCGAGGACGCGGTTGCACGCACACCGCAGTACCTCGAGATCCTGCGCTCGGCGGGCGTCGTCGACGCGGGCGGTGCCGGCCTGCTCGAGCTCGTCCGCGGCCTGACCGCAGCCGTCACCGGCGAGGACCTGCCCGAGCTCCCGCCGGAGCTCGAGGAGATCGGCCTCGACGCGATCCATCAGGAGCTCTCGCGCTATCGCTACTGCACGGTCTTCGTCGTCGAGGGCGAGAACCTCGACCTGGGGCGTCTCGAGCGCGAGCTGGCGCCGCTCGGGGACTCGCTGATGGTGGTCGGCGACCCACGCGCTGTGAAGGTGCACGTGCACACGGACGACCCGGGCGCGGCGCTCGGCCTCGGCGCTCGCCAGGGCTCACTCGATGAGGTCGAGATCTCGAACATGCACCGCCAGACGCAGGTGCGCGAGTCGCGCCTCCGCGCTCCTGCGTCCGGCCGCGGAGCTCCGACGCGGTCGCGGTCGTGGCCGGCTCCGGCAACGCTCGCCTGCGGCGATGATCGCCTACGCGGCCCGTTGCCGGCTGAGTAGAGTCGAGGGGGTGGCCGGGCCGATCCGGATCGTCGTGATCGAGGACAACGACGTCTTCCGGGACGCGCTCGAGCTCCTGCTCGCGCTCACGGGCGAGATTGAGGTCGTCGGCTCGGCGGGCCACGGTGCGGATGCGGTCGACATCTGCCGGGAGCTCGCGCCGGACGTCGTCCTCGTCGACTACCGCCTCCCGGGCCTCGACGGCGTCGAGGTCACTCGCGCCGTGCACCGGGACTGCCCCGACGTGGCGGTGGTCGCACTGACTGCCGCCGCCGGCGACCGCGAGGTCCAGGCGATGCTCGACGCGGGCGCCGTCGCGTGCGTGCGCAAGCACGAGCCGCTGGAGGCGATCCGGGAGTCCGTGCTCGCCGCGGCGTCAGCCGGGGCGAGCTGATGGAGCTGAACGCCGCCAGCACCGCGATCGTCTGGGATCGCTCATCGACACGTCGTTCAACGGCTCGGCCAGGCCGATCATCAACAACGCGACAGCGCGTTCGACACGTTCGAGTCCCTCGGGCCGGACTTCCTCGTGCTCGGCGAGCGGACGTTCGAGCGCGACACCTGAGGCGCGTCAGCGGGCCGCGTGCAGACGCACCGCGGCTTCGACGAGCCTGCGCGGCGCGCGCACGGCGTACGCATCCTCGACGACGCCGGCGAGCTCGTCCCACGTCGCGTCGCGGTCGAGCCGCAGCCCGACCCAGCCGAGGTGCGCGACGTACGGCGGAGCGAAGTAGCGCTCCGGCGCCGCCTCGACTAGCGTCGCCTGCATCCCCGGCGGCGCGGCGGCCCAGATCGCGAGCCGCCCGTCGCCGTGGTGGTTGTTGTGGTAGGTGAGGAACGACTTCTTGTCGCGGACGAAGAACGTCGGCGCGCCATGGCTCTCGCGCTCGGTCGTCTCGGGGAAGGCGAGGCAGAGCTCGCGCAGGCGCTCGAGCGTCTCGCGGTAGACTCGCTCCGGCGCGGCGGCCATGGGCGGACAGTACCGCGTCGGCGATCGCCTACGCCGACGCGCCCCGTGCGGCTGGACGCGCTGAGAGACCTGGCTGGCACACCC
>JBBRXG010000096.1:0-11451 GCA_038248655.1 Gaiellales bacterium
GAACCCATGGTTCCCCCACGGACCCCCTCCTTCGACTGATGGTGTGCTCGCTCACCGGTCCTCGAGAGGGGTGACGTTCTTGCGGAAGAGCCCGACGAAGAGGGCGAGCAGCACCTTGACCATGTAGTAGACGGCGAAGAAGGCGCCGATCGACGAGCGGCCGCCGGCGCGCTCGCGCATCTGCACCGGCACCTCGACCATGCGCAGGCGGTGCTTGTGAAGCATCAGGACGGCCTCGACCTCGGGGATGTCGTGCGGGTAGTCGGCGGCGAAGAGGCCGATCGCATGGCGGTTGAGCGCCTGGAAGCCGGAGGTCGGGTCGGTGACGCGGCGCCGGACGAGGAGCGAGACCGTGCCGGCGAGGATCGTGATCCCGGCCCGCCGCGACCGCGACGACTGGTACCCGCTCCGCTGGGCGAACCGGGACCCGACCGCGATGTCCGCCTCGCCGGAGAGCACCGGCTCGAGCAGGCGGCCGAGCTCCATGGCGTCGTGCTGGCCGTCGCCGTCGAGACGCACGGCGAGGCGGAAGCCCTCCTCGAAGGCGTAGCGGAAGCCCGTCTGCACCGCGCCGCCGATCCCGAGGTTGAACGGCAGGCGGACGACGTGCGCGCCGAGCTCCTCGGCGACCGCCGCAGTCCGGTCGCGAGATCCGTCGTCGACGACGACGATCTCGAGCTCCGGGTCGAATGCCCGGATCTCGCCGATCACGCGGGCGATCGAGTCCTGCTCGTTGAAAGCCGGGACGATCGCGATCCGCCGCAGGCCGGCGAGCCGCGGATCCCCGGTGTGGACGATCGCTTCCACCTGCTCAGCCACGGACGGCCTCCGGTACGCCGATCCCGAGCAGGTCGAGCACCCGCCGCGCGCGGTGCAGGAACGTGTGCTCGTCGAGGGCGCGCTCCCGCGCAGCGCGCCCGAGCTCCTCGGCGCGACCGGGGTCGTCGAGGAGCTCACGGTAGGCGGCCGTCGCCTCGTCGGCGCTCTCGACGACCAGCAGCTCCCGGCCGGGCTCGAACCAGCGCTCGATCCCCTGGTGGGGGTTGGAGACGATCGCCGCCCCGGACATCGCAAGCTCGAACGGACGCGACGTGGACGACGCGTACACCGATGCGTGCGCGCGGCGGGTGACGTTGAGGTTGATCCTCGCGGCCGAGATCGCCCGTGCGAAGACGTTGAACGGGATGTCGCCGGCCAGGCGGGCACGACCGATGTCACCGCGGAAGTCCTCGCCGCCGAGAGAGAAGTCCACGTTCTCGAGGCGGCGGCTGGGCTCGCCGATCATCGCCCCCATCCACTCCTGGCGGAACTTGTCGCCCGAGCCGTAGAAGAGCACGTCCGTCTCCTTCTCGACCGGCAGCGGCTGGAAGAGCGCGGGGTCGGCGCCCCAGAACACCGCTTCCGCCCGGCCGGCGCCGAGCTCGCGGAGCCGCTCGAGCCCGCCTTCTGAGTTCGAGAGCACGAGGTCGTACTCGGCCGGATCGGCCCCGTAGTAGTAGTTGAAGCCGGCGTCGTGGCCGCCGAACTCGGGCAGGCTCATCGGCACGTCGCCGTCGTAGAACACGACCGGGACGCCGAAGCGCTCGCGGAGCAGGGCCGGGATCCCGCGGATGTGGCTCATCGGGACGGTGAAGACGACGACCGCGTCGACGTCCCGCTCCCGCTCGAGGAGCCCGACGAGGTGGTTGCGCCAGCGGGGCGTCACCCAGCGCCAGATCGCCTGGCGGACGAGCCGGTCCGTGTCGCCCGGGTCGCTTTCGGCCCGGCGCAGGTAACGGTCGCCCTTCAGCCGTGCGGCGGCGTCGCGCAGGCGCGCGAAGGCCTCTCCCTCGCGGTAGCAGGGGTTCGGCGCCGTTCTCCACCACGGCGACTCGATCGGCCGGCCGCGGTACGGAGTGACGATCAGGTCGCACCCGGCCTCGTGCAGCCCCTTCCAGAGCTGCCACCAGGCCGGAGTGCAGCCGTAGCGGAAGTCGAGGTCGACCGCGGACGCGACCGCGAGGATCTTCGGGGCCTTCATCCGCAGCTCAGTATGGAGATCAGGCGGGAAGGAGCGCCACGTCGTAGGCGGCGAGCTCCCGATCGGTCGTAACGAGCGTCAAGCCTTCCAGCTGCGCCTGGGCGATCAGCATCCGGTCGAAAGGATCCTTGTGATGGCGGGGCAGCGCACCGGCCGCGATCGCGTGCTCGTGGGTGATCTCGAGTCTCGCGAATCCCGACTGCTCGAGTGCATCGCCCAGGTCGATCGGCATGCTCAGCTTGTCGTTGCCGATCTTGATCGACGCCTCCCAGACGCTCGCCGAGCTCACGACCACCTCGTTGACAGGGTCCGCGATCGCGGCCCGCGCGCCTGCCCGAAGGCGCTCGGGCCAGCCGATCACGCGAACCATCGCGTTCGTGTCGAGGAGCAGCCTCAGAGCTCCTCGTCCTCGGAACCGTAGAAGAGGTCGATGAGCTCGTCGTCGGTCTCGTCGAAGTCGTCGGCGACCCACATCTTCCCCGCGAGGAGGCCGAGCCTCCGTGGCTCGTGCTCGTACTTGACGAGCTTCGCGACGGGCGTCCCAGCTCTGGCGATCACCACCTCCTCGCCGGCCGAGACCTTCTCGACGAGCTTGGAGAGCGTCGACTTCGCCTCGTGCATGTTGACGATCGTGGCCATGGCTCAGTTAGCTACGTTAGCTAACCATAGCGTAGCACACGCTCGCCTCGGCGCGGTACCGAAACGGAAACGGAGACCCGGACTGCGCCTCGCCGAGCGCCCGGACCCGGGCGAGCACCTCGGCACGCTCGTCGTCCGAACGGCGGGCGACGTAGCTGATCGTGCCGATCCGCTCCGCGAGCCCGTCTGCGTCGAACAGCTGCTCGAACGGCACCTCGAACGTCTCCCGCGGGCCGAACAGGGGGCTCGCATCCAACTCGCGCCTCCAGCCGCCCAGCTCCTCGAGATCGGGGAGATACCTCCCGACGATGCGCTGGACCGCGCCCTGGAGCGAATCGCTCAGGTCGCGGCCGTTGGCGACGATCGCGAGCCCGCCGCCCGGCCGCAGCACGCGGTGGAACTCGGGCAGGGCGCGGCCGAGATCGAACGAGTGGAACGCCGAGGCGACCGTGATGACGTCGGCGGAGCCGTCCTCGAGAGGGATGGCCTCGGCGGTTCCAGCCAGGACCTCGACGCCCGGCGCGGCTGCGGCCAGGGCTGCGCGCATCTCGGGGAGCGGCTCGACGGCGACGACGCCGGCCCCGGTCGGGATGAGCTGCCGCGTCAGCTTCCCGGTGCCCGCGGCGAGGTCGACGGCCGTCGTCCCGGGGCCGATGTCGACGCGCTCGACGATCCAATCGACGATCTCCGGCGGGTAGGACGGCCGGGACCGCTCGTATGCCTCGGCCACCTTCGCGAACGCCGCCGCGGATGACCGATCGAAGGTCAGTAGGCGCCCCGGCTGGCGAGTACCGCCGGCAGCGTCTTCGCCAGGATCGAGATGTCGAGCCCGATCGACCAGTTCTCCAGGTAGTAGAAGTCGAGCCGGACCAGGTCGTCAAACGACAGGTCGGAGCGACCCGAGATCTGCCAGAGGCCGGTCATCCCCGGCAGCACGTGCGAGCGCCTGCGGTGCCATTCCTCGAGCATCGCGTAGTCGCGAAGCGGCAGGGGCCGCGGCCCGACGAGGCTCATGTCTCCGCGGAGGACGTTGAGCATGTTCGGCAGCTCGTCGACCGAGAAGCGTCGCAGGAGCGCGCCGACGCGCGTCACACGCGGGTCGTGCCGGATCTTGAACAGGGCCCCGTCCGCCTCGTTCCGGCGCTCGAGCCCGGACTGCCGCTCGGCGGCGTCGACGTACATCGTCCGGAACTTGAACATCGGGAACTCGCGCTCTCCGAGGCCCATGCGCGGGTCGCGGTAGAAGACCGGGCCGCGGGAGCCCAGCTTGATCGCCGCCGCGATCACGAGCCAGAGCGGGAGCCCGCCCAGGACGACCAGGCCGCTGACGACGAGGTCGAACGTCCGCTTGACCACCCAGTCGGTACCGGCGAAGACGGGCGGCCGCAACTCGAACAGCGGCACCCCCTGGCCGGGCACGTACTCGCCCCGCTGAACGAGGAGCTCCGTCGTCTTCGGGGCGACCCGCACCTTCACGCCGCTGCGATGCGCATGCTCGACGATGTGGAGCAGCTCGCGATCGCTGTAGTCGGAGTCGGTGACGATCACCTCGTGCGCCGGGTGGGCGGTGAGCACCGCGCGCAGGCCCTCGACCCGCCAGAGGAGCGGCAGCTCGCGGTCGTCCTCGGCCTCGTCGCTGACGACACCGAGGAACTCGTACTCGATCCCGCCGAGGACATCGCCCAGCGTTCGCAGCAGGTGGTCGAGGTGCTCGCCCTCCCCGACGACGATCGCCCGGCGGCGCACGCCGAGCAGGTGGAGGACCTCGCGACTGATCGTCTCGTAGCTCGCCCGTAGCACGCCGTCGAGAACAGCGGTGAAGACGAGCGTGGTCGGGATCAGGCCGAAGGTGGTGAAATCGTGGCCCGTGCCGAGCCCGAAGGCGAGCACGAGCAGCGCGACGATCGCGAGCGAGGAGACGATGCGGCCGAACCCGGCTCGTCGCTCCCGCTCGGCGTAGAGCCCCGCCTGCCAGTAGACGAGGACCATCACGAGCGCGACGAACGGCAGCCAGGTCTTCTCGGCCTCCCAGAGGATCCCCCAGAAGATCGGCGAGTGCCCGTAGTAGACCTCCCGGAGGGCGAGGCCGCCGTAGAGGGAGAAGCCGACGGCGACGAGGTCGAGGCCGATCAGCGAGGCCACGCTACCCAGCCGCAAGCCGAGGTGGCGGAGCGGGCTGCCGGAGAACAGGTACGGCCGGCTCCGCCTGATGTCGCCGGGCATCGGCGCCGACGGAAGTTCCTTCGTGGCCACGGGCTTTCTCATGGTACTTGTGTCACTTGTGCGCGGCCGCCGTGGCGAGATCGGCCTCGGCGGTCGGCTCGAGGCGGGAGTGGTCGGTCGGCGTCCGCCGCCGTCCGAGCACCGCCAGGAGAGCGAGGAGAGCGCGCCGGCGCCGCCCGTCGAGCAGGTCGGTGTCGTGGAAGTAGACGTGCACGTGCCGCGGGAGCCGGCCGAACGCTCCGCGGAGCGCCATCCCGATCGAATGGGTGGTCGGCAGCTCGAGCAGGCGCAGCTCTCCGACGCGGAGAGTCGTCGGCTCGCGTAGCGACAACCGCGCCGCGCCGGGCGGCAGATACGAGGGCCGGAACGAGGTCGCCGTGCAGTCCGCGTAGCCGAGCTCGGCGACCGCGGCCGCGACGTCGTCGTCCATGTACCAGCCGCCGCCGCAGAACAGGGTCGGCCGCAGCCCCCGCTCCCGCAGCCACGCGCCTTCTCGCCGAACCCGCTCGGCCGGGTCCCCCTCGACGGGCCGCGCCTGCGAGACGCCGCCCCAGTGCGTGTGCTGACCGAGCGGCGCGCGGGCGGCGGCGATGCGCGCCCGGGCGAGCCAGATCGACTCGCTCTCCCGCGCCGCCGGGTCGGGAGGGCGCATCAGGGCGGCGATCGCGAAGCCGCCGGGGCGACCCGCCTGAAGACGCGAAAAGGCGCTCCAGACGCGATCGTCCAGCGGCCGCTCGATGTGACAGGAGACGATCGCGTGGCCCATTCGGGAATCAGATCACGCCGCAGGTAGATTGGACGCAATGTGCGGGATCTGCGGCGTGCTCGCGCCGTCCGGCCAGCCCGATCCGGCGCTCGTCGAACGCATGAACGCCGCGCTCGTGCACCGCGGCCCGGACGAGGGGTCGGTGGACGCGTTCGGACGCTGCATCCTCGGCCACCGCCGCCTGCGGGTGATCGACCTCGCCACGGGCGGACAGCCGGTCGCGAACGAGTCCGGCGAGGTCGTCGCCGTCTTCAACGGCGAGCTCTACGACTTCCGCTCGTTGCGGTCCGAGCTGACCGCCGGAGGGCACGAGGTGCCCGGTACCGGCGACACGCCGGTGATCCCCCACCTGTACGAGGACGACGGTCCGCGGTTCGTGCGGCGGCTGAACGGCATGTTCGCGATCGCGCTCTGGGATGCGGGCCGTGAGCGCCTGGTGCTTGCGCGCGACCGGGTCGGAAAGAAGCCGCTCCTCTGGACGCGGCTGGGCGACGGCACGCTCGCCTTCGCCTCGGAGCTGAAGGCGCTCTTGCGGCTGCCCGGCCTGCGTCGCGAGGTCGATCCGGCGGCGCTCGACGCCTACCTCGCCCTCCAGTACGTCCCCGGCGGCACGGCGCTCCGGGGCGTCGAGAAGCTGCCGCCCGGCCACGTCCTCGTCGCCGAGGGCGGCTCGGTGCGGGTCGCACCCTACTGGCGCCTGGAGCGCGCCGGCAGGGCGGGCTCGGACGAGGAGTGGCTCGAGCGCGTGCGCGAAACGGTCGGGGCGGCGGTGCGCCGGCGGCTGGTCGCCGACGTCCCGCTCGGCGCGCTCCTCTCGGGGGGGGTCGACTCCAGCGTCGTCGTCGCCGAGCTGGCGAAGGCGGCGACGAGCGTGCGGACGTTCACGGTCGGCTTCGCGCACGACCGCTACGACGAGCGCACGTACGCGCGTACGGTCGCCGAGCGGTACGCAACCGAGCACGAGGAGATCGTCGTCGAGCCCGATCTCGAGACGTTGCTGCCCCGCCTGGCGCACGCGTTCGACGAGCCGCTCGGCGACGAGGCGACGTTGCCGCAGTTCGTCGTCTCGGAGCTCGCCCGGCGTCACGTCACGGTTGCGCTCGCCGGCGACGGCGGCGACGAGGCGTTCGCCGGCTACGAGCGGTACGCCGCGTACGGGCTGGCAGGCCGGCTCGCGGCCCCGGGGGTCGGCGCAGCCGCACGGGTGCTCCGGCGAGCCGGACGGCGCGAGCCCCGGTCGCGCGCGAACCGCGCCGGCCGCCTGCTCGAGGTCGCGGCGGCGCCGGCCGCGGAGCGGTACGGCCGGCTGATGGAGATCTTTCCCGCGGCGCTCCGCGCGGAGCTCTGGGAGCCCGAGTTCGTCCCCGTCCCCGTGCCGGCGTGGCAGCTGCTCGGCCCTCCCCCGGCCGGCGGGGTCGGGGGGCTCCAGGCGCTCGACATCCGCACCTATCTCCCCGGCGACCTGCTGCTGAAGGCGGACCTGGCCTCGATGGCCCACTCGCTGGAGCTGCGCTCGCCGCTCCTCGACCATGAGGTGCTGGAGCTCGGCGTCTCGCTCCCCGACCGGCTGAAGACGCACGGGCTGCGCGGGAAGGTGGCGCTCCGGCGCGCGTTCGCCCACGCGTTGCCGCCGGAGGTCGCCGGGCGCCAAAAGGCAGGCTTCGGCGTCCCGCTCTCGGACTGGTTCCGCGGCGAGCTGCGCGGCCTCGCCGCCGATGTCCTGCTCGACGGTCGCATCCGCTCGCGCGGCCAGCTGCGGCCGGCTGCGCTGAAGCGGCTGCTGGACGAGCACGTGACGGGGCGCGCCGACCACGGCCACCGGCTCTGGTGCCTCGTCATGCTCGAGCTCTGGCAGCGCACGCACGTCGAGGCGGAGGCGCCGGTACCGGCCGCTGCGTGAGGGTCGTCCACCTCCACCGGATCCGCGGGATCTCGGGATCGGAGCGGCATCTGCTCACGCTCCTTCCCGCGCTCGCGGCACGGGGGGTCGAGCCCGTTTTCCTCGGGCTGGACGATCCGGCGAGCGAGCCCGAGCCCTTCTACCGCGTGCTCGAGGCGGAGCGGGTGCGGCTTCGCTCGCCCCGCGACCTCGACCCCGCCCTCGCGTGGCGCGTCCGGCGCGAGCTGCGCCGGCTGCGCCCCGATGTCGTCCACACCCACCTCGTGCACGCCGACGTCTACGGCGTGCTCGGGGCCGGGGGGACGCCGCTCGTCTCGACGAAGCACAACGACGACCGCTTCCGCCTCGGGCCCTACCGGCTCGTGGAGCGGGCGATCACCCGGCGCGCGGGCCGGGTGATCGCGATCACGGACGCGCTGCGGCGCTTCCTCGTCGACGGCGTCGGCCTGCCGGAGCGGAAGGTCGAGGTCGTCCACTACGGGCTCGACGACCTGCCGCCCGCCTGGGGCGATGCGGGCGACGTCCCGCTGCCCGCGGGCGCGAGGGTCCTCCTCTGCGTCGGCCGCCTCGCCGATCAGAAGGGCGTCGACGTCGCCGTCCGGGCGGTCGCCCACGTCCGCGAACGGGTGCCGGAGGCGGTTCTGGTCGTGCTCGGCGAGGGCCCGGAGCGCGCGCGGCTGGAGGCGCTCGCCGGCGACGGCGTCCAGCTCCCCGGCCGGGTCGGGGACGTCGCAGCCTGGTACCGCCGGGCGGACGTGCTCGTCCACCCGGCGCGCTGGGAGGGGTTCGGCCTTGCTCTTCTGGAGGCGATGCTGGCCGGCAAGCCGGTCGTGGCCACACGGGTCAGCTCCGCGCCCGAGATCGTCGTCGACGGCGAGACGGGCCTGCTCGTACCGCCGGACGACCCGCAGGCGCTCGCGGAGGCGCTCCTTGCCCTGCTCGGCGATCCGGCGCGGGCCGCAGCGCTGGGCGCAGCCGGGCTCGCCCGGGCGCGCAGCGAGTTCTCGGTCGAGCGGATGGCCGACCGCACGGTCGCCGTCTACGGAGACGTAGCCCGGTAGATCAGGGACAGACCCGAGGGGTCTGTCCCTGCAGTTCGTCCTGCCGTCTCGGTCACGGACCGGTCAGCGCGCGAGCGCGGCCCGGTAGAGGATCTCGGTCCGGTCGACGCAGCGGTCCTCGAGGAACTCGCGCAGCGCGCGTCGCCGGCCGGCCCGGCCCATCTCCGCCGCCCGGCCGAGATCGCCGGCGAGCGAGACGATCGCGGCGCGCAGCGGCTCCGCCTCGCCGGGGGCGACGAGCACGCCCGTCTCGCCGTCGCGGACGAGCTCTCCGAGTCCGCCGATCTCCGCGGCGATCACCGGCCTGGCGCGCTCCATCGCCTCGAGGGCGACCATCCCGAAGCCCTCCCCCATCGACGGGACGACGACGATCGCCGACTCCTCGATCGCCCGCCGGATCGGCGCGACGTAGCCGAGAAAGCGCACCGCATCGGCGACGCCGAGCTCCCGCGCCAGCGCACGCAGAGCCGGCTCGAGCGGCCCGCGACCGGCGATGTCGAGCGTCAGGCCGGGAACGTCGCGTCTCGCCTCGCGAAACGCACGCAGGAGGACGATGTGGCCCTTGATCGGGATCAGGCGGCCGACGCAGAGCAGTCGCGGCGCCTCGCCGGCGTAGGCGGCCGGCTCACCGTCCGGAGCGATCCCGTAGTGGACGATCTCGAAGCTCTCCTCGCGGAAGCCCTCCGTCTGGGCGAGGTAGCGGGCGAGGCCGCGCGAGATCGCCACGTGCACGTGCGCGAGGCCCGCGACCGTCCGGTCGCCGAGCGCGAAGATCGGCCCCTCCCGGAACTCGTTGAAGCCGTGCTTGGTCGAGAAGCGCACCGGGACGCGCGCGAGCAATCCCGCCAGCTGGCCGTAGGCATCGGCGTGGACGAGATGGGTGTGAAGGATCTCGGGACGGTGGCGGGCGAGGTAGCCGCCCAGTCGCAGGAACGCGACCGGGTCGACGTCGCGGCGAAGCGGGAGCGCGTCGAGCGGGACGCCGCGACGCTGGAGCTCGCGGGCGAAGTCCCAGGCCCCCGGCTCGTGCTCGTGGAGCATCAGCATCCGCACATCCCAGCCGCGCTCGCGCAGGAGCGGGAGAAGCGACAGCAGGTGCGCCTCCGAGCCGGAGATGCCGGCGACCTTCTGGAGGTGGAGGACACGGGTCACCCGGCCGCCTCCAGGACCGCGTCCGCCCACGAGCCGACCGAGTGCGCGGACTCGACCCGCTCGCGGAGCGCCTCGCCGAGTCGCCGCCGCTCCTCGGGCGAGCGCCGCCCGAGCGCCAGCAGCCGGTCGGCGAGCGAGCGCGGGTCGTCCCGATCGAAGCGCAGCTCCGGCTCGAGCAGCGTGTCGAAGGCGGGGTTCGACGCGACGGCGGGCACGCAGCTCGCGCAGGCTTCGTACACGACCTTGTCGGTCGCGCCCGGCCGCATGTTGTTCACGAGCACGTCGGCACGGCCGAACACCTCCGGAAGCTCGGAGCGGAGGACCGCATGGCCCAGCTTCGTGCGCTTCTCGAGGTCGAGCTCGCGAACGAGCGCCTCGAGCTCGCCGCGGTGAGCGCGCTCGTCGGGGGTGAGCGCAGGGCCGTACGACTCGAGCCGCAGGTCGAGCCCGTCGTCGAGGGCCAGGCGCACCCCGCGGAGGATCGTGTCGAGCCCCTTCGCCCGCGAGTAGCGGCCGAGGACGACGAGGCGCAGGTCGGGGTGGGCGACGCTGTTCGCGGAGCAGCTGAACTCGCCGAGGTCGATCCCGTGGCCGATCGCGCGCACCTTGCGCGATGCGAGCGGAAACGTCCTGCGGTCGACGCTGAGGATCACGCTCGAGAGGCGTTCCGCGAGCCGCAGCGTCCCGCTCGCGTTCCAGTGCGTGTACCAGAGCACGACCGGCACCCCGAGGGGGCGGGCCAGCGGGGCGGCGAGGACGGCGTAGATCGGGCACATGTGCGCGACCACCGCGCCCGGCCGCGGGCGCCTCGTCAGCTCGGCGAGAAGCCCGCGCGTGAACCGCAGCCCGCGGCCGGCCCTCGTGCGGGCGGCGAAGCTCCGCGCCCGGGTGTTCACGGGCAGGGACTCGGGGACGGCCCGGTCGGCGAGGACGACGACCTCGTCCGTCCGCTCCGCGAGCGCCCGCACCTTCGGAACGGTCGCCGCCAGCGCCGGGTGGCCCGGATCGATCTGCTGGGTGACGAAGACGATGCGCACGCTCGGCCGAGGGTACCGCCGCCGAACCGCACGGGCAGCGATTCGCGGGGGTTACGCTGCCCCTCTGATGGACAACGACCAGCCCCGGGCGGTCACCGTCCACCGCGAGCAGTCCGGGCTCTTCGAGACCCGCTACGAGCAGTTCGAGCGCGACCCGTTCTTCGACTCGTTCACCTACTCGAGGCGCAAGCTCGAGCAGGTGCTCGACAGCTACCTCGGCCCGCTCCCCGACGGGGCGAGGATGCTCGACGTCGGCTGCGGGACGGGCGACCTCCTCCGGCGGCTCGGCCGGCGGTTCGTACCGGCCGGCTGCGACCCGGCCGAGGAGATGCTGGAGCGGGCCAGAGCCGCAAATCCCGGCGCCGATCTGCGGATCGCGGCGGCCGAGGCCCTCCCCTTCGACGACCGGAGCCTCGACGTCGCGCTCCTGATCGAGGTCGTCCGGTACCTCGACGACCCGCGCCCGGCGCTCCGCGAGCTCGCCCGCGTCCTGCGGCCGGGCGGGATCGCGCTCGTCACGTTCGCTCCCCGCCTGGCGACCACGGCCTACCCGCTCGTGAACGCGGTCAGCTCGCGCGTCCGCGTACCCGGCCTCACCCGGGTCCGGCAGCACTTCCACACCGCGCGCGGCGTCGAGCGGCTGCTCGACGAGA
>JBBRXG010000097.1:0-11372 GCA_038248655.1 Gaiellales bacterium
CCGCAATCTACGTGTCCCGGGCCGGGCGGCGAAGGTCGCGCGCGGCTCGCGGCTGACGCGCGACCAGAGGAGCTCGGCCGGGCCGAGGCGGTCCGTCAGCGCGGCGGCCATCAGGTCGACGAGCCCGCGGCGGCGAGACTGAAGTCGTCTCAGTCGCCGTGCTGCTCGAACGGAAACGCGTGCGCGAAGAAGAAAACCTGACGCCGCCGACTCCTGTGCGGAGGTCTGCCGTCGCGCTGCCGGTTCTGGCGTGTGCGCTCGACCCAGTGATGGACGACGGCGCTGATGTCGTCGTCGAACTGCTCGAGCTCGGCGGGCGTGAGGGCGAGGAGCATGTCGGTGCTGAAGGCGGCGGTGCGCCACGCGCGGCTCCACTTTTCGGCATGCTCGTTCCAAGCGCGTAACCGGTCGATCTGGCGACCGAGGAGGACGCGGCGGGCGGCGTCGGCTGCTTCATGGCCTCCAGGGGTGCCTTCGAGCGCGACTTCGGACCACCGCATGCCGCCGGGAATCGCTCGCCACCAGCGCTCTCGGCGATCGTGCGCGAGCTCGGCGGCCTCTTCGATGTAGCCGTAGGCCTCCAGCTGGTGCAGGTGGTAGCTGAGGGTGCCGACCATCGCGTCGAGCTTGTCTGAGAGCTGCGAAACCGTTGCGGGTCCTTCCGCCGTGAGGATCTCGTAGAGGCGCACGCGCATGGGGTGGGCGATGGCGCGGAGCGCCTGCGGGTTAGGGAGCGGCCGGGTCTGCTTGCTCATCACTTGACAGCGTACCGGACGTACGCCACTATTCGTACGACAGTTCTCGTACGATATCACTCGTGGGATAAGAGCAGCCGGTCAAGCCCCACCCGTGGGCGGACTAATCGAGACAGGAAGGGGGGTTGAGTCGGATGGCAATCGAGATTTACGAGCTCGTGCCGCGTGGCGTCTGCGGAATCAGGTTCTGATGTGACCTGGAGCGTGCCGGCCCGCCCATTGCGCGCGGGCCGGCATTTTCATCTTGGTCTTCATCATTCACGAGGAGGTCGGAAAATGGCAGTGGATGAGTCGGCAAAGAGCATCAACGGGCGGATCCTTCGAGGACGTGACTCTTGGTGGTTGATCTGTGGAAGGAAAGTCTCGCGCCTACCGCTGGAAGCCGTCGCTGAAGGCGAGCTCGTGCCGGCGGCCCGGGCTGCTCTCGATGAGCGCGGTTTCTTCGCGCCTGAGCCGAGCGACACATACGCGGTAACCGTGCTCACCGCAACCGCCTGCAACCTGGGTTGTTCGTATTGCTTTCAAAACACTGCTGCGCCGCCGCCGGGATCATTCGCGCCGCCCCGGATTCCTCGCGCGACCCTGAGCGAGGAGGGCGTGGGCAAGGTCGAGCGGTTCGTGCGCCGCCGCATGAACGAACTCCGCTACCGTCAGCTTTCGGTCCTGCTGTTCGGCGGCGAGCCGCTCCTCAATCCAAACGCGTGCCTCAGCCTGCTCACGACGCTCGGCCCGCTCGGCCTCGTCAGAGGTGAAATCATCACCAACGGCGTTCTCTTGAAGCCCAAACTCGCTCGGCAGCTCGAGGAGGCGGGTCTGTGCCACGCCCAGATCACCTTCGACGGCAACCGCGAGGTTCACGACACAATCCGCACTACACGCGACGGCCGCGGCACCTTCGACCAGATCGTCTCGAACATCGCGGAGGCAGCCGTGGCTACCGGACTCAGCTGGCACTTTCGGGTCAACGTCTCCCACCGAAACCTGGAAACGATCGAAGAACTCGTCTTCCAGCTTGGAGACCTCGTGCCTGCCGGCCGCGCGAGCATTCATATCGCCCTCATCGACGACGTCGGCCTCGAGTACGAGAACGAGATCGGCCTCACCGACCACTACGCGAGGACACTGATCCGGCTTCACCGGGACGCGATCGCATCGGGCCTCTTCGTCGCGCCCTCACAACCGGTCCGCGACTGCCCCTACTGCGGCGTGACGGGAGGAGGCACCGGCGCAGTCATCAACGCCGACGGCCTCCTCTACAGCTGTTGGGAGAACGCAGGACGCCTGGGCTGGGAGGTCGGTTCCGTCGATGACGGCTACCGCCCCGACGCGGCGATCCGCGACCGGTGGGTCGCGTGTGACTTCGACGCAAAACCGCACGCGGCTGCCGAGCAGACGCAGCGGTTCTTCGAACGCGTCGATGCCGCGCTGCTCGACGATCTGCGCGACTGCGGCACGCTCCCCAGTTGGGCATCCTCGCCCCTCGGATCAGCTCGCACGTGCTGACCGCGGCCGCAGCGGCCGCCCGCCGACGCTGGGACGCACACTTCGCGCGACCAGTGCTGGCGCCGCGGCTGCCGGGCCGCGCCGCCGGGCTCGTCGATGGCGCGATGCCACTGGATCTCCTGCCAGAGCGCCCGCCGGGAGCGACGTTGCGGCAGAATCGCGACTTCACCAAGCTCTGGATGGCACAGGCAGTCTCCACGCTGGGCTCCCGCAGCTCGTACGTCGCCTATCCACTGCTCGTGCTCGCTCTTACCGGGTCGCCAGCGCGAGCAGGATTCGTCGGCTTTCTTCGAGTGCTTCCCGTCTTCCTGTTCCAGCTCCACGCAGGGGCGCTCGCGGATCGCTGGGATCGTCGACGACTGATGATCGCGTGCGACGCCGGCCGCGCCCTGGCGATGGCGAGCCTCGCCGGGGCGCTGCTCCTGGGCCGCGCGACGTTCACACAGATCGTCGTCGTCGCCTTCATCGAAGGAACGTTCGGCATCGCGTTCGCGCCTGCCGAAGCGGGAGCGATCAAGCAGATCGTCCCTACCAAGGAACTCCCGACCGCGATCGCGGCAAACGAAGCCAGAGACAACGCGGCCTACCTCGCCGGTCCTCCCCTGGGCGGTGTCCTCTTCGCCCTTACTCGCGCAGCACCGTTCCTCGCCGACGCCGGCTCCTACCTGATCTCGCTGCTGACGCTGTTCACGATCCGCCGCCCGTTGCAACTGGAGCGAACAGCTCATCGACGCCCGCTCCACCAAGAAATCGCAGAAGGACTGAACTGGATCTGGCGACAGCCGTTCCTCCGCGCCGCGCTCCTGCTCGCCGGCGGCAGCAACCTCGTCTCGAACGCGCTCGCACTGCTGGTGATCCTCATTGCGCGCGAGCGTGGCGCCTCTTCTGCCACCGTCGGCTTGATGCTCTCGCTGGTCGCCGTCGGGGGCCTCGTCGGCGCGATTCTTGCTCCCATGCTCCAGCGCCGCCTGGCGCCGACCCTGGTCGTACTCGGGGTCCCCTGGCTCTATGCCGCTCTCATCCCCACACTCGCGCTCGTTCCTGGCGCGCTACCGCTCGGCGCGATCTTCGGCCTCATGATGCTCCTCGGCCCAACGTGGAACGCGATCGTCGGCGGCTATGCGATCGCGATTACCCCTGACGAGCTGCAGGCCCGACGTGCGAGCGTCGATTGGCTCATCTCCGGCTCGGGCGCCGCACTCGCGCCGCTTCTAGGTGGCTTCCTCCTGGAAGTCCTCGGCGCCAATGTAGCAATAGCCACATTCGCGATGCTTGCGCTCACGATCGCGATCGGCGGCACGGCTAGCCGCGCGCTGAGGACACTGCCCCAAGCCTCGGCGTCAGTATGTCCTTGAAGCAGCATAGCCCCTGCTCCTGCGAGAAGTGGACCACTCCTGACCCAATAGCCCGACGAGCGCTAAGCTCGAGCTCGACCGTCGAGCCCGGTCAGCTCCTGGACGGCGGTCATGCCTCCCGCTCCGCAGTCGGCGGGACCGCCCCCTCCGCTCCCTGTCCGCCTCCGTCGAGCCCAGAGCGGATCACCGCCTGCGCCGCGGCCACACCGCTGCGGACCGCGGCCTCCATCGTCGCCGGCCAGTCCGAGGCGAGCCAGGCGCCGGCGAGCTGGACGTTGGGCCGCGGTGTGCTCATCGTCCACCGCAATCTACGTGTCCCGGGCCGGGCGGCGAAGGTCGCGCGCGGCTCGCGGCTGACGCGCGACCAGAGGAGCTCGGCCGGGCCGAGGCGGTCCGTCAGCGCGGCGGCCATCAGGTCGACGAGGCTGCGGCCGCGGACTTCGAGCAGGTCGGGCACGCCGCTCGAGACGACGGTCAGGTACTGGCCGCCGCCCTCCGGCGCGTGCCCGGTCAAGGCTCCACGATCGAAGATCCAGTGCGCGGGGGACGCGAGGAGCGCGGCGAGCGGATACCGGAGGAGAGGGCGGTCGAAGAGCAGATGGACGCTGACGATCGGAGAGTCCTCGAGCGCCGCGGGCTCCTCACCCAGGAGGCGCGCAGCCTCGGGAGGCGGAACGGCAACCACGATCGCGTCCGCGTCCAGGTCGGCGAGCGACTCGACCCGTGCATCGACCCGGACGTCCGCCCCGCCCCGGGCGAGCGCGCGCCCGGCCGCGGCGCCGTGCAGCTCGCCGAGCGGCTCGGTCGGAAGGAGCAGATCGCTCGCGTGGCGCGGGCCGAGGAGCGCGGTCTGGACGGTGAAGAGCCCGTAGTCGGCGCCGGCCTCTTCGGAGGGGAGGTTGAGCGCCGGGCGGATGAAGACGTCCCAGAACCGGTCGATCTCCTCCTGGCGCTGACCGAGGCCGCGTAGCACATCCGCGAACGTCTCGTCACAATGCGATGACGGGGTCAGACCCCGTAACCGAAGTGTGACGCGGGCGAGGCGGAGCTTCGCGGCGAGCGGCAGGTGGCGATAGCCGAGCAGCCGCGGGCCGGGCCGGATCGTCGAGGCGCGACCACGCTCGTCGATCACCGGCAGGCGGAGCGGCTCGCGGCGCAGGGAGGCGCTCTTGCCGATGCGCTCGATGAACCGCCGGTAGGCCTCGAAGCAGCCGAGCGCGATGTGCTGGCCGTTGTCGGGCGGAGGAGGCGGATCGCCTTCGCGCTCCGGCAGGGTCTGGACGGCGCCGCCGAGGGTGGGCCGCGCCTCGTGGAGCACGACCTCGTGTCCGGCGTCGACCAGGTCGAGGGCGGCCGCGAGGCCCGCGAGCCCTCCGCCGACGACCGAGACCTTCACGCGAAGAAGCTGGCGCCGACGATCCGCAGCTTGGTCAGCGTCGACAGGCTCGGCTTTCCGTCGAAGACGTCGAAGCCGCGCTCCTCGATCCGCTCGAGGGTTGCCTGGTAGAGACCTGCGAAGGTCGCGACGCATGCGGTGCTGCGGGGGTCGAGGTGGTCGAGGAGGGTGCGCCCCTCGGTGAGGTAGCCGCGCGCGCGGGCGCTCTGGTACGCCATCAGCGCCTGCCACTGCGGTGTCACCCGGCCGGCTGCGATGTCGTCCTCGGTCACCCCGTACGAGGCGAGCTCGTCCTGCGGCAGGTAGACACGGCCGAGCCGCCAGTCCTCGCGGACGTCGCGCATGATGTTGATCAGCTGGAGGCCGATTCCGAGCGCCTCGGCTCGCTGCGGCTGATCGGCGCCGTAGACACCGATGCAGGCGACGCCCACGGCTCCGGCGACGTGGGCGCAGTAGTCCCGGAGCTCGTCGAACGAGTCGTACCGCCCGCGGTCGAGATCCATCAACCCGCCGTCGACGAGATCGTGGAGCGCCGACCCGGGGATCGGGAAGCGCTCGCGGGCGTCCGCGAGCGCGATCCACATCGCCTCCTCTGCCGCCGCCTCGTCGAGGCGGCGATGGAGCTCGTCGAGCCGGCTGCGCTTCTCTCGCGCCGGCGCCTCACCGTCTGCGATGTCGTCGACCTCGCGCGCGAACGCGTAGATCGCCGCGATCGCCCGCCGCTTCGGCTTCGGCAGCACCATGATCCCGTAGGCGAAGTTCCTTGCCCTGGCCCGGGTGAGCCGCTCGACCTCGGCGTACGCTTGTTCGACGTTCACGCCCGTAGCGCCTCTCGCGCGAGGCGCAGACGCGACGGTCGCGGGCGCCGCGTGAAGATGTCCCAGCCTGCCTCCTCGAGCGCCGCCAGTGCGGCGAGCCCGCCGCGTGCAAAGAGGGCGATGCCGCGACCGGTCCGCCCGCCGATGCGCGCCCGGAGCGTCCGCCCGGCAGCGAGCAGCCTGCGCGCCCGCTCCGCCTCGAAGCGGAGCAGGCCGGTGAGCGGCTCGTTCGGCGCGCTGAGCTCCTCGACTCCGAATCGCCGCCGGTCCTCCGCCGGCAGGTAGATGCGGCCGAGCGCGAGGTCGCGCGGCACGTCCTGGAGGAAGTTGACGAGCTGGAGCCCGGTGCAGACGTCGTCCGAGGCTTCGACCAGGTCGGGCTCGCCGGCGCGCCGCAGAAGCCCGAGGACGAGGCGCCCGACGGGGTCGGCCGAGTGGTCGCAGTACCACTCGAGGTCGTCCCACGTCTCGTACTCGGCCCGGCGCTGGTCGATCCGGTTGCACTCGATCAGGCGAGCGAACGGCTCTCGGGGCAGGTCGAATTCCCGGATCGTCGGCCGGAGCACCTGCAGCACCGGCCAGTCCGGCTCGCCGCGGTAGCAGGCGTCGACCTGACGCTCGAGCTCGTCGAGGAGCGCCGGACGATCGCCCTCCGCCTCGTCGCCGAGGATGTCGACGAGGCGTGCGAAGCCGTACACGGCGCGCAGGTGCGGCCTGAGCGCACGCGGGAAGAGGAGCGACGCGACCGGGAAGTTCTCGGTCCGCGCACGAGCGGCGACGGCGGCTGGATCCACGCTCGTATTGAAACAGCGTCTGGCACCATCGGCCGATGAGGGCGATGCTGCTCGCCACACCGGGGCAACCGCTGCGCGAGGCGGAGCTGCCAGATCCTGCGCCGGGACCGGGGCAGGTGGTGCTCACCGTGCGCGCCTGCGGCGTGTGCCGCACCGACCTCCACGTCACCGACGGGGAGCTCCCGAACCCGAAGCTGCCGCTCGTCCTCGGCCATCAGATCGTCGGAATCGCCGACGACGGCCGTCGGCTCGGCGTTCCCTGGCTCGGATGGACCGACGGCGAGTGCCGCTACTGCCTGACCGGCCGCGAGAACCTCTGCGTCCGCGCCCGCTTCACCGGCTACCACCTCGACGGCGGATACGCAGAGCTGGCCGTCGCGGACGAGCGCTTCTGCCTGCCGATCCCGGAGCGCTACTCGGACGTCGAGGCCGCGCCGCTCCTCTGCGCCGGCCTGATCGGGTACCGCTCGCTGCGCCTCGCAGGCGATGCCGAGCGCCTCGGACTGTACGGGTTCGGCTCCTCCGCCCACATCGTCGCCCAGGTCGCCCGCCACCAGGGTCGCCGCGTCTTCGCCTTCACGAGGCCGGGCGACGGCGACACCCAGGCCTTCGCCCGCGAGCTCGGGGCGGAGTGGGCCGGGGGCGCGGACGAGCGGCCCCCCGACGAGCTCGACGCGGCGATCGTCTTCGCACCGGCCGGCGAGCTCGTTCCGGCCGCGCTCGCGCGAGGCGGCACGGTCGTCTGCGCCGGGATCCACATGAGCGACATCCCGGGCATCCCCTACGAGCTGCTCTGGAACGAGCGGTCGATCCGCTCGGTCGCGAACCTGACTCGGCCCGACGGCGACGAGTTCCTCGCGCTCGCCCCGCAGGTGCCTGTCCGCCTCGAGATCGAGACCTTCCCGCTCGTCGAGGCGAACGTCGCGCTCGGCCGGCTTCGCACGGGAGGAGTCCGAGGCTCCTTGGTGCTGGTCCCGTAGCGGCGACCGCCGGTCAGCGACACTCGCGCACGTTCAGCGCCACGTACGCGGCCGCCGCGCCGCGGCCGAGCGCGACGACACCGACGCGCCCGCGGCCCTCGGTCGTGAAGATCAAGGCTCCGAGCCGGTAGGCGAGAACCTTGCCGCCCGCACGGAAAGGACGGAGGCCCCGGCCGTATGCCGCCTTCAGCGCCGCCACGGTCGAGCACGGCCCGATGTGCTTGGCGGTCGTGAACGCCCGGTTCCAGGTGGCGACGACGACCGCTCCGCGCGCACCCTTGCGGAAGTAGACCTCGACCCGCTGACGATCGGAGCCGAGCCGGTCATAGCCGTCCTCGAGCCGTCCAGCCAGCACCGGCTTGGCGAGCAGCCCTCGCGTCTGCGCGCGCGTCATCCCCAGCTTGATGCCGGCGACGGCGCCTGGAGCGATGCCCGCCGCCCTCCCGGCCGATGCGATGGGTGAGGCGCACAGCAGGCCGGCGGTGACGGCGATCGCGATCCGGCGCATCCGCGGCACAGCCTACGGGCGGCGCCGCTCGGAGCGAAGCAGCTCGAGCACCGTCTCGCCCACCCTGGTCAGGTTCGTCTTCGACACCTGGCTGAGGTCGTCGCAGACCTTCTGCCAGCACGGGTAGTCGAAGTCGATCAGGTCGACCGCCGGGATCGAGGCGCGGACGAACGGGGAATGATCGTCGAGCACCCCGCCCTGGCGAGCGTTCGGGAACAGGTCGAGCGTGCGCGCACGCGATGCGGCCGCCCGCAGCCGCGACCACAGGGCCGGATCCGAGCTCGGGTCGCGCCGGAGCTGCACGCCGTGCAGGGCGATGAAGTCGAGGACGATCACCTCGCGGATCTCCTTCGCGTGGGCGGCCGCGTACGCGCGGCTTCCCCGCAGACCCTCCGAGTAGAAGTCCTTGAACCCCTGCGGCGCCTCCTCCCCGTCGAAGAGGACGAAGCGCACCGCCGCCTGGCCGGCCACGGGCCGGTCGCGCGCCATCGCCCGGGCGAGCGCGATCACGGCGCCGACCCCGGTGGCGCTGTTGTTGGCGCCGAGGTAGCCGGGGACGTCGGTCGTGTCGTAGTGGGCGGCGACGACGATCGCGGGCAGCCGCCCGGGGAGCGAGCCGGCGATATTCCGGAGCCCGCCGGGTACCGGCTCGAACCGGCCGCGTGGCAGCAGCCTGACCAGGCGCGCGGCGACGGCGCGCTGGGCCGCCGAGCCGGCGGGCCGCGGCCCGTGCGACACCTGCATCTTCGTCAGCGCGTAGGCGTAGCGACCGTCGAACGGAGCGCCCGGCTGCAGCGCGGCCAGCGCGGCGCCGGCGAGGAGGAACGCCCCGACGGCGAGCGCCGCCAGGATCCGACCGGATTGCACACGGTGGCGGCTCACCGCTTCATCTGTCGAATCCTGGCAGAACCGGTGCGGCGGCAAGGAGGACATCTCCGGACGGCGGTGCTAGCCTCTCAGGCGGGGATGAGCTGCGCTCGGAGCCTTGGGTGGGCTGCCGGGAGTCTCGGGATCGTCATCGTCGGGTCGTCCGCGTCTTGGGCGACGGCGTCGGGGCTTACGGTCGACGGCAGCGACGATGAGGTCGTTGCCGCGTTGGCGATCGTCGCGGCCGTCGCGCTGGGCGTCTTCGCGCTGACTCGGAGAAGTTGGCTCACCGGTGTGGCGCTCCTCGCCGCCCTTGCGTCCGTCGCGCTGATCGGGCATGACCTGAAGGACCCGGCGGGCCCGTTCGGCGGGCCGGGACCGAACATCCACCTGCAGTGGGGGATCTGGGTCGCGCTCGCGGGCTCGATCGGTCTCGCACTGGCTTCGGTCGGGCAGTTAGTCGACACGTCGCGCCATGCTGGCAAGGCCCTCGGCCTGCAGACTCCGGTGCTCGGCAGCTTCAGCGACGATGCGGTGGTCAAGGATGTGGCGAAGCGCCTCGGCCGGCCAGGGGAACAGGGAGCGGACCTCCTGGTGACGCTCGCCGAGCAGCTGCGTGCGAAGGCTGCCGGCCGACTCGTAGAGGAGCTCACGCCGGTGCGCGAGCTGGATTACCCGCGCCATTCGATCAAGCTCGTGGTCAGCTCGCCCGAGATCGCGAAGCGGCTCGGATCGGTGGAGAAGGAGCCGTTCACCGTCGAGTGGATCGAGCGTTCGGTGAGGGCGAGCGACGTCTTCTACGACGTCGGCGCGAACGTCGGCGCCTACTCGCTGATCGCGGCCAAGGTGACTCGGAACCGCGCGAAGGTATTCGCGTTCGAGCCGGCGGCCCCGTCGTTCCGCGATCTGGCCAGGAACGTCCTCCTCAACGATTGCGCCGAAAGCGTCGTACCGCTCCCCTTCGCGCTCTGGTCGAAGACTGGGTTGCTGTCCCTTACGTTCCGGTCGGTGAGTCCGGGCGCGTCGAGACATCGAGTCAGCGGCGAGCTCGGCCCGGACAAACCGCTGACCGAGACGATCGTCGGCATCCGCCTCGACGATCTCGTGGAACGCTTCGGCGTCCCCGTTCCGACGCATGCCAAGATCGACGTCGACGGCTATGAGCTCGAGGTGCTACGCGGCGCCCGGCGGACGCTCGCACGCCCGGAGTGGCGGTCGATCATCGTCGAGCTCGATCCGGAAGAGACCCCGCGAAACCGGGCGGTGAAGACGCTCCTTGCCGACGCGGGCTTCGACCGCGGACTTCGCCACGCGCGCCTGCCGAGCCGCCGCTATCCGCACCCCGAAGAGAGACCTGACGTCTACTGGACGTTCACGCGGCGGCCCCGGCAGCCTGGTAGCCGCTCGTTGCGCTCCTGGACTCGAGCTTCAACTCCAGCGACGCCTTAGCTCTTCGGGCGAAGCCGACGCCCGGACTCGAACCGGGGACCCCTTCATTACGAGTGAAGTGCTCTACCAGCTGAGCTACGTCGGCGCGAGCTTGACCAGCCGCCGGCCAGTATAGCCCCGGCTTCAGGGCGCCTCCGCCCCGGCCCGTGACGGCGGTCGGCCCCCGACCCGCCGGAGGTTTCAGCAACCATGAGGGCGTGAACCGCCTCCTCGCCGCCGGAGCGCTGGCCGCATTCCTCGTCGCCGGGCTCGTGATCGCGCTGACGAGCCTGTCGTCCGGCGACGGCTCGAAACCGGCGCAGACCACGACCGCGACGACGCGGACCCGTCCGGCCAAGCCACCCCCGACCACCACCTCCGCGCCCAAGGCGGCGGCCGTCAAGCTGATCGGGATCGGCGCCTACGACCCGGAGGGCGACGGCCGCGAGAACGGCGATCTCGCCCGGCTCGCCACGGACGGCGATCCGGCCACGTACTGGAAGACGGAGCACTACACGCACGGGTTCTTCAAGAAGGGCGTGGGCCTCGTCCTCGACGCCGGGCGGAGCGTCCGGCTCGCGCGCGTCGTCGTCGCCACCGACCGCGCCGGCGCCTCCGCGCAGATCCGGATCGGGAACGACCCGACCGGGCCGTTCCGCGCCGTCTCGCCCGTCCGCCCGCTGAACGGGAGGACCGCCTTCCCCGCGGCGAAGGGCGCTGCCGGGCGCTACATCGTCGTCTGGATCACCGCGATATCGCCGGCGATCGGCGAGGCGCACGTGACCGAGGTGCACGCGACCGCGTTCCCGCCCCGCTCGTAGCCGCCGTCGGTTTCCGTGTCACCCAGCCGGAGCGCCGGCGCCGGCCAGCTCGCGGCGGAGCCGAACGAAGAGCGCCTCCAGGGCGAGCGGCGGAGAGACGTTGAACTCCTCGAACGAGCGCCACGCCCCGCGAACCGCCTCGGCCGC
>JBBRXG010000098.1:0-11262 GCA_038248655.1 Gaiellales bacterium
AGCTCGCCAGCGAGGCAGAGAGCGTTTCGCAGACGATTGAGGTTCGAGCACTCGGACCGTGCATTCGAGCGATTGTCGCGGTAAAAAGAGACTCTTCGGACGCGCACCAACAGGCAAGCGATGCTTTCGAGTCAATCCGAGAAACCCAAGTTATCGACCCCTTCGTTGTCGCGTACCGAGGATGCCCCGAGTTCCTCGCGACGCTTTCTGAAAGCGACGAGACTCATTCTTTGCTCACGCCGGTCGTACTGAATGCACAAGATCGAGCGTTAGTAAGAGGAACGCGCCTAGTCCAATCCCTAAGCACTCAGTCTGGGCATTCAACCCTCTCGCCTAGAGAGGAAGAAGTGCTTGGACTAGTTGCGCAAGGGCTCACGAACAAAGAAATCGCCAGAACTCTCTTCATCAGTGAATCGACGACGAAGGTGCATGTACGACACATTCTTGAGAAGCTCGGTGCTCGGTCAAGGACTGAGGCCGCACTGCGATCTCCAGAGGAAATGAGTGAAGGTTCTTAGGCCGCAGCTGCTGCACCCGAGTATTGATCTTGGGCGTCGAGCGTGAAGTCAAAGCGTTTGCCTGTCCGGTACTCCTCGGACGCGCCGGCAAGAATCGCCTCGAACGCAGCCACGATCGTCGTGTCGAATTGCCCCTCGACCCCCTGGGCCAAGCGCATCCGGGCGACACGGCTCGGCATGGCATCGCGATACGGGCGATCGGAGGTCATCGCGTTGTATGCATCGGCGACGGCGATGATGCGCGAGATGAGTGGAATGTCTTCGCCCGCGATCGCGTCCGGATACCCCATCCCGTCGATGCGCTCGTGGTGGTGGCGCACGATCTTCGCGATCTCGGCGTAGTCCTCGACCTTCGTAAGGATCCTCTCGCCGATCGCAGAATGCTCCTGCATCTGCCGACGCTCTTCCAGGGTGAGCGCGCCCGGCTTCTCGAGAAGCCCCGCAGGAAGCCCGATCTTCCCGATATCGTGAACCAGGCCGCAGAGATGGGAGAGCTGCTGCTGACTCTCAGGCAGATTGAGCCGCTCGGCGATATCGCGCGCGTAGATGGCGACTGCCGCCGAGTGGCCGGCCGTGTAGCGGTCCCGTGCATCGAGTGTCGTCACCAGGGCCGTTGCGAATGACATGTTGGCGCGCTCAAGGCGTGTATTCGCCGAGCTCAGTCCGGCCGCAAGTTGACGCTCCTGCTGATAGAGGCCGAAGAGTCGCTGCGCAGCAAGCGCGGGACCAAAGAACAGGGGCAGCGTCCAAGGCGACACGTCTCTGTACGCGAATGCCAACATCGCGACAAGGGGTGCATAGAAAGGCACTGCGAAGAAGACCAGCGGTACATGCGTCCGCAGAAGCTCTACTGGATTCCCAGTGTTCCTCATGCGCAGGGTCATCGCTGCGAAGGAGGCATCGAGAACTTGCGAGATGAAGGCTCCCACGGTCGTCGCAATGACCACGGACGCAATGTGCGTGGAGTAGAGCCCTGCGACCCATACGGCAGCGAGGCCGGTGGCCGCTCCCGTAAGGGCTCGAGTGCAGGTGTAGGTCGCCCATTTCATGTAGGGCGCCCCGAAAGCACCAGCCATTGATGCCGCTCCCACCACCATTGCAGCAAGCGGGCCGAAGACAACTGCGGCGAAGAGCGTCGGAAGGAGCGAGATGGACTCCTCGAGATAGCGCGTAAGTCGGACGCGGCTTCGTTCGGCAAGCGCGGAAACGGCCCCAAGCCCAAGAACGACCCAGACGCTGCCTAGATTGTGTCCGCTGACCACAAGGCCCGACGCGACGAGCGACACAAGGAGGGCCAGCACCGTTACCCAGACGGAAAGTGGACTCAAAAGCCACGTCAGCAGCCATCCTCTTCCACGCGCGAAGACTTGCGTTCCTCCCTCGAACGGGGTATAACCGGAACTGCCGTTAGTCCCTATACTGAGGAGTGATTTCATGAGCAAGCTTGTCGACGCGCTGTTGCGTGCGGCAGCCACTGGCGGGGCAACCGCCTGGGGCGCTACCGCCTGGTAGTAAGTCCGTCGTAGATAGCTTCAGCCTCCCAGGCTCTTGTGGCGTCCCCCGAAGGGGGTAATCCACAGGTCTGTGGGGACACCTCGCGCTAGGTCAGAAGCCCACGCCGAAACCCAACGGCGACGGCGTGGGCTCGAGACCGAGCCTGTAGCTTCGCCAGCAGGTGCCGGACGTGCGACTTGACCGTCTCCTCGGAGAGGAACAGCATCCGGCCGATCTCACGGTTGACGAGACCCTCCGAGATGAGCTGGAGGACTTCGATCTCTCGCGCGGTCGGGTCCTGTTCGAGTTCCTTGAGTGGAACCTGAAACGGGAGAATCGCCGCGCCGCCGGTCCGCTTCGCCGCAGCCTGGTCGAAACGGCGGGAGTGGTCCATGTAGCGGCTCAGAATGGCTTTGCGCTCGGCAGCGTCCATGTGTTGATGGCTATCGGCGCTCCCGCAACCCCCCTTTAGCACGCCGCTCTACCCCGTTCGAGGGAGTCGCGTCACGTGTCGCGCGCAAAGGCTCGGACCGAGCGGTTCGAGCGGACCCGGAGCGCGACCTGGCCCCGGGAACCCGAGTTGCCCTCCGCCGTGCGCACGCGTCCGTCGGCCGGCCGGTCGATCAGTCGACCGACGTGATCGGCCGGGTCGCCGCCGGAGAGATCCCAGTCGAACAGGACCAGATCGCCGCGCCACGCGTTGCCCGCCGAGACGGTCTCGAGACCGAACCGGCCGGCCCGTGCCACTGCCAGCACGTCGGGCGTGTAGAGGGCGTTGAACGAGCGGTCGCGCAGCCCCAGCGCCGCGGTCCTGCCACCCGCGGCGAGCGCCGCGAGGAAGACCGCGAACCCGCACCACGGGAAGCCCATCGCGCGAAACTCCGGCACGACGTCGAGCTCCGCCGCCAGAGCCGCGAGCTGAGGTACACGATTCGAGCCCGCAGGCTCTTCCCGTAGCCCTCGATGTGCCCACCGCTCGAGCAGGTAGGTCGCGCGGAGCGGCACGTCTGCACGCAGGCGTTCCTGGTCGGCCGGCGTCAGAACGGCCCTCGGGCTCACGGCGCCGCGCGACCGCTTCCATCCCTTCGCCGCTGCGGCGGTCAGAGGCCCGTAGACACCGTCGTCATCGACGCCGAGCAGGCGTTGCAGCTCGGCCACGTCCCGGCCGCGCACGAGTGGTGAAGCAAGCCGGAGCGTTCTCGGCTTCGGTTCCATCTGACGGCGCTGCAATCTTCGCAGATCATGCCGCGCTGCGCGTGGTGCCGACCGCTAGGCCCAGCCCATGTCGGTGTAGCCGCTCGTCGTCGGCGCCGAGACGATCAGCAGGCGGACGGGCGCATCTCGATCGTTCCGGACCGTTCGCGTCAACGACGGCGCCACTCGCGCGAATGTCCCCGCGGGCGCCGGATGCTCCTCCCCGTCGATCACCACAACCGCGTCGCCGTCGAGAACGACGAAGACCTCCTCCTGGTCGCGCTCGAGCTCGTTGTGTTCGGGGATCGAGTAGCCCCGCTCGATCTCGACCACGTTCAGCCCGAATGACGAGACGTCGAGGCCCTTGCGAACGAGCGACCAGCGGCCGTTCTTCACGCAATCGTCCAGGTGCTTGATCGTGAAGCCGTCCTCCACGCCGCGAGACGATACACCAGGGCAACCCAGGGACAGGCTCGAAGCCCGCCCCTGGGTTGGGAGCACGAGCCGCTAGGTCAGGCCGTTTGCCTTCAGAAACGTCCTGGCCACGACGGCGGGCGTCTTCTTGTCGATCCCGACCGCCTTGTTCATCGCGATCATCGCCTTGTTCGTCAGCTTGGCGCTGACCGCGTTGATCGTCGACGTAAACCTCGAGCCTCCGGCCCGAACGACGCTCCTCTTGACGACCGGGGCAACGTTCTGGAAGCCGAAGATGTGCTTCGTGTCGGCGAGGAGCTTGTACTTCCCGCTCTGGAGCACGGGCTCGGTCGAGAAGATGTCTCCGCCGGTGATCCTCCCCTGATCGATCAGGGTCGAGACCGGAATCGTCCCGAGCGGGACGAACCTCAGCTTCTTCAGCCCGTAGATGTTGCGGAGGCCGAGGAGGCAGGTGATGCGCGTGCGGCACTCCGGATAACCGCCGTACGACGGGTTCGGCACCTTCTTCACGTCGCCGATCGAGTTCAGCCGATACTTGGCGGCCGTCGTCTTCAGCACCGCGAACGAGTCACTGTCGTAAAACGGCGTCCGGTTCAGGAGCGTGAACCCTCGCTTCTCCTCGAACGCTTTCGCGGCGAGGAACGTCGCGTCCGCAGTCGAGGGCGACTTCCGGTGCGCGAGGTTCTGCACGATCACGCCCGTGTACTCGGGGTAGAAGTTGATCTTCCCGCTCTTCAACGCAGTGTCGATCAGCTCCGAGCTGCCGATGTTCTCCTTGTAGACGACCTTGAAGCCTTTCGCCTCGAGGGCCTGCTTGTACAGCTGGCCGAGGACGTACTGCTCGGTGAAGTTCTTCGTGCCGATCGTGATCGTCGGCGCCGAGGATTTCGCGTTCGCGGTCCCGCCTAAGACGATGGGGACGGCCAACGCCAGCGCAAACGCCGCCTTGACGGCGCGCCGGGCATGCTTACGGATCACGAGGTCTCCTTTCCTGTGGGTGACGATCTGCGGACCCTATCGTCAGTCCCCGGAAACGAACGAGCGTGTCAGAAGTTTCCGGGTCGAGCCGATCAGAAGCGCCACGGCGAAGGCGAGAGCCGAGACGCAGAGCGATGCGGCGACCACGCCGGCGAGGCGGTAGCTGGCCTGATCGACGATGATCTCCCCCAGGCCTCCGCCGCCCGCGATCGACGCGATCGTCGCCGTCGCGACGACGAATACCGCGCCGATCCGGATCCCGGCGAAGATCAGCGGCACCGCGAGCGGCAGCTCGACGAGCAGCAGGATCTCGCGCCCGCGCATCCCCATTCCCCGCGCGGCCTCGACGACGTTGCGGTCGATCGTGTCCACCGCAAAGAACGCGTTCGTCAGGATCGGCGGCACCGCGAGGACGACGAGCGCGGCCGTGTTGTTCCAGAACCCGACGCCGAAAATCAGGATCCCGAACGCGATCAGCACGAGGCTCGGCAGAGCACGGCCGAAGTTCGAGACGCTGATCGCGACGAACGAGCCACGATGGAGGTGCCCGAGCACCACTCCGAGCGGCAAGGCGAAAGCGATCGCGATCCCGACCGCAGCGCCCGACAACTCGAGGTGCTCTGCGGTCCTGTCGAGCAGCAGGTGCGGGTGATCGACGATGAACCGCATCGCGTCGGGGAACGTCCCCCAGGAGAAGGTGTCGGCGATGATCACGCCTTCCTCCACGGGGTTGCCAGCCGCTGGACGACGACGAGCAAACCGTCGACCGCCAGCGCGAGCATGATCGCGAGGCCACCCGCCGCGACGATCTCGGTCTTGAAGATCCCCGGCTGGTTCAACGCGACGAAAATTGGCCGACCGAGGCCCTCCGGAATCACGAATGCGGCAACGGTGGCGATCGAGATCGTGGAGACGGTCGCGATCCGCAGGCCGGCGATGATGGCGGGCGCAGCGAGCGGCAGGTCGATCCGGACGAGCACCTGCAGCGGCGTCAGGCCCATTCCCCGCGCAGCCTCCTGGACGCCCGACGGTACACCGCGGAGGCCCTCGAGGATGTTGCGATAGAGGATCAGCAGCGTGTAGCCGACGAGTGCGACCTCGACCGTGGTCACGGTCAGGCCCGTGATCGGAACGAGGAGCTGGAAGAGCGCGAGGCTCGGGATCGTGTAGAGGAAGTCCGAGACAAGGCCGATCGGAGCGTCGAGACGGCGGTATCGATACGCGACGAGCGCCGCCGCGAACGCGAGGGCGAAGCCGATCGAGACGGCGATTCCGGTCAGCTTCAGGTGCTGGAGAAGCGCCGGCTCGAGCGTCGAGCTCCAGTTGTCCCGCACCCAGTCCGTGCAGAAGACGCGGTTGTCGGTGACGCACGCGGAGCCGGTACCGAAGTCCGGGATCACCGGGCCTTGCGCGAGCAGGCCCGGCGTCACAGCTCGGCGAGCAACCGGCCCACCCGGGCGACCGAGATCAGGCCGACGGGGACGTCGGCGGAGTCGACGACCACCAGTGGATCGGCCCCCTCGGACATCATCAGGGACAGGGCGTCCCGCAGAGTCATCGTTGCGGGGGCGCGGAGGCCGTCCGGCGGCGCGTCGCTCAGCGGCTCGAGCTCGATCTCCTCGAGGCGGCGCAGCGCGAGCCGTTTCAGCCCCCGATCGGCGCCGACGAAGCGGGCGACGAAGTCGTCCGCCGGGTGGGCGAGGATCCGGTCCGGGGTGTCGTACTGCGCCAGCACGCCGCCTTCCCGGAGAATCGCGATCCGCTCGCCGAGCTTGATCGCCTCGTCGATGTCGTGCGTGACGAAGATCACCGTCTTGCGCACATCCTCGTGCAGGCGAAGAAACTCGACCTGCAAACGGTCGCGGGTGATCGGGTCGAGCGCACCGAACGGCTCGTCCATCAGCATCAGCGGCGGGTCGGCGGCGAGCGCGCGGGCGAGACCGACTCGCTGGCGCTGACCGCCGGAGAGCTGCGCCGGATACCGGTCTCCGTACTCCGGCTCGAGTCCGACCAGCTGAAGGAGAGCAGTCGTACGCTCCCTGATCTGCACGCGCGGCCACCCGAGTAGGCGCGGGACGGTGGCGATGTTCTCGGCGACCGTGAAATGCGGAAACAGCCCGATCTGCTGGATCACGTAGCCGATCGATCGGCGCAGCTTGGTCGCGTCGTACTCGCGAACACTCTTCCCGTCGATCCGGATGTCGCCCTCGTCGAACTCGATCAGGCGATTGACCATCTTCATCGCGGTCGTCTTCCCGGCGCCGGACGGGCCGACGAGGACGCAGATCTCCCCGGCCGGGATCGTCAGCGAGAGCTCCTGGACGGCGGCCGCGTCGCGCCCGGCGTAGCGCTTCGTCACCCGGTCGAACACGATCTCGGCAGCGGCGGTGCGATTCATGGCGAAAGCCTAATCGCGCCCGCCCAGGCTCCTTTCCGCGTCGCTCGTCGGACGACGTCCAAGGAGCGTCCCGCCGCCGGCCGCCTGCCCGTGACCGTAAGCTTTCCCCGATGCCGGGAGTCGTCGTTCTCGGAGGAGGCTCGACGGGCGAGCACTTCTGCGGCGCGCTGCGCCGACTCGATCCTGACGTGCCGATCACGCTCGTCGAGCCCGCACTCGTCGGCGGCGAGTGCTCCTACTTCGCCTGCATGCCCTCGAAGACGCTGCTCCGCGCGCCGGAGTTGCGCGAGGCCGCAAGGCGTGCGCCCGGCACGACCGTCGGTCCGCTCGAGCTCGACGAGATCTTCGGCTGGCGCGACTGGATGACCTCCGACTGGGACGACTCGGGCCAGGTCGAGTGGCTCGACACGCAGCGGGTCGAGTTCGTACGCGGCTCGGGGCGGGTCGTGCGGCCGGGCGTCGTCGAAGTGGGCGACCACGAGCTCGAGTACGACCGCCTCGTCGTCGCCACCGGTTCCTCGCCCGTCTCGCCGCCCATCGATGGGCTCGAGGACGTCGAGTCGTGGACGACGGCCGACGCCACCTCGGCTCGCGAGGTACCCGCGAGCCTCCTCGTCCTCGGCGGCGGGGTCGCGGGCTGCGAGCTCGCGCAGCTCTACCGGCGCCTCGGAGCGGAGGTGACGATCCTCCAGCGGGGCGAGCGGCTCATACCGCGCGTCGACGCGGAGGCCGCAGCAGTGCTCCAAGCCGCATTCGAGGAGGAGGGGATCGGGCTCCGATTCGGGGTACAGGTCGAGCGTCTGAGCAGCGGCAGTCCCAGGTCCACCGCCGGGGCACGCGTGGAGCTCGCCGGCGGAGAGACGTTGACCGCCGAGCGCCTGCTCGTCTCGACGGGCCGGACGCCGAACACGAACATCGGACTCGAGCAGCTCGGGGTGGTCGTCTCGCGCCGCGGGATCGAGGTGGACGAGCGCCTGCGGGCGGCCGACGGCGTCTGGGCGATCGGCGACTGCACCGGCATCGCGCTCTTCACCCACGTGGGCAAGTACCAGGCGCGTGTCGCCGCGGCGAACGTCGCGGGTCGCGACGCGGTGGCCGACTACCGCGCGATCCCCGCGGTCGCCTTCACCGACCCACAGGTCGCGACCGTCGGCACGACCGAGGGGCCCGGCCTCGTCAGCGCGCGCTGGGAGATGGAGGCAACGCCCCGCGCCTCGACCTACGAGAAGCCGAAGCGCCCCGGGTTCGTCAAGGTCGTCGCCGACCCGAACCGGCGGGTGCTCGTCGGCGCGGTCGCAGTCGGACCCGAGTCGGGAGAGTGGCTCCAGCAGCTGACGCTCGCGGTGCGCGCAGCCGTCCCGGTCGACATCCTCCTCGACGTGATCCAGCCCTTCCCCACCTTCTCCGAGGCCGTCTTCCTGGCCCTGCAGGACCTGACGCTCTGATGGGCGGGCCGGGAGTGTCGATCGGCTCGTGATCGAGCGCATCGTCGTCGCCTCCGACCGGTCGGTGACGGCAACGCGCGCAGTCGCCTGGGCCGCCGACATGGCGCGGCGCTACGAGGCCCAGCTGACCGTCGTCCAGGTGTTCGTGCCCGGGCCGGCCCCCGCAGGCGCCGAGACGGAGCTCGCGGACTATGCGGAGCAGATCGCCGGTGCGGGCACGCTGTCACGGGTAGCCGTCGGCGAGGATCCAGGTGAAGCAATCGTCGCAGCGGCCGAGGCGGCGGACGCGGACGTGCTCGTGGTCGGGAATCTCGGTATGAGCCGCCGGCGCGAGTTCCTGCTCGGCAACGTCCCCAACCGCGTCTCGCACAACGCGCGCTGCACCGTCGTCATCGTCAACACCGCGGAACCAACGCGTCCGAGCAGACTGCGCCGGAGACGCTCGTGACCGAGCTGGCGGGCGGTCACCTGATCGCCCGCGCAGCGCGCATCAGCGCGGTCGTCGCCAAGCATGGGCTTCGGGATCTCCGCGGGCAGGGCAAGGGTCGGGCGCCGAGGTTGCGACAGGCGCTCGAGGAGCTCGGGCCGACGTTTGCGAAGCTCGGACAGATGCTCTCGACACGGCCCGACCTGATTCCGGCCGAGTTCGCGGCGGAGCTGGCGCGGCTTCAGGACGACGTGCCCCCTCTGACCGAGGCACAGGTGGTCGAGGTGATGGAGGAGGAGCTCGGAGTTCCGTGGGAGGACGTCTTCGAGAGCATCGAGGCCGAGCCGCTCGCGGCGGGCACGATCGGCCAGGTGCATCGCGCGCGGTTGGAGGGCGGTCACCGGGTCGTCGTCAAGGTGCAGCGGCCGCGCGCAGCCGAGGAGATCGAGCGCGACCTCGGTCTCTTCGCCCTGTTCGCGAAGAAGGCCGAGGGACGGGAGGCGCTGCGCGATCTGATCGACGTTCCGGCGGTCGTCGAGCACCTCTCCTCGTCGCTGCGCCGCGAGCTCGACTTCCGCGAAGAGGCGTCGAACATCGAGCGGATGCGAGCGGTGCTGGCTCCCTATCCCCGGCTCGCCGTTCCGGCGGTGCACAGGCAGCTCTCGACGCGCCGCTTCCTCGTCATGGACGAGGTCGTCGGGGGCGGCCCGCTCCACGCCGCCCCGGATGGAACCGAGCGACGCGAGGCGGCGCGGCAGATGCTGGAGGCGTTCTACCGCCAGGTACTGACCGAGGGCTTCTTCCACGCCGACCCGCACCCCGGCAACCTGCTCTGGGCGGACGGCAGGATCCACCTGCTCGACCTCGGGATGGTCGGATCGCTCGACGGGGGCTCGCGGGAGCTCTTGTTGTTGCTGCTGCTCGCCTTCTGGCGGCAGGACTCGGACTTCCTCGCCGACGTGCTGCTGATGCTCGGCCAGGCGCCGGGCGACGTCGATCTTGACCGGCTCCGCGCCGACCTCCGCGCATACGTCGAGCGCTTTCGGGTCGATTCGCTCAGCGAGATCCAGCTCGGCCCGATGCTCGACGCGCTCGTCGAGATCGCCGCCGCCCACTCGATCCGTCTTCCTGCCTCGCTCGCGATGACGGGGAAGGCGTTCGGTCAGATGCAGCTCGCCGTCACCCAGCTCGACCCGGAGCTCGACCCGTTCGCCTCGATCAACATGTTCATGATCAAGGGCGTACGCGAGCGGCTGCGCGGCGCGCTGGATCTCCAGGGATATGCGTACGAGGCCCAGAAGCTGAAGGTGCGGGCGACGCGGATGGTCGAGGGAATCGAGCGGCTCACCGGCGCACGGCCGGGAGGAGCCGGGCTGCAGATCGAGCTCCGCGGCAGCAAGACGCTCGAGACTGCGATCCGGCGGGCCGGGCGGCGGATCGCGCTCGCCTTCGCCGGCGGAAGCGCGCTGCTCGCGGCGGTGCTCGCCGCCGCGGCCGACTCGATCGACCGCTGGGTGCCGGTCACGCTCGGCGTCGGGGCGGGGCTCGCCGCGCTCGCGCTCGCCGCCGACCTGATCCGGCAGCGTTAACGGCGCTGCCGGGAGCGCAGCCTGCGCTCCAGGACGATCGCGAGCAGCGTCATCAGCGTTCCGATCAGGGCACGCTCGATCGGGTGGAGCAGCCTGCGCATCGGGGCAGCTTAGGCGGTTGTCCGCCGGCTCGTTCTAGTGTGTGCGGATGCGCTTCCTGGTCGGCGCGGACGACGAAGGCGAACCCCTCGACGCAGCGATCGACGAGCTGCGCCTGCGCGGGCACGAGGTCGAGCTGCTCGAGTGCGGCGAGTGGCCGGACGTGGCAGCGCGCGTCGCCCGGGCAGTGGCCGGCGGCGAGGTGGATCAGGGTCTTCTCTTCTGCTGGACCGGCACCGGTACGGCGATCGCAGCGAACAAGGTCCCCGGCGTGCGCGCGGCGCTGGCCTGGGAGCCGTGGATCGCCGAGGGCGCCAGGCGCTGGAACGACGCGAACGTCCTGGTGATGAGCTTGAAGCGGACGGCGCCGGAAACGGCGCGCGAGATCGTCGCCGCCTGGCTCGCCGTCGATCGGCCCGACGAGGACGAACGCGAGAACATCGCGAAGCTGGAGCGGCTCTGACCCTCGCCACCGACTGGGTGGCCGCCTCTGCGCTCGCGACCGCCCCGTCGAGCGCTCGGGCCTCAGGATCGGCCGAAGAGGGCGCTGTAGCCGTTCAGCGCCGGCTGGCCGCCGAGATGGGCGTAGAGCACGTTCGCGGCTCGCGGGATCTCGCCCCGGGCGACGAGGTCGATCATCGCGGCCATCGACTTCCCCTCGTAGACCGGGTCGGTGATCATCCCT
>JBBRXG010000099.1:0-11102 GCA_038248655.1 Gaiellales bacterium
CAGCACCTGCCGCCACCGTACCGAGGCGTATTTTTCGTGTGTTCCCTGAAGGGGCTCACGGCAGCCCAGCACATAGAAGAAGGCGCCGATCGGGCCGGTGAATGCGGTCAGGATCATGAAGGCCCACTTGAGGACGCTCGCCTCCGGTGTCGTTCGCCAGATGTCGATCGCCACGAATAGGAACGATGGGACGGTGAGTATCCACCACAAGAGCATCACGCCGTCCAGCACGGCAGGAGACTACGCGCTCCCGGGCTGGGAACGTCCTTCCCCTGCACACGGCGCGCGATTGCGTTTGCAGCTGCTGCGAAGGCGCCGACTGCAGCAGGAAGCCCGGGAAGCACCCGAGTCGCCGCGCCACGCCCGACGGGCTCCACCGGTTCGACGAGGCGCCAGACGTTCGCCTCACCTCGGGCCCGCTCACCTGGTCGCCGAGCCGATACTCCGTGCGTCACGGCCAGCGGCCCGTCACGATCGATCGGTCGACGTGTCGGGAGATCTCGTTGCAGCGAGACGCGAGTGTCTTGAGTGTGATTCTTACGGTCGTCCCGGACGAATGGACCGCTGTTCAACGACCTTCTCCGCGATCGAGCAGGTCACCGAGCTTCCACCACTCGCCCGCGTTCAAGCGTTGGTTCCACGAGGGCCGTTAGCTCACGGGGAAAACAGCCGGTTCCCCCCGTGAGCCCCCTCCCGCTCCTCTCACGACAGGCGTGGGTGTGCCGCGCCCGCCATGTCGGTCGCGGCGACGGAAAACATGCTGACGCTCCCGATGCGCATGAAGCCTGTCCCTACTCGCGCTTCCGCTCCCCTTTACCGTCTGGTGCTAAGGTAAAGGGATGAGCCTCATCTCCCGCAAGAATCAGGTCACTCTGCCGGTTGATGCACTGCGAGCGGCCGGCTTGGAGCCTGGCGACGATCTGCGTGTGCAGGCGGTCGGGCCAGGCCGCCTCGAGCTTGCCCGCGCCGATGACATGGTCGAGGAGTTCGCGGGCGTCTTCGACGCATCCGTCTATCCGAAGGGCTACCTCGACAAGCTCCGCCGCGAGTGGCCGTAGTCGTCTTCGACGCAGACGTCCTGATCGCGTATCTCGGCCGCGAGGACGCCAACCATGCCGAGGCGGTCGAGCGTATGCGCCGTTCGCTGGCGCCGGGGACTCGGCGCCTCGTATCGGCGGTCAACTACAGCGAAGTCTTGATCGGCCCGCTCCAGAAGGACGGCGTTCCCGGAGCGAAGACGGTGGACACGATGCTCGCGCGTTTCGGAATCGAGACCATCCACGTGGACATGGACCTCGCACGCCGTGCCGCCGCCGTCCGCGCGCGGACGCGACTGAAGCTTCCGGATGCATACGCGCTCGCCACTGCGATTCACGCCGAGAGACGTGTGCACACCGACGTGCAGCTCGAAACCTTCGACAAGAAGGTCGTGAGTGCCTACGAGAGCCTCCATCCACTCACACCGGACCTCGAATGAGAGACCGTCACATTCCCCGCTCACGAGACCTTCGCGCCATGAGCTTCCCTTCCCGGTCATCCGGGCAGACGTCGCTGTGCCGCGCCTGCCATGTCGGTCGCGGCGACAGAGAACATTTCGACGCTGCCGATGCGCTAGGTCCGCAAGCCACATGCGGGCGGGGGACGACGTACGAGCCCCCGAGCCTCGTGAGCTTCGCGACGCTACTTGCCGGCCGAGGAGGAGACGAAGGCCGCGACGTCCGAGATCTGCTTCGGGCTCAGCTGGCCGGCGAACGACGGCATCACGCCCTTGCCGTGCGTGACCCGGTCGACGACGAGCTCCGGCGGCGGCTTCGCGTCGTCGAGGTTCGGGCCGACCGTGCCGGTCGCGCCGGCCGCCTTCAGCGTGTGGCAGCTCACGCACCCGGCAGATTCGAAGACGGCCTTGCCGGCCACCGGGTCGCCGGCCGGTTGCGCGGGTGCCGGCGCCGTCTGGGCGGGCGCTGGCGCCGGCGTCGTCTGGGCGGGCGCTGGCGCCGGCGTCGTCTGGGCGGGCGCGGCCGACTCCGTTCCGGCGGCCTCCTCCCGGGGCTCCTTCGGCTCGCTCGCGAGCGCGATGATCGTCGCCAGCATCCCCGCTGTGATCAGCACCGCGACGGCGACGAAGAGCTTCACCCGGCCTCCGGGGAACCCGGGCCATCTGGCCGGGAGCACGAAGGACGAGGCGAGGGCGAACGCGATGAAGACCCCGGCGACGACTGCGATCCCGACCTTGTGGCCGGTTGCGAGGGCGCTCAGCACGGGAGGAAGCTAACAGCTGCTCTCAGACGGCGCCGCGCCTGCTCGCGAGCTCCCGCAGCCCCTCGCTGAAGCCGACCTGGCGTCCGTGATCGACCGACCGGACCGGCAGCCGCCGCTCGGCCTCCGACAGTCGTCGCGACCGTTCGGCCAGACGCCGGCGCTCCGCCTGGAGCCGTTGGCCGATGAGCGACAGATCTCGTTCGCGCCCCTCGAACGACGCGATCGCCTTCGCCACCTCTTCCTCACGCGCGGCGAGCACCATCGCCAGGTCGTCGAGGTCGGCGGCACGCCGCTCTGCCTCCTCGAGCCGGGCCGACCGCTCGGCGATTCGGGCCTCCACCTCGGCCAGGGCCGTCTCCTGGGCGGCCAGGCTCGCCTCGAGGCTCGAGACCGCACTCTCGCGGGCGGAGACCTGGGAGCGGGCGTCGGCCAGCCGCCGCTCGGCCTCCTCGAGCGTTCTCGCCTTCGCCTCGAGCCGCTCCTGCTCGACGCGGAGATCGGCCTCGACGCCGACCGGAGCCGGTCCGGGCGGTACCGCAGCCTCGGCCAGGGCCTCCTCGCGCGAGGAGAGCTCGAGCTCGTGCCGGGCCGCCGCCGCCTCGCGTTCGGTCAACGCTGCCTCTCGGGCGGTCAGCGCTGCCTCGTGCTCCGAGCGGGCCGCTGCCAGGGCGTCGAGGGCGACCGCGCGCTCCTCGAGGGCGGCCTCGCGGGCGGCGAGGTCTGCCTCGGAGCCGCCGATCCGATCGAGGCGATCCCCCTCCTCCCGGTCTCGCTCCGCGAGCGTCCGCTCTCGCGCATCGAGCTCCTCGGCACGGGCGGCGAGCCGCTCGGCGCTCCGGTGCTCGATCTCGACCAGCTCTGCGATCCGCCGGTCGAGCTCCGCCTCCCTGGCGGACAGGGCCTCGGCGGCCTCTCGATCACGTCGCGCGACGGGCCGGTCCTCGTCCGCGGCCGGCTCGACAACGGCTCGGGCAAGCTCGCGCTTCCCCTGCTCGATCGCCTGCTCTCGCTCGCCGAGCAGACGCTCGCGCCGGTCGAGCTCGCGTTCGGCCTTCGCGTCGGAAACGGATTCGCCGCGGCCCGCCAGCCGTCGCAGTCGTCCTCCCGCGAGCTTTCGTTCGAGCCGTCTGGTCGCCGTCTCGAGCTCGCGCTCGCGTCGCGCGGCGCGCTCGGCAGCGTCGCGGAGCGCCTCCTGCAGGCGGGCGATCTCGAGTGCTGCGGCGGCCTGGACTCGCTGGCGCTCCGCCGCCAGGTTCACCTCGAGCTCTCTCAGCCGGCGCCGTTCGTCCTCCAGCGCTTCGATCGTCGGCCTGGCGTCGGGGTCGCTCTCCACGCCCCGATGATACGGACGCCTACGCGATGCGCCGGCGCCCGTGCGGCAAGAGCCTGGACGCGACCCCGATCAGGCGTCCGACGAGCAGGCCGCCGCCGATCGAGAGCGTGAGCCACGCGGCGATCGCGAGTAGGAGGAAGAGGATCCACTGCGGCATGAGGTCACCGTAGGTATCGGCCCGGATGGATACCTGCTGAAGGCCGTGATTCCTCCTAGACTCGGACGGTGGCCGCCGCCTCCGCCCACCAACGGCGCGCCCGGGCGCTGTTCGCACCCCTCGGGCCGACCTACGACCGCTATGCGCGCCTGCTCTCGTTCGGACAGGACCCGCGCTGGCGACGGTTCCTCGTCTCGCGGGTCGAGGCCGGTGCGGGCCAGACCGTGCTGGACGTGGCGACCGGCACGGGCGCCGTCGCCGGCGAGCTCGTCCGCCGGACCGGCTGCTCGGTCGTCGGAGTCGACCAGAGCCCCGAGATGCTCGCGGTCGCCCGGAGGCGCGTCCCGCCCGGGGTGCAGCTCGTCGAGGGCGAGGCCGATCACCTGCCCTTTCCCGCCCGCTCGTTCGACGGCCTCACCTTCACCTACCTCCTCCGGTACGTCGACGACCCGGGCGAGACGCTGCGCGAGCTCGCGCGTGTCGTGCGGGTCGGCGGAACGGTCGCCGGGCTCGAGTTCGCCGTCCCCCGAAACCCGGTCGCACGGACGCTGTGGCAGGCGTACGTGCGCCTCGGGCTGCCGCTCGCCGGCCGGCTGATCGCCCCCGGCTGGGCGGAGGTCGGCGGCTTCCTCGGCCCGAGCATCACCGAGTTCTGGCACCGGCTGCCGCTCGAAGCGCTCCTGGAGCTGTGGCGGGAGGCCGGGATCACGGACGTCCGCCACCGCCGGCTCAGCCTCGGGGGCGCGATCGTGATCTGGGGGCAGCGCGGATGACGACCGAGGCGCGGCCGGCCTTCTACGCGCTCGCCCCCGGGGGCTGGCGCGACTTCGTCACGCTCCTCCATCCGCCCTACACGCTCTGGCATCTCAGCTACGTCGTGATCGGCGCCGGGCTCGCGCCCACCTGGCAGCCCGGCCGCCTCGGCGCGGCGCTCGCCGCCTTCTTCCTCGCCGTCGGGATCGGCGCACACGCGCTCGACGAGCTGCACGGCCGCCCGCTCTCGACCCGGATCCCGAGCCGAACGCTCGCCGGGCTCGCCGTGCTCTCGATCGGCGGCGCGATCGGGATCGGGATCGCCGGGGCGGTCGCGTACGACCCGTGGCTGCTCGCATTCGTGGCCGCCGGTGCCGTCGTCGTCGTCGCCTACAACCTCGAGATCGTCGGCGGGCGACTCCACTCCGACGTCTGGTTCGCGCTCGACTGGGGCGCGTTCCCGCTCCTGACCGCCTACTTCGCCTGCGCCGAGCGCCTGGCCTGGGAGGCCGTGCTCGCGGCCGCGTTCGCCGCGCTCTCGAGCTACGCCCAGCGCCGGCTGTCGAGCCCGGTCCGGCGGCTTCGGCGCGAGGTCGCCGCAGTCGTCGGCGCGCTCGAGCTCGAGGACGGGACGCGTGAGGCGATCACCCGTGAGACGCTGATCGCCGGAAACGAGGCGGCCCTGCGCGCACTGACGGCGGCGTTCGTCGCGCTCGCCGTCGCACTGGCCGTGCTCCGCGCCGTCTGAGACACGGCCGCGCTACAGTTGTCAGTCCTTTGCTGAGGGGTCTCGTCAGGCGGTCACGCGAGCGGCGTCGGGCGCGGCGTCTGCTGGCGATCGGCTGCTGCCTGCCGCTGCTCCTGCTGGCGCTCGCGGGAACGGGCGCAGCGGCTCCGGACCGGGCGGGCATCGCGACCCCGCCCGCCCAGGCGTACCTGCTTGCGCAAGCAGTCTCGAGCCAGCCGCCGCGGGCCGGCGGCGTCACCGGCCTGCGCACCGCCTCGGCGGCGTGCGGCGAGACGGCGGGCCTTTCGTGTCTCCAGGTCGCGGTCCCGCTGGATCGCACCGGGGTCACGCCGGGGACGATCTCCCTGCACGTCGAGGTCCTGCCCGCCGAGGGAATCGCACGAGGCGCGATCTTCCTGATCGCCGGCGGGCCTGGACAGGGCTCGGCCCATGTCTTCGGCCTCGGCAACCCGGACGTCGCCTCGCTCTTCCGCTTCATCTTCCCCGGCTACACGCTGGTCGCCTACGACGATCGGGGCACCGGCAGCTCTGCATTGATCGACTGCCCGGAGCTTCAGCGCGCACTCACCGCCGACGCACAGCGGGCGGCCGCCGGAGCGTGCGCGGACATCATCGGGCCGCAACGGGTGTACTACAGCACCGCCGATCACGTCGAGGACCTCGATGCCGTTCGGCAGGCGCTCAACCTCGACAAGGTCGGGCTCTTCGGCGTCTCGTACGGTACGAAGCTCGCACTCGCCTATTCGCTCGCGCATCCGAGCCACGTCGACCGGCTGGTGCTCGACTCCGTTCTCCCGCCGGAGCTGTCGGACCCCTACGGAGCCGAGGTCGTTCGCCAGCTCCCGGCGACGCTCGGGGCCTTCTGCTCGAACGGAAGCTGCCGCTCCGCTACGTCCGACTTCGCCGGCGACGCCGTCGCGGTCGCGAACTCGCTCGCAGCGAAGCCGCTCGAGGGACCGGTGGTCCTGGCCACCGGGAAGACGAAGAGGGAGCGCCTCGACGGCCTGACCTTCCTGTCCATCCTTCTCGACGCCGACCTCAACCCCGGTCTCGCCGCCGAGCTGCCCGCGGTCCTGCGTGCGGCACGGGTCGGCAACACGCAGCCGCTCCTCCGCCTGGCGCTACTGCACGACGCCAGCTCGCTCAGCCCCTCCGACGAGCTGAGCAGCGGTCTCTATGCGGCGACGGTGTGCCGCGACGGCCCGTTTCCGTGGACGCCCGACACGCCGATCGTCGATCGGCCTGCGATCTTCAAGTCGGCCGTCGACGCGCTCCCGGCCGGCACCTTCGGACCATTCGGATCGTGGGCCGCACGCTTCGGCAACGCCGACTTCTGCCTGGACTGGCCGTCTCCCTCCGGTGGCGGGACGCTCGGAGCCGGGCCGCTCCCGAACGTGCCCGTGCTCGCGGTCAGCGGCGGATTCGACATGCGCACCCCGACCGCGAACGCCGTCAGCGTGGTCGCCCGCTTCCCTCAGGGCAAGCTGCTCGTCGTCCCGGGCGTCGGGCACAGCGTCGTCACCGCCGACCCGTCCGGCTGCGCGCTGCTCGCGGTCCGCGGCTGGGTCCTGACCGGCGCCGCTCCGGCGACGTGCCCGCGTCCGAAGGCGATCGTCCCGCCGATTCCGGCGCTGCCCGTCCCGGGCCCCGTGAACCCCCGGCGCGCGGCCGATCCGCTCCGGACCTACGCGCTCGTCTCGGAGGCGGTCCGGGAGGCCGAGGCCGCCTGGCTGATGGCGGCGCCCGCGAGCGTTCCGGGCATCTTCGGCGGGAGGATGCTCACCGGCCCGCGCGGGTTCACGCTCGTGCGCTACAGCGTCTCGCGCGGGGTCGAGCTCAGCGGCACGCTGCGGCTCGCCAAGCTGGGTCTCCCCCTCGCGTTCCAGGGCGCGGTCACGGTCAGCGGCCCGGGCGCGTCGATCGGGATCGTCGGGCTCTCGGGATCGAGCCTGCGCGGCACGCTCGGCAGCCATCTCGTCGGCCGCTGAGCCGCTAGATAATCCGCGCCGAGAACCTCCGCGAGACCTTGACGCCGCGGACGGTGAGGGTGACCGAGCCGCGCAGGATCTTGCCTCTCGCGGTCGCCGGGATCTTCCAGATGCAGTTCGCGACGCCGTTCGTGAGCACGTGCGTGACGGCGGGGATCCGCTTGAACGCGACCGTCGCGACACACGACACCGTCCCGGACGCCACCGGCCCGCCGGTGTCGTTCTCCGTGGTCGCGAGCAGGGCGGAGAACGGCTTGCCGGCCCGCGGAGGCTTCGGCGCGGTCACGTACGAGGTGACGCCGAGGATCAACCTGGTCACCACCTGGTAGGTGAAGAAACCGTGGCCCGGATCGGGCGCTCCGTCGGCGTGGATGTTCGTGAAATCCGGGTTCCCGGCCGCGTCGAGGACGATCCCGGAGATCGCGATCGTGCCGAACTTGAAACCCTTGGTCTTGCCCAGGTCGGCGGCGCTGATCCGGATCGTCGGCCCGGTCGGCTCGTAGACGTAGGTCAGCGACGCTTGCGACGGCGCAGCCACGAAGTCGGATCCGTTCCACTGGAAGAGAGCGATGCTGCCCTGCTGCAGCTGGATCGCGTAGTCGGCTCCGAGCGACTGCGGGTCTCCCGTCGCCGCGTTCTGGTCGGTGTCGAAGAACAGCAGGAAGAGCATGTCGGGCGTCAGCGCCGGCCGGTTGCTGATGTTGAGCTTCAGGCTGATGTTGCCGGCATCGTCGTTCGAGACGACGACGCTGGTGATGTCCGGCGCGTTCGCGTCCTCGCCGACCGAGTCGGGAAACGTGGTCACGTTCGACGCCTGACGCGAGGAGCCGCCGAGCGCGGCCGTCGGCAGCGCAACCAGGAGCGCCGCCGCCACGATCCAGAGAGCGAGCTTCGGCCGCACGGAGAGGTGACTCTAGTACAAAACGGCGCATGGTCGGCCCGCGCCCGGAATCGTCGCCGACGTCGACCGGACCGCGAGTGGGCTCCCATACTCAGAGTGTGGCCCCCGGCTCGCCGACCTGCTCGATCGAGAGGGTGCAGACCCTGCTCTCCTGCGCCCGACCGCCCAGCGCTCGGCTATGCCGCGCTGCGCGCGTTCGTCGCTCGAACGGCCGGCGCACTCCGGGCAGCCTGTGTCGGCCCCGAGGATCGCGTCGTGCTTCTCGTCGAAGCGGATTGCCGGCCACGTCCATGAGGTACGCGTCGCCGTAGAGCACGCCGACCGACGGCGGGTGCCTCTCCATCTGCTCCACCTGGACGGCGATCTGTCGGTCGAGGTCGAGGAGACGTACTTCCCGGGCGCGTGCGAGAGCGTCTCGTTGCGCGCCCGGCAGACGCCCTGGTTCGCCTCGTGCTCGCCCGGGCCGCTGCGGCTAACGTGCTGAGCCGTGATCGACGGTCTGCGGCGGCTTCCAGGTTCTGTATGCGTCGCCGCACTCGTGCTCGTCTCGGCCGGTCTCCGGACCTGGGGAGCGCTGGAGGTGCCGAGCCCGTGGATCGCGGCGGACGAGCAGACGTACGCGGAGCTCGGGCGGAGCCTCTGGCAGCACGGATCGCTCACGGTTCTCGGGGCACCGACGGGCTTCTACAGCCTCGTGTACCCGGCTCTGGCGGGTCTGCCGCTCTCTCTGTCCGACCGGGCGCTCGGGTACGACCTGTTGAAGGCACTGCAGGCGCTCGTCATGTCGTTGACCGCGGTTCCGGTCTACCTCTGGGCGCGGACGCTGATGGCGTAGAGGTGGGCGATCGCGGCCGCCGTGCTGTCGCTGGCCGTGCCCGGGTTGGCGTACAGCGGCCTGATCATGACCGAGGTTGCGTTCTATCCGATCGTCGTGCTCGCGGCGTGGGCGTGCGCCCGGGCGCTGGCGAGACGATCGGCGAGCGCCCAGCTCCTCGCCGTCGCCGCTCTCGTGGTCGCGGCCGCGACGCGGCTCCAGGCGGCGGCACTCGTTCCGGCCTACGCGACCGCGCTGCTCGTGATCGTGATTGCCGAGCGCGATCCGAGGCTGATCCGCCGCTTCTGGCCGTCCGCCCTCGCACTCGCGGCCGTCGCGGCGGGATGGGCGGCGTGGCGTCTGTCGAGCGGCGGGCCCGGCTCGGAGGTCTTCGGTGCGTATCGCGCGGCCGGCGAAGTCTCGTATTCGTTCGGGGACGCCGTCCTCTACACCCGCTGGCATGCTGCGGACCTGATCCTGATGACGGCGGGTGTCCCGGCCTGTGCACTCGCGCTCGAGCTCGTGCTCGTCCTCCGCGGCCGGGAGCGCTCGGCGCAGGCTCGGTCAACGATCGCCGTCGCGGCGGCGTTCTCGGGCTGGTTCGTCGTCGAGGTCGGCGTCTTCGCGTCGCGGCACGTGGGTCGACTCGCCGAGCGGGACCTGCTGTCGCTCGCGCCGCTCGCCTTCCTCGCGTTCTGTCTCTGGCTCGACCGGGGAGCTCCTCGGCCGAGGATCGCGACCTGGCTCGTGGGGGCCGGTGCGCTCGTGCTCGTGGCCTCGCTTCCGATTCAGCGGCTGGTCTCGCTCGCCGCCGCGCCCGACGCCTTCACGCTGATCCCGCTCTACCGGCTGGAAGTGCGTGCGCCGGGGCTTCCGCTCCGCGCCGTCGTGATCGTGCTGGCCGTGATCGCCGTCGCGGCGTTCCTGTTCGTTCGACCGCGCGCCCGGCTACCGCTCGCCGCCGCCGTCGCGCTCGTGCTCGCCGGAGCGTCGCTCTCGGCGACCCGCGTCGTCTCGGCGCAGGCGCGGGTGGTCGAGAGCGTGAACACCGGAGACGACCCCCGGTGGCTGGACGGCACCGCCGACGGCCCCGTCTCCTACGTCTACGCGGGCGAGGCCCAGTGGACGGCGGTCTGGGCGAACCGGTTCTGGAACGCCAGACTGATTCGCGTCTACGACCTGCTGAGCGCACGCGTGCCCGGGCCGATTCCCCAGAGCTCGATCGGCCCGCTCGAGGACGGGCGGCTCGTGCTCGTCGACGGCCGGCCGGCGCCGGCCGTGTACATCGTCGCCTCGGACACGCTGACCTTCGCCGGCACGGTCGTCAGACGGGCGCCGACCGCCGGCCTGGAGCTCTGGCGCCTGGCTCAACCCGTTCGGCTCCGGGAGTGGCTCCAGACCAACACGGTCCTCGGCCGCATCGAGTTCCGCGCCTACGACTGCCACGGGGGCACGCTCCGACTCACCCTGCGGCTCGAGGACGGAGCGACGATCAGCCGTGTCGTGCGCGCTCACGCCCAGCGGCCGGGAAGCGCCGTCTGCGTCGCCGATCTCACCGCTCCGCCGCGGTTCAGCGTTCTCTCGCGGCAGTTCGTCCGCTCGGCCCGATAGCTATCCCTCCGGCGCCGCAATGCCACGACCGCGTGCGCCGCGACGGCACCGAAAGCGTCGATCGGAGCTGTGCTACGCTGTGCCACGTGGATGTATCCGTCCGAGAGCTACGGAACCACACCGCGCGCGTGATCTCGGCGGTTGAGAGCGGCGAACGAGTCGTGCTCACGGTCCATGGCCGCCCGGTTGCCGACATCGTTCCGCGGCGGGAGCGCAGCGAACGTCGCCCCAGCGATCTCGTGCTGGCTGATCTGGCCGAGATCGAGGCGTTGGCGGCGCGTCTCGAGGTCGCCTCTCCCAGCGACGACTTCGATGTCGGCTTGACAACCGACGACATGCTGCCGTGAGTGGGTACCTCGCCGACACGAGCGTCTTCGTGGCAGCCGAGCAGCGCCGGCCCCTCGGTCAACCACCCGAGGGCGAAGCGCGCGTCTCCGTGGCGACGCTGACGGAGCTCGGCGTCGGCGTTCGCGCTGCGGCAACTCCTGACCTGCGCCAGCTTCGTACGGCCACGCTGGGAGCCGCACTCCGTTTCGTC
>JBBRXG010000100.1:0-11042 GCA_038248655.1 Gaiellales bacterium
CATTAGGTTAAGGAATTATGGTATTACCAACTTTGTGAAACCTGCAGCATTCTTCTTTTATTTATAGAATTTTGACTGAAGAATAGTATTTAGAAAATATTTAAGCAGCCTGTGCTCCGGCCGGCCGGAGAGCTCGTCGGCCCGGCGCTCGAAGGCCTGGAGGCGAAGGAGCTCCTGCGGACGGCTGAGCCGGCGGTGCCCGGCGAGACGGCGTTTCGCTTCCGTCACGCGCTGATCCGAGACGCGGCCTACCGCGGGCTGCCGGAGCGGCTTCGTGCCGAGCTGCACCAGATCTACGCCCGGTGGCTCGGGAACGCGGTCGGAGAGCGCGCCTCCGAGTACGCGGAGATCCTCGGTTTCCATCTCGAGCAGGCCTACCGTCATCGAGCCGCGCTCGGACCGGTGGACGACGTCGGACGCGAGCTCGGGGGCGAGGCGGCCCGCTGGCTCTCCCTGGCGGCGAACCGCGCGTTCGTCCGCGGCGACATGCGGGCCGCGGCCGGGCTGCTCCGGCGAGCCGTGTCGCTGCTCGAGGTCGATCCGCTCGCGCGGCTCGAGCTCCTGCCCGAGCTCGGCAAGGCGCTCCGGTACTCGGGCGACGCATCGGCCGGGAGCCGGGTCCTCGGGGAGGCCGCCGCGCTGGCCGACGCTGCCGGCGATCGGCGCCTGCAGGCGCGGGTCGCGGTCGAGTCGGCGCTCCTCGGCCTCTACACCGACCCGGAGGTCCAGGCCGGCGAGGTGATCGGCGTCGCCGAGCGGGCGTCGGTCGTATTCGCCGAGGCCGACGACCGGATCGGTCTCGCGCGCTCGTACAACCTCGTCGGGCACGCGAACTGGCACCTGTGCCGGGCGGCCGCGATGGAGGAGGCCTTCAGGCGCGGGCTGGCCGAGATGCAGCGCGACGGGGACTACCGGGAGCGCTGGTGGATCGTCACCCAGCTCCTGTGCGCGGTCGCCTTCGGACCGACCCGGCCCGAGGAGGGAATCGAGCAATGTCGCGACCTGCTCGCGCTCGGGGACGACGTCCAGAGCCTGGAGATGACCGCGGGAGCGGCGATCGGCAGCCTGGAGGCGGTGCGTGGGAATCTCGACACCGCCAGGCAACTCGTCGCCAGGAGCCGAGCGATCGCCGAGGAGCTCGGCCTGCGTCAGTGGCTCGGCGCGCTGGCCAACTTCGCCGGGCCGATCGAGCTGCTTGCGGGCGATCTCGACGCCGCCGAGCGCGAGCTGCGGCGCGGCTACGCGGAGCTCGAAGCGCTCGGCGAGACCGGCGTGCTCTCGACGACGGCTGCGTTCCTCGCCAGGACGCTTGCCTCGGGCGCTCGGTACGAGGAGGCCGAGTCGTTCGCCGGCATCAGCACCCGGTTCGGCTCGCGCGACGACGTGTACTCGCAGGTCGTGTGTCGCGGCGCGCTCGCACGGGTGCTCGCCGGACGGGGCCGGCTGGACCGCGCCGAGCAGCTCGCCCGGGAGGCGGTGATCCGCGGTGGGGAGACCGACTTCCTCAACCTCCGCGGCGAGTCGCTGCTCGACCTGGCGGAGGTGCTCCGCGCAGGCGGCCGCGGCCAGGACGCCGTGAAAGCGACGTCCGAGGCTTTGACCCTGTTCGAGGCGAAAGGGCTGCACGGTGCTCGCGGAACGGGCACGGGCGCTCCTTGACCCTGGACTCGCGCCCACGGTACGGTCGTGACCCCGAGCGAAGGAGTAGCGATGATCCCAGGCGCCACCCGCGCATTTGCCGCCAGACTCGCCGACGACGACGCCTTCCGATTGCTCGCCGCCCGGGATCCTCGTGCCGCCCTGAGCGACTGCGGTGTCTCCGACGAGCCGGGCCTCGTGCCCGACACGGTCGTCCTTCCGGGAAAGGCCGAGCTCGCCGGGCTCGGGCTCACGGCTGAACAGCCGAAGCCGACGCCGAAGCCGCCGCCGCGGCCCCCGAAGCCGCCGAGGCCGATGCCGATCCACGTCCAGCTCTTCGACCCGTCCTAGCCCCCTGGCGTCGGTTCGGCGCACGCGATACCTGCTCCTTCGCTGCGAGGAGGAGCCGGGCGCCGACGTTGCCGCGCTTCTGCGCGGGCGGGCACGGCTGACCCCGGCGCGTCCGGACGTCGCCGTCTCCGTCCTGACCGGGAACGAGGTGACGCTCGACGAGGATGCGCTCGACGTCCTGCTCGCGGTTCCGTCGGATCGCTGGGTGCCGGAGGATGACGCAGGCGAGCCGGCCATCGTCCGGCGGCTCGCCGAGCGCGGACTGCTGGTCAGTGACGCGGACGACGAGCGGCTCCGCGCGCTCCGGGCGATCGACGAGCGGCTCACGGCAACGTCCTGGCATCGCTACGCAGCGCTCCACCGCGCGACCACCGCGTGGGGCGACGTCGAGGTCGCCGTGTCCGAGCAGGCGGAGCCGGCCGAGCTCTCGGGCGCGCTCGCCGAGGGCTCGCCCGCGTTCGTCGAGCGGTTCGGGCCGCCGCCGCCGCACTTCTACGGGGTCGGGGAGGCGATTCGGCTGCCCGCGCCCGCACGCGAGGGGCCTCTGTTCGACCTGCTCGCCGCCCGTCACACGACGCGAGGATTCGATCGCGAAGCTCCGCTCCAAGCTGCCGAGCTCTCGACGATCCTGCACCACGTCTGGGGTTGTCACGGGTCGGCCAGGATCGGCGACGACCTGGTCGTGCTCAGGAAGACGAGCGCCTCGGGCGGGTCGCTGCACCCGATCGAGGTGTATCCGCTCGTCCGAGCGGTCGAGGGTATGGAGTCCGGCCTCTACCACTACAGCGTCGAGCGGCACGGGCTCACCCCGGTCGAGTCGATGAGCCCAGACGATGCCGGGGCGCTGGCGGACTCGTTCCTCGGCGGCCAGTGGTACTTCTCCTCCGCGCCGGTGATCTTCGTCATGAGCGCACGGTTCGAGCGGAGCTTCTGGAAGTACCGCGAGCACGACAAGGCGTACGCGGCGGTCCTGCTCGACGCCGGGCACCTCAGCCAGACCTTCTATCTCGTCTGCGAGGAGCTCGGGCTGGGGGCGTTCGTCGCGGGCGCGATCAACGACGCGACGATCGACGACCGTCTCCGGCTCCCGGCGTTCGCCGAGGGGTCGATCGCCGTCTGCGGCTGCGGCCGGGCAGCTCCGTCCGGCCTGGAGCCGCGCTTCGAGCCCTATTCGCCCGATCCGGAGAGTCGGTGACAGGCTGAAGCCTGTCACCGACTTCGGCAGGCAATGGCGCAACGGTGCGAGATGATCGGAGAAGGGGGCGCACCGGCCGTTCCCCCCGCGAAGCGAGCGTCAAGCGAGCGTCCCGGTGCCCCGCGGAAAGCGGCGCACGGCGGTCAGGCCCCAGGCTTCCGCGCGCCACACGTACGTGTGCGCCCGCAGCTCCGACTCGTCGGCTTCGTAGAGGAGCAGGCCGCGCGCCTCTCCTCGGCGCCGCGGCCGCGGCTGGCCCAGTCCGGGCGCGACCGCGATCACGACGCCGCGCTGCCCGCCGTTCCAGACCTCGAACTCGTGACGCTCGCTGACCGCCCCCTGGTGGATGTGCCCGGAGAGGATTAGCTCGGCACCGGCGTCGACCAGCGAGCCGAGGACATTGTTGCGCCGGGCGACCGGGCGCTTGCGGGTCCGCCACGGGGCCCCGGTGAGCTGGTGGTGGAGGAAGGCGACGCGAAGCGCTCCGGGCGGCGCGCCCGCGAAAGCCACCGCCGCCCGGCCGAGGCGGTCGTCGCACACGCGGCCCGACTGGTGCCGCCACGGGCGCACCGAGTTCAGGCCGACGACGACCAGCCCGTCGGAGCGGTACACCGGCTCCGTCGTGTCCCAGCGGCGCTCGAACTCAGCCCACGGGCGTGTGAACCTCGCCGGGACGGTGTACGGGATGTCGTGGTTGCCCGGGACGGCGATCACCGGGGGGCCGAGGGCGCGCAGAAAGGAGGCCGCCCGCTGGTGCTGATCGTGCCGTCCGCGATGCGTCAGGTCACCGGTGGCGACGATCAGGTCGGGCTCGAGGCGGGCGGCGAGAACGCCGACGCCCTGTTCGACGTCGGGCGCTTCACGGGTGCCGACGTGCAGGTCCGAGAGGTGGAGAATCCTGACTGGCACGGCCGATCCAGCCTATAAACTCGGGATCGTGGTCGACGAGCCCGCCGAGATCGTCGAGGATCTCTACCTCGGGTTGCGCGCAGGGGGAGCGTTGCGAAAGCAGCGCCGCGGCGAGCCGTTGACGACCGAGGAGCAGGAGGCGCTCGGTCGCTGGCAGCAGATGGCCACCTGGCGGAAGGCGATCGCGATCGGTGCCTTCTCGTTGGGCACCTTCGGGCTCGGCTTCACCCTCGGCGGCCTCGTCTTCGGCCGCTGGCGCCCCAGACGCTCGTAGCTCAGCCGCTGTCCTCGCGCGCGGGGAAGATCAGCGCCGGCACCTCCTCCTCGCCCGGATCCTTGTCGAGCACGAGGACGTCGACGAGCGTCGCGAGCACGGCGGCCAACGGCGTCGCAAGCAGCACGTACGCTCCACCGAGGAGCAGGCCCACGCTGGTCACGGTGACGAGCACGATCAGCGGCGACAGGCCGACGGCATGGCCGAGCACGCGGGGGCCGATCACGTAGTCCTGGAGCAGGCGGAGCCCGAACACCGCCGCGGCCGCCCCCGCCGCGGTCTGCCACGAGTCGGTCAGGCCGGCGACGATCGCGACCACGGCGGCCGCCATCGGGCCGATCACGGGGACGATCTCGACGATTCCGGCGAAGACGCCGATCAGTAGCCAGTAGGGGAGGCCGTCCGCCCAGAAGGCGAGCGACAGCATCGTGCTGACGAACGTGATCATGATCAGCTGCCCGCGGACGAAGGCGCCGAGCTTCGCGTCGATCAGGTTCCACGTGTCGAGCATCCGCTGGCGGTTCTTCTTCTTGACCAGCTTCGCGACCAGGGACTGGGCACGCTCCTTCTCGAAGACCCAGTACGCGCCGACCGCGAAGGTGAAGAACACGCCGATCAGCACCTCGAGCGCGGTGCGGCCGTACGCGACCGCGGGGTGGACGAGGCCGGTGCCCCGCGGCAGCCGCTCGAGCCGGTGCTGGAGGCCGAGGAGGATCTCGTGCTTGATCCCGTGCGACTTCCTGGCCGCGGTGGCGACGTCGGACGCGGACGTCGGGATCGTGCCGACCGCGGCCCGGACCTGGTCGAGCGCGCGTGGGACGATCAGCCAGAGCAGCAGCGCGATCGCGGCCACGAAACCGATGTAGTGAAGGCCGACCCCGATCCCGCGCGGGACGTGGCGGCGGTGCAACCACTCGATGCCCGGCCGCATCGCCGAGGCGATCACGATCGCGAGCAGGATGAGCGCGACGAGCACTCTCAGGTGCCAGAGCGCGAGCGCCGAGACGACCACCGCCAAGGCAACGGTCGTCGCGACGAACGACTTCCGCGCTACATCGCCCACCGAAGGGATTGTCGCCGTTTCGGCCCTCGCGCAAACGGCGTCGAGCGCCCTTCCTATCGCGTGATCACGCGCCGGTAGCGCCAGACCGAGAGCGCCCCGAAGGTGAGCGCGACACCCAGCGCCCAGACGACGGCCAGCCAGACGTCGTGACCCGCGGGCGTTCCGAGGAACAGCGCGCGGGTCGCGTCCACCATCGTCGTGAACGGATTGTGCTCTGCAACGGGCTCCAGCCAGCCCGGCATCGACTGCACCGGGACGAATGCGGACGAGACGAACGTGAGCGGGAAGAGGATCGTGAACCCGTAGGCGTTCGACGCCTCCGGCGACGACGCGGTCAGGCCGATGAAGGCGAACACCCACGAGAAGGCGTAGCCGACGAGCAGCAGCAGGGCGATCCCGGCGACGGCGCGAGGCGCTCCAGCCTTGAAGTCGAACCCGACGGCGACTCCGACTCCGACGATCACGGTCAGTTGCACGATGTTCGTCCCGACGTCTGCGAGGGTGCGGCCGGTGAGGACGGCGGCGCGCGACATCGGCAGCGACCGGAACCGGTCCATCAGACCCTTCTTGAGGTCCTCGGCGAGCCCGAGCGCGGTGACGAACCCGCCGAAGCCCATCGTCTGAACCAGGATCCCGGGCATGAGGAAGTCGACGTAGTCGAAGCCCGGGGTCGAGATCGCACCGCCGAAGACGTACACGAAGAGGAGCACGAACATCACCGGCTGGACCGTGAAACCGACCAGCAGGTCGGGCTGCCGCGGGATGCGGAGGAGGCTCCGCCGCGCGAGCACGACCGTGTCCGTGAGCGCGCGAGTGAACGCCGTCATCGCCCCGCCTCCTGCTCCTCGGTCGCCCGCCCGGTCAGGGTCAAGAAGACGTCGTCGAGGGTCGGACGGCGGACGGCGATGTCGTCGATCCCGACCCCGACTTCGTCGAGGCGGCGCACGGCGTCGGCGATGACGCCCTTCCGGCGTTCGATCGGGACCCGGACCGAGCCGTCCTCCAGCGACGGCGTCCCGTTGCCGATCGCGGCGAGCGCGGTGATTGCGGCCGCTTCCTGGGCGAGGTCGTCCAGGTGAACCTCGAGGCGATCGCCTCCGACCTTGGCCTTGAGCTCGTCCGGCGTCCCTTCCGCGATCACGAGCCCCTGGTCGACCACGGCGATCCGGCTGGCGAGCCGGTCGGCCTCGTCCAGATCCTGGGTCGTGAGCAGCACCGTCGTCCCTCTGGCGACGAGCGTTTCGAGCGCGTCCCACAGCGCGATGCGGCTGCGGATGTCGAGTCCGCTCGTCGGCTCGTCCAGGAACAGGATCGGCGGTTGCGCGACCAGGGCGGCGGCGAGATCCAGCCTGCGGCGCATGCCTCCCGAGTAGGTACGGACGAGTCGTCCGCCCGCGTCCTCGAGCGAGAACGACGCCAGCAGCTCACCGGCGCGGCCGCGTGCGCGGTGGCGTCCGAGGTGGTACAGGCGCCCGACCAGCTCGAGATTCTCGAAGCCGGTGAGGTTCTCGTCGACTGCGGCGTACTGGCCCGCCAGCCCGATCACCTCGCGGAGCCGCGCTGCGTCGGCGACGACGTCGAGGCCGGCCACGCGCGCCGACCCGGAGTCGGGGCGGAGCAGCGTCGTGAGGATCCGGACGGCGGTCGTCTTCCCCGCCCCGTTCGGCCCGAGCAGCCCGTAGACCGTCCCGGCCCCGATCCAGAGATCGATGCCGCGGAGCGCCTCGACCTCCCCGTAACGCTTGGCGAGCGCACGCGTCTCGACGGCGGGTTGTGCGGCCACGCTTCCACGCTACCGGCGGTCGCTCCGCTCCGTCTCGGCAGACGCCGCATGGCTCTGTACGAACGTCCGTTCGCACGATAGACTGTCCCGAAATGGCAGCCGACGAGCTCGTTGTCCACGGCGCCCGGGAGCACAACCTCAAGGACATCACCGTCCGGTTGCCCCGGAACAAGCTGATCTGCATCACCGGCCTCTCCGGGTCCGGCAAGTCGAGCCTCGCCTTCGACACGATCTATGCGGAAGGCCAGCGGCGGTACGTCGAATCGCTCTCCGCCTATGCCCGCCAGTTCCTCCAGATGATGGAGAAGCCGGACGTCGACTCGATCGACGGGCTCTCGCCGGCGATCTCGATCGACCAGAAGACGACCTCGCGCAACCCGCGCTCGACCGTCGGCACGGTCACGGAGATCTACGACTACCTGCGCCTGCTGTACGCGCGGGTCGGCCGGCCGCACTGCCCGGTCTGCGGCCGCCCGATCGCCGGGCAGTCGATCGAGGCGATCGTCGACCAGGTCCTGCGACTCCCGGAGGGGACGAGGTTCACGGTCAACGCACCGGTCGTCCGCGACCGCAAGGGGGAGTACCGCGACCTGCTCGACCACCTGCGCGCCGAGGGCTTCACGCGCGCGAAGGTGGACGGCGAGCCGCGGCTGCTCGAGGACGAGATCCCGCTCGACAAGAAGTTCAAGCACACGATCGAGGTCGTGGTCGACCGGCTGGTGATGAAGCCGGACCTTCGGCACAGGTTGTTTCAGTCGGTCGAGACCGCGCTGGCACTTGCCGAAGGTCTCATCACCATCGACGTCGTAGACGGCGATGGCCTGACGTTCTCGGAGCGGTTCGCGTGCCCCGAGCACGGGGTCTCGCTTCCCGAGCTCCAGCCGCGGATCTTCTCCTTCAACTCGCCGCACGGGGCCTGCCCGCGCTGCACGGGGCTCGGGGCCCAGCAGGAGATCGACCCCGACCTGCTCGTCCCCGACCCGTCGCTCTCGATCGCCGAGGGCGCTCTCGTCCCCTGGTCGGTCGGCAACTCGGGCTTCTACGAGTCGGTGATCCAGGCGATCGCCGATCGCTGGGAGATCGACCTCGATCGCCCCTGGCAGGACCTGAACCGCGAGCAGCAGGACCTCTTCCTCAACGGGACCAGGGGAGAGCGCGTGTACGTCCAGTACCGAAACCGAATGGGGCGCAAGCGCTCGTACATGCTCAACTTCGAGGGGATCGTCCCGTCGCTCCAGCGCCGGTATCGGGAGACCGACTCGTCGCAGCAGCGGGAGCGGATCGAGGAGTACATGAGCTTCCGACCCTGCCCGGCGTGCGAGGGGGCGCGCCTCAAGCCGGAGGTGCTCGCGGTCACGGTCGGCGGCCGCAACATCCACGAGTTCACGAAGCTGTCGGTGACGCGGGCGCTCGGGTTCCTCGCCGAGCTCGAGCTGACCGAGGTCGAGCAGCTGATCGGCGTCCGGATCGTCAAGGAGATCCGCGAGCGGCTGACCTTTCTCGACGACGTCGGCGTCGGCTACCTGAACCTCGACCGGGCCAGCGCGACGCTCTCGGGCGGCGAGGCGCAGCGTCTCCGGCTCGCGACCCAGATCGGCTCGCAGCTGGTCGGGGTGCTCTACATCCTCGACGAGCCGTCGATCGGCCTCCACCAGCGTGACAACGGGCGCCTGATCGGGACGCTCGAGCGGCTGAAGGCGCTCGGCAACACCGTCGTCGTGGTCGAGCACGACGAGCAGATGATGCGCTCCGCCGACTGGCTGGTCGACATGGGCCCCGGCGCGGGTGAGCACGGCGGGCACGTCGTCGCCGAGGGTCCGTCGGCGAAGGTCGAGCGCAATCGCGGCTCGGTCACCGGGCAGTTTCTCTCCGGGGCGAGGGAGATCGCGGTGCCGGTCCGGCGCACCGACGATGCCGGCACGTTCTGGGTGCGCGGGGCCTCCCAGCACAACCTGAAAGGGATCGACGTCGAGTTCCCGGTCGCCAAGCTCGTCTGCGTCACGGGCGTGTCCGGGTCGGGGAAGTCGACCCTGGTCAACGAGATCGTCTACAAGTCGCTCGCGAACCGGCTGAACAAGCTGCGCGTGAAGCCGGGCGATCACCTCGGCTGCGAGGGGATCGAGTGCTTCGACAAGGTGATCGACATCGACCAGTCGCCGATCGGGCGCACGCCGCGGTCGAACCCGGCGACGTACACCGACCTGTTCACGCCGATCCGCGAGCTGTACTCGCTGACCCCGGAGGCGAAGGTGCGCGGCTACAGGCCCGGGCGGTTCTCGTTCAACGTGCGCGGCGGCCGGTGCGAGACGTGCAAGGGGGACGGCCAGATCAAGATCGAGATGCACTTCCTCCCCGACGTCTACGTCCCGTGCGAGACGTGCAAGGGCGCGCGGTACAACCGCGAGACGCTCGAGGTGCGCTTCAAGGGCAAGAACATCTCAGAGGTGCTCGACATGTCGGTCGAGGAGGCGCTCGCCTTCTTCGCGAAGATCCCGAAGATCCGTCGCAAGCTCCAGACCCTGCACGACGTCGGGCTCGACTACATCAAGCTCGGGCAGCCGGCGACGACGCTCTCCGGCGGCGAGGCACAGCGCGTGAAGCTCGCGAAGGAGCTGTCCAAGATCGCCACCGGCCGGACGCTCTACATCCTCGACGAGCCGACGACCGGGCTCCACTTCGCCGACATCGAGAAGCTGCTCGAGGTGCTCCAGCGGCTCGTCGACTCGGGCAACACGGTGCTCGTGATCGAGCACAACCTGGACGTGATCAAGCAGGCCGACTGGCTCGTCGACCTCGGCCCGGAGGGCGGGGAGGCGGGCGGCGAGGTGATCGCGACCGGAACGCCGGAACGGGTTGCCGAGGTGGCCGAGTCGTACACGGGCCAGTTCCTGCGCGAGCTCCTACCGGCAGTCGCGGCCGCCGCCTGAGCTTCGCACTCCGAACGACGATTTACACCGTTGTCACACCCCTGGTGCCAGGCACTGACGGTGGAAAGATCGTCCCAGACTTGTTTCAACCCCGGTGCCAGGCACCAGCTGTGAAGTGACCGTTGCGCTTTCGTTGCAGCTCGGAGTTCCGGCCGCTCGGGCGTCGGCAGGCAGGATCGTGAACTCTTTGCCCGCGGGCGTGCGCAGGGCGCAGAAGTGGCGCTCGTCTAGGCTCAGCACGCGGTTCGTCCTGTGGCGTCCGGCGAGGACGCCGATCGACGCGTCGGCGAGACCGATCCCGAGCTCGGAGTAGGCCTCGGCGACGTCGTCCGGTCTGGAAGGGCGCAAGCGTGAACGCGGCTCTCGCGACCCCGGCGAGCACGTCGAGCTCGGCAGCGACACCGGCCAGGCTCGCGACGAAGGAGTCGATCTCGGGGAGGACGGACGGCAACAGGACCGAGGCTCTCCCTGCGGAACCACGTGCGTTTGCGGACCGCTTCGTGGCGCGTACGCTCTGGTCCATGGACGCGGTTTGTCGCGCGCTGCGACGGGACGGACGATTCGACATCACGACGGTCGGAGCGAAGACCGTCTCGAGCCGGCACGCATGAGCGTCGCTCGGCTCCGCCTCGTGGGAAAGAGCTTCAGGGACAGGCTTGGCCCTGTCCCTGAAACAGCCTCCCCGGAAACCATGTTTCCCCCACGAGCCCCCTTCTTCCAGAGGTCGATCTCTTCGGGGAACCTCCCGGTTCCCCCGGGACCCCTCCCTGCTCACCGGCCAAATGTCGGCCCCTGAGCGTCGCTCAGCTTCGGCTCGCTCCCGTCGGGGAAACCATGTTTCCCCCACGAGCCCCCTTCTTCCAGAGGTCGATCTCTTTGGGGAACCTCCCGGTTCCCCCGGG
>JBBRXG010000101.1:0-10917 GCA_038248655.1 Gaiellales bacterium
CGCGTCTCCGTCGACGCGATCGAGCACTGGATGATCTACCAGGCGCATCCCGGCGTCGGCGCGATCCTCCACGTCCACGCCTGGATGGAGGACATCGCCGCAACCGACGTCAACTACCCGTGCGGGACGGAGGAGCTGGCGGTCTCGGTCGCCGAGCTGCTCGCCGCGGAGCCGAACCCGAACGAGGCCGTGATCGGCCTCCGCAACCACGGCATCACCGTCACCGGGCCGGGCCTGATGACGATCCTCGACCGGATCGAGCCGAGGATCCTGCGTCAGATCCCGATGCTCTAGGCATCGCGGAGCGGAACGAGCCGGGTCCCGGTCGCCTTGAACGAGGCGACGACGATGCGTCCCCGCTCTAGCCCGAGCCGCTCGGCGGACGCGGCCGTGATCTCGCCGACGAGCGGACCGACCCGGACCCGGACGCGGTTTCCGATCGTGACCACCGAGGAGATCGGCGCCGCCACGTGATTCAACGCTGAATCGGCCGCCGCCTGGTGGGCGATCGAGACCTCCCAGGGATGGACGACGACGCCGACGCGGCCCTCCCCGCGATCGGTCGAGAAGACGACGGCGCCCCCGTCGAGCACGATCTCGGTCAGCCCCTCGGGGCTCGGGCGGGCGACGCCGTGGAGCAGGTTGCCGCCCGTGAAGCTCGCGACGAACGCATCGGCGGGGGCGGCGATCAGCTCGCCCGGCGTGCCGACCTGCAGCACCCTCCCCTCCGCGATCACGCCGACGCGATCGGCGAGCGCCGCTGCGTCCTCGAAGTCGTGCGTGACGAGGATGGTCGGGAGCGCCAGCTCGCGCACGATCTCCTGGAGCTCCGCCCGCACGGCCCCGCGCGTGTGAGGATCGAGGGCGGACATCGGCTCGTCGAGGAGGAGGACGGCCGGATCGCGAGCCAGCGCGCGGGCGAGGGCGACGCGCTGCCGCTCGCCGCCTGACAGCTGGCCGGGCCTCGCGCCGGCGAGGTGGGCGATGCGGAAGCGCTCCAGCAGCTCGGGTGCGCGCCGGTGTCCCCCGAAGGCGACGTTGCGCTCGACCGTCAGATGCGGGAAGAGCGCGTACTCCTGGAAGACGAGACCGACGCGTCGCGCCTCTGGAGGCAGATCGATCCGGCGGTCGGCGTCGAACAGGACCTCGGCGTCGAGCTCGATCCGGCCGCGGGACGGCCGGACGAGCCCCGCGACCGCGCGCAGCAGCGTGCTCTTCCCGGCTCCGGACGGCCCGACGAGCGCGAGGGTCTCGCGCTCGACCGCGAGCGCTATCGCGAGCTCGAAGGAGCGAAGAGGTACGGCGACGTCGAGGGCGAGCGGCGCCATCCGGGAACCACCTTGATCGCGAGGAGCAGAGCTGCGCTGACCACCACCAGGAGCGCGCCCATCGCCAGGGCGCCCGTGAAGTCGACGTCGAACTGCGAGTAGATCGCCAGCGAGAGCGTCTGGGTGACGCCCTGCAGGCTGCCGGCGAACATCAGGGTCGCCCCGAACTCACCCACTCCGCGCGCGAACGAGAGGGCGGATCCGGCCGCGAGCCCTCCGCCGGCGAGCGGGACGGCGACGCGGAGGAATGTGCGCGCCTTCCCGGCCCCCAGCGTACGGGCGGCCGCGAGCAACGTCGGGTCGACCGCCTCGAAGGCGGCGATCGCCTGGCGGAGATAGAACGGCCCGGCGACGAACAGGACCGCGAGCACGACGGCGGCCTGCGTGAAGCCGAGCCGGACCCCGACGGCGCCGAGCGTCCAGCCGAGCAGGCCCAGACGCCCGAAGGCGGCCAGCAGGCCGATCCCGGCCACCGCCGGCGGGAGCACGAGCGGAAGCTCGCTCAGGGTGAGCACGAGCGCGCGGCCCCGGAACCGCCGGGTGGCGACGAGGTACGCGGTCGGAGTGCCGACGAGGAGCGTTAGCGCGAACGCGATCCCGTTCGTCTCGGCGGTCACGGCGATCGCGTCGAGGACGACGCGGTCATCGAGGCGGGCGAGCAGGGCTTCCGGCGAGACACGCAGGAAGATCGCGACGACGGGGAGGAGCAGGAAGCCGAGCGCGACGGCGGCCGCGAGTCCCGTGACGACCCCGAAGGTGCAGCGCCTCATGGCAGGAGGAAGGCGGCAGCCCTCAGCCGGCCGCGGCCGACCTCGCCCAGCACCCGCGCGACGTAGGCGCGGGCGGCGGCGCGATGGCGACTGCCGCGGAGTACGGCGATCTCGTAGCTGACGATCGGCTGGCCGCGGGCGGGCACCGCGATCGCCCGCACCTTCGCGGCGACCGGCCGGACGTCGGTTGCGTAGACGAGGCCGGCGTCGGCCTCGCCGAGCGCGACCTTGCCGACGATCCCCTTCACGCTGGGCTCTTCGCTGACCACGTTCTCGAGCGCTGCGGTCAGCCGTAGCCGCGCGAGCACCTGGCGGGCGTACCTGCCGATCGGCACCGAGCGGTCGCCGACCACGAGTCGGACACCGGGCCTCGCCAGGTCGGAGACGGCGCGGATCCGGGCCGGGTTCGAGCGCGGCACGATCACCACGAGGCGGTTCCGGGCAAAGGTGACCGGCTTCTCGACGAGCCCTCGCCGGAAGAGATCCTGCGTGTACCTCGGGCTCGCCGACGCGAAGACGTCGGCCGGGGCGCCTTCACGGATCTGCACCGCGAGAATGTCCGAGCCCGAGAAGTCGTAGCGTGGCTGCGGGTCGATCCGGGGCAGGACCTCGGTCAGCGACGCGGCCGCGTAGACCGTGATCCGCAGCCGCCCGGCCGTTGCCGGCGCCGCGGCGGCAGCCGCGAGCACGACGAGCAGGACGAGCCGGACGAGCCGCGTCACCGCTCGACCATCACGGACGTCGCCTTGACGACCGCCGCCGCGGCCAGGCCCGGCCTCAGCCCCAGCTCCTCGGCGGCGTCGCGCGTGATGATCGCGACCACGCGGGCCGGCCCGGTGACGTCGAGCTCGACCTGGGCGAGGAGGCCGTCGACCTTCACCTCGCGCACGACCCCGCGGAAGTGGTTGCGGGCGCTCATCCGGTCGCCGTCGGCGCCCGTCAGCCGCTCGATCTCCGACGCGGGCACGAGCCGCCGGTTGGCCGCGTCACGCGTTGTCCGGATCCTGCCGTTCCGATCCCAGCGGCGGAGCGTGTCGATGCTGATCCCCAGCGCCCGGGCAGCCTCGGCCGCCGAGTAGGTCGTCTTCCTAGGCATTGCCTAAGCGAGTGTAGGCGAACGAGAACCGACGCGGCGCGGTGGGATCTACGTAACAGACTGTTACAAGCTCCGACGGTCGGGCAGCGATGTGGCCTGGGGCACAAGTAACAGACTGTTACAAGGCTGCTTGGACCGCCTCGAGGCTCGTTCCCGATCTCGGCGACGGGAGTGCGCCGATCGGACGTCGCGACGTTGCTCTCGGTCCGCAAACGCCAGGGGAAGTGGACGACGTGAGTGAGGTCGCCGCAGCGCGCGAAGCCCTGCGGGTCGAAGCCGGCGAGGTGCCCCGCGGACGGCGCGCCGACTCCGGTCCCGACCACGGCTGACGACGCGGGCCGACGACCACTCCGACCGGGATCGTTTCCCGCCGTCCACCTCCCAGCCGAGAGAGCAGCACCCCCCGCCCCCCCGGGGCGCCGCCAGCGAGTCGAGCACCATCACGGGTCGTAATCCGAGGCGGCTATAAGATGCTCAGACCGGGGTGCCCGGCGGAACCGGGCTGAGATCACACCCGTCGAACCTGATCCGGCTAGTACCGGCGAAGGGAGGCGCAGAGATGTCGAAGGAGACGCCCCAGTGGGGGGTCGAGCCGGTACCGGAGCGGTTACAGGTCCTCGGCCTCGGCGACACCGTCCTCCTCTGGGGAAACCTGGCCGTCAGCCTGCTCGTGATCGTCGCGGGCGCGCTCCTCGTCCCCGCCCTCTCGCTGAAGCAGGCCCTGCTCGCGATCGTGATCGCCTCGATCGCCGGGTGCCTGATGCTCGGGGCGGCGGCGGCGATCGGCACGGACGCGCGCGTGCCGGCGATGGTGCTGATGCGCGCCCCGCTCGGGCAACGCGGCTCGTATCTCGCCACCGGGCTGAACGTCCTCCAGTGCCTCGGCTGGGCGGTGTACGAGCTGATCATCATCGCCAGCGCCTCGGCGGCGCTGTCCGACCGCGTCTTCGGCTTCCGCGCCCAGTGGCTCTGGACGCTCCTCTTCGGCAGTGTCGCGGCCGCCCTCGCGCTGCTCGGCCCGGTCGGCTTCGTCCGCCGGTACGTTCGCAAGTTCGCGGTCTGGTTCGTGCTCGCCTCGCTCGCCTACCTGACCTGGTGGGTGATCGACAGGTCCGACCTGTCGGCGTTCTGGTCGGCCAGGGGCAAGGGCGGCTTTCCGACCTTCTGGCAGGGGGTCGACCTGACGCTCGCGAGCGTGGTGTCGTGGACGCCCCTCGCCGCCGACTACACGCGCTTCGCGCGGACGAGACGCTCGTCGTTCTGGGGTGCCTCGATCGGCTACCTCGTGCCGGTGATCTGGCTGTACGCGCTCGGGGTGCTGCTCCTCCTCGCCCGCAACATCTCGGATCCCGCCCAGTTGCCTGCCGCGGTGGTCGCGGGCGGCGTCGTCTCGGTGCTCGCCCTGCTCGCGGTCACCGTCGACGAGAGCGACGAGGCCTTCGCGAATGTCTACTCGACTGCGGTGTCGATGCAGAATGTCGTTCCCCGCGCGCCGCAACGCGCTCTGATCCTGCTCAGCGCCGTGCTGGCGACGGCAGGCGCGCTCGTCCTCGACCTGTCGAACTTCGCCACCTTCCTGTTCCTGCTCGGGTCGTTCTTCGTCCCGCTCCTCGGCGTCCTGCTGGCCGACTGGCTGATCGCGGGTCGCCGCTACGACCGCGCGAAGATCTTCGACGGCCCGGCCGTCCGTCCGGAGATGATCCTCGCCTGGCTGGTCGGATTCGGCCTCTACCAGTGGCTCTCGCCGCAGGGGCCGAGCTGGTGGCAGCACCTGATGGGACACACCGACCCGGCGCCCGTCGACTTCACCGCGTCGCTTCCGAGCTTCGCGGCCGCGTTCGCCCTCGCTGCCCTGGCCGGGCTCCTCGCCCGCCGCCCGCGCCGCGCTTTCGCCAGGACGTAGCGGTCCATACGATTCCGCCCACCGTCCCGATCGAGGAGATGATCCGTCCTGCTCGGCCCCGCCACCCGTCTGCGATGAAGCTCGCGGTCGTCGGCTCGCTCGCGCTCGACCGCATCGACGGAGGGCCGCCGCGGATCGGCGGCTGTCCCTTCTACGCGGCGCGCGCGCTGCGCGCGCTCGGTTCTGCCTCGCGGGCGATCGTCGTCGCCAAGTGCGCCGGCGCCGACCGCCCCTTGCTCGAGCCGCCCCTCGTCCGGCTCGGCCTTCCCGTCGACTGGCGCGAGTCGAGCTCGACCGCCGCCTTCTCGATCGGCTACGAGGGCGATCAGCGGCGGATGACGGTCGATGCGATCGCCGATCCCTGGACACGCGACGAGGTCGTCCTCCCTGGGATCCGCTGGGTGCATGTCGCCCCTCTCGTCCGCAGCGACTTCCCCCCCGAGACGCTCGCCACGCTCGGTCACGGGCGCGTCCTCTCGCTCGACGGCCAGGGGCTCGTGCGCGTCGCCCGCATGGGCCGGCTCGAGCTCGATGCCGACTACGACCCGGAGCTCCTCCGCCCCGTGTCGATCCTCAAGCTGGCCGAGGAGGAGGCGAAGCTCCTCGTCGACGGACTCGACGCCGGCGCGCTCGGGCGGCTCGGCGTTCGCGAGGTCGTCGTCACCCTCGGCTCGCGCGGCTGCGTCGTGTTCGCCGACGGGGTCGCCGAGCCGGTGCGGGCGCGGCGCGTCCACGCCGACCCGACCGGAGCAGGCGACGCGTTCGCGGCGACCTACCTCACCGCCCGTAGCCGAGGCGACGCGCCGACCGCCGCGGCGAGAAGAGCGGCGGCGCTGGTCGCCGACCTCCTGGCCGGCCGGGCTGCGTGATCGCGCACGTCCAGACGGCCGACGGGCTCGCCGTCGTCGATCTCGACGACGAGACCCTGGTCGAGCTCGATCCCGGCCGGACGATCGATGCGCCCGAGGAGCCGGCTCTGTCGCTTCCGCTCGTCGTCGCGGCCGCCAGCGCAGGCTCGACGACGGTCGCCGTGGTCGCGACGAAGCCGCCGATCGTCGTCTCGCACGACTCGGGCGTCACCTGGCGGGAGTCCGGACGCGGGCTGCCGGCCGGCCGCGCGGTCGCGGTCTCGCCGGACGATCCCGACCTCGTCCTTTACGCGACCCGAAACCGCCTCTACGTGTCCCGGGACGGCGGACGCTTCTGGCACGGGCTCCCGGTCGAGCTCCCCGAGATCGAGGCGGTCTCCCTCTAGACGATTGGTCGATTCATCGATCAATCGTCTACAGGCGGAACTCGCCGCGGGCGACGACGACGGCCGAGCCGCCGACCTCGACCCGCTCGACCAGGTCGGCGGCGCCGTCCACCCGCGCGTAGAGCTTCGACGGGCGACCGATCTCGACGCCCTGCGTGATCTCGATCTCGTCCCCGAACGAGATCCGCCCGTGTCGCGCGAGATGGAGCGCGAGCGGGCCGGCGGCCGAGCCCGTCGCCGGGTCTTCGGCGACGCCCCCGCTCGGGATGAACATGCGCGTCTTCCACTGGAGGCCCGAGCCGGCGATGCAGTTCACGCCGAGCACCTCGTCGACGTCCGCGAGCTTCGCCAGGTCGGGCGCGAGCGCGGCCACCTCCGCCTCCGAGGCGAGCGTGACGAACACGTGGTGGAGGCCGTTGTCGTACACCTCCACGGGGAGCTCCGAGCGCTCGACCCCGATCGCCGCGAGCAGCTCCGACTCGTCCCGGTACGCCGACACGGTCGGGATCGGCTGCTCCATCCGCCCGAAGACGATGCGCGCGCCCTCGCGCTCGAGCCGCACCGGCACGATGCCGCTCCCCGTCTCGAGGCGGATCTCGCCGAGCTGGAGTGGCGCGGCGAGCACGAACGCCGAGCCGAGGGTCGGATGCCCGGCGAACGGCACCTCGATCCCGGGCGTGAAGATCCGGATCCTCGCGTGCGCCCCCTCGGCCGCCGCCGGATAGACGAACACGGTCTCTTCATCGTCCTCGCGATCTAACGCCTCCCGCTGTGCCGTTCCGCCTACTCGCACGCGTTGCGTAGGCTCGTACACGAACACGGTTTCAGAGAACCCGATTTCCTTCGCGAGGGGTTGGAGCATGTCTTCTGGGATCTCCCTCGCGTCCGTGAAGACAGCGAGCTGGTTGCCCTGAAGCGGTGTGTCCGTGAAGACGTCAACGATGTTGAAGCGGAAAGTCGAGGGCATGAGGCGACTCTAGCCGTGCGCCAGCTGAAGGATTCGTGACGACCCCGCGGCCGTTTGCGCGGCTCGACTGCGGGTATCATCCGCCCGTGATCGTCGCTGCCTCCACAATCGCTGTCGTTGCCATCGCTGCGGCGGTCATCGTCGTCGCCCTCGTGGCCTGGTACATCTTGCCCCGAGGCGGGCGCCGTAGGCAGCCCCCTCGCACCTAGGTAGCGCCCGTCCCCGTCCCGTTCTGCCTCCTCGCGCACGTCGCGTAGGCGGGCAACCGAACATGGTTTCGCTGAAGCCTGACCTACGACTCGCGGAAGCGCTCGAAGATCGCGAGTCCTGCGCAACTACGCGCGATTCTGCGCTCAAAATGGCGTGTCTGAGCGAGTGACACGCACTAGTGGTAAGCATTGGACGACGGCGTGGCCGCGTCCGCGCGCAATCAGCCAGCGATTGACGGGTAGCGCGAAGAGGAAGGCAATGCCCAGCCCGACGCCGAGACTCCACCAGAATAGACCATCGGTAAGCCCTGCCTGCATCGCGCGGGGGACGATCAGAATGAAGGCGTTGTCCACGATCTCCATGATAGTGATCGAGGCCGTATCCGAGGCGAAGGCTAGGGGCAGCGCGCGTCTGAGCGGCACGTCTGCTCGCAGAACAGGCCCGAGCGTGAGGGCATAGCCGAAGACGAAGGCAAGCGCTATCGCGATAGCGATTGAGGGCACGGTGCTCCATCCCGCCGCAGTCGCAATGACCAAACCCAACGCCTCGCCAATGGCGCAACCGGTAAGGCAGTGAAGCGTGGCGGAAACCGCTGACCTGTTCAGGGACACGTGGGCTTCGTGCTCAGTGTGGGCTCTCATCGCCATATACCCCCTCAGGGTCTCGTGGCCGTCAATCCTCCCTCGATTAGTGGTCGTCGTGCCGCGCGGCCGTGACTGTCCGCCAAGCATCCCAGGTGATGCGAAGGATGACCAACGTGATCACGAGCCCGATAATGGGGTCGGCGAGTCCACCTCCGAGCGCAACAACACCTGCGGTGGCAAGAACACCAAGGCTGACGAAGCCATCGATGCGGGCGTGAGCGCCGTCCGCGAGCAAGGCAGGGCTGACAAGGCGCTTGCCGGCTCGCGTGCGAATCTGAGCGGCGACCTCGTTGCCGACGAATCCAATCAGACCCGCTGCCGCAAGCCACCAAAGGTGCGTCAGGGTGTGAGGATGGATGAAGCGGAGGATCGCCTGGGCGAGGGCGACAACGGCGCTGACGAAGATCGTCGCGACAACCGCAATCCCGGCCCACCGCTCGCCTCGTGCGCTGCGCAGAAAAAAGGCGAGCCCGAGCGGGATTGCTGTTAGGGCGTCCCCGAAGTTGTGGATCAGGTCGGCGAGGAGCGCGACGCTGAGCACGATTACGTAGATCGCCGTCTGCGCCGCTGCCGTGACCGTAAGCACGGCAAGGCTGAGCGAGACTGCCTTGATTCCTGCGTGAGAGCGGATGATCGAGGGATCGATGAGCCCGTGCGAGTGGCCATAGTCGTGCTCTTGCACGTCGATCTCGTCATGGACGTGCTCGTAGCGATCGCATGTCGCCGTGTGGCTCATTGCTCCTACGTTAGTCGTCGCTTGCTTTGCTATAGACGCCTAGCGCCGACCCAGTTTCCGGCGTACCAGGCGTCGTCGAGGCTTGAGATCTTGACCACATCGCCGGTGTGAGGAGCGTGGATGAACTGTCCTCCTCCGATGTAGATCCCGTTGTGGCCGAGTCCGTCGAAGAAAACAAGATCGCCCGGCTCGGGCTGATCACGAGCGACCGGAACGCCGTAGTTGTACTGCGACGCGGCGTAGTGGGGCAGCGACACGCCGACCTGTGCGTAGACGTAGAGGACGAAACCGGAGCAGTCGAAGCCTGACGGAGAGGAGCCTCCCCACACGTACGGGACACCCAGGTACTGCATCGCGATCCCGACGACACCTCCGTACTGGGACGGCGGCGCAACCGAGATCCCCTCCGGAGTGACTGCCGAGGCGCCGACGACATCGGTCGCCTGGGCCTGGGCGGCGGCCTGGTTCTGCGCGGCGAGCTGCGCCCGCAGCCGAGCCTCGGCCTCGATCCGGAGCTGCTCCTGACGCCGTGCCTCCTCAGCCTGGAGCCTGACGATCTCATCCTTGATCGAGGCGACCAAGCGACGACGCTCCGAAAGACCCGCCTCGACCTGCTGCTTGGCTGCGGCTCGCTCGGCCACAACCTGCTCCTGGCGCACGTGCGCCTTGCGCAGTTGGACGCCGCGAACAGCGACGACGTGCTTGAAGCGCTTGATCTCGCCCAGCACCTGCGAGTCCTGCGAGGAAACGCTGTTCACGGTCTCGATCCGGTTCAGGAAGTCGTTCAGGCTCCGCGAGCCGAGGATGATCGCGAGCATCGAGTCCTCCTGAGCGGACGTGTAGATCGCTCGCAGACGCGCCCCCAACCGTCGCTGAGCAATTGTGAGGTTGGACTTCGCGATCGTGTAGTGCCGTGCGTTCAGTGCACGCTCCCGCTCGATTGCGGCCAGCCGGTCGCTGGCACCGTTGTATGTCTCGATCGCCTTCTCAAGCTGAACATCGAGCGAGTGAATCTCGTTCAAGACCCGCTGCGCCTCAGCGCGCTTAGCCGCGATCTGCGGTGGCTCGGCACGGCCAGACCCTGCACCAATCAGAGCGAGGGCTGCTGAGCTGAGGACCGCCGCAAGTACTGCCATGGCAGTTCCTGGCAGGCCCCGACGAGACCGAGGAGTAGAGCGATGACCAGAAGCCCGACCGCGGTCGCTCGCAGGACGCGATAGCGGATTGACCTTCGCCGTGTCCCGAAGATCCGTCGCGGGCGGGCGCGGAAGCGCCACATCGGCTTCCGCCGTCGCCCCGACGCGGCGATCCCGATCGTATCTGGACTTGCGGTGCATGTGGTTCAACTGCAGCCGGCACATCCACCTCCGGCGGTAACGAAGATGAGTAGCTAGGCGTCTCCTCACGCTTACCCTCCTGGCTCGTGTTCAAGGAACCGAGGCGGCTCGGGTCGAGCCACCCGAGGGTGAGCATCAGTTCTGAAAGCGTTGAAGCCAGGCCGCCGAGTTGTGCGGCCCAACTACGATCGGCTCGCCGGGAATCGACTCAGCGAGAGCAACCCACGTGATCGACACGCTGCGCTGACTATTCCCCCCACTGCCGACAAGACGCAGCGTCGCGATCAGAGCCGCGGCCGCCGCACACAACGCAACGGCGTCCTTTACGCCTTCGTGGTGCTCGATCGCCTGACAGGCGCCGTGAGCTGCAACCCCAAGAACGATGACAGCTGCAACAACAGTGACCACGCGGCGAAAGGGGTTGCTTTGCCGCGACATGGTTGCGAATTGTGTCTGTTCCACCGGACTGAGGCAACTCGGTAGTGAACTGCTCCGGGCTAGATGCACTCTTAGGCGGTTCAGGTCGCACGCCGAGGATGTCCCGGGCGTCGTGGAATTTCGCGGCGGCGGTCCCGGTGTGATCGCTACACGGCTGCGACGATAGCGGCCTCCTTGGTCGGGGTGCGAGTGGCATCGGAGTGACGGCGACGGTCGTTGTCGCGTTCGATCGC
>JBBRXG010000102.1:0-10913 GCA_038248655.1 Gaiellales bacterium
ATCGGCGAGCTCCGCGAGGCGCCTGCGCGCGCCCGCCTCGTCGAGCCTCAGCCTCCTGGTGTCGCCAAGCATCAGGTTCTCGAGCACGGTCAGCGCCGGGATCAGCGTCGAGTGCTGATGAACCGTGCCGATCCCGAGCTCGAGCGCCGTACGCGGGGACGTGATCGGCGTCTCGACGCCCTCGACCAGGATCGTTCCCGAATCGGGGCGGTTCAGCCCGGAGAGGATCCCGATCAGCGTCGACTTGCCGGCGCCGTTCTCGCCGAGCAGGCAGTGCACCCCGCCCCGGCGGAGGGTCAGGTCGATCCGGTCGTTCGCGAGTACCCCCGGGAACGCCTTCGTGATCCCCACGAGCTCGACGATCGGCGTGTCGGTCGGTTCTCTCACCCTGTCGACTCAGTGTGGTCGAAAGAGCGCGCCGCCCGCGACGGGTTCCCACCGCGGGCGGCGCGATCCAGGTCCGGGCCTACTTGATCAGCTTGTTGACTTCGCTGGCCTTGCTCGCGGCCGGGATCTTGATCTTGCCGCGCATGATCCTGGTCCTCGCGGCCGCGATCTGACCCCAGACCTTCGCCGGGATGTATCTCGTCTTCAGCAGCGAGATGCCGCCGTTCTTCAGGCTCAGGTCGTACCCGTGTATGCCGTACGTGCCGGCCTGGATGTCCTTGACTGCCTGCTTGAACGTCGCGTCGAAGTTCCACAGCACCGAGGACAGGAAGACGTGCTTCTTGTCGATCGGGGTCATGTTCCCGATGTCGCCGATGAACCAGACCTTGTGGCCCGGCTTCGCGGTCTCGATCGCCTGCAGGTATCCGAACGACGCGTTGTCGCCCATCGCGAAGATGACGTCGGCGCCCTGGGCGATGACGCTGTTCGCGACGCGCTTGCCACCGGCGGCGTCGTCGTAGCCGGTCGGACTGACCGTTGCGAAGAAGATCTTCGCCGTCTTGTCGACGCTGCGGAAGCCCGCCGCGAACCCGCCGCTCATCTTGTACCAGTTGGAGTCCGAGGCCGAGATGATGATTCCGACCTTGTGGGTCTTCGTCGTCCGCGCGGCGAGGATGCCCGCGAGGTAGGCGCCCTGCTGGCTCGACGTGGTGATGTACGAGACGAGCCCCTTGCTCAGGTTCGTCGCCACGTCGTACGTCATCACCGGCACCTTGTACTGCCGGGCGATGCGGGTGGCGACGGTGTCGTAGCCGCTCGCATGGGCGATGATGAAGCTTGCCCCGCCCTGCGCGAGCTGGCGCAGGACGACGTCGGTCTTGTCGTAGCCGATGTTCGTGACGGCCTGGAACTTCGCTCCGACCGAGGCGGCGGCCGCCTTCGCGCCCTTGTAGCCCTGCTGGTTCCAGCCGTAGTCGCTCTGCTTCGCGGGCGACGCGAAGGCGACCTTCGTCACCTTCGCGGCGTGCAGCGCGCCGGCCGCGTAGGCGGTACCGGCCGCGATGAGCGCGACGGCCGCAAGGGCGCCGATGACCCGCGCTCCAGGTAGACGCTTCTGCATCGCTAGACTCTCCTTCCTCCGCGGAACCATGCCGATTCCGCCGCGTATTGAACGATGCTTGCTCCGTGCCGGACCCGGTGCTAGGGTCGTCTTGCAAACTGTTAACAAGGTCGATGCGTCGTCTACCCTAACCCCTTCGGAGCGTGAATGCAATGGCTTCCGAGGCCGCTCTCGGCCGGCCGGTCCCGGTCGAAAACCTGACTCTCTGGCAGCGCGTCTACGACCACCTGCGCGAGGAGATCCTGGCGGGCCGGCTCGAGCCCGGGGCCGAGCTTGCCGAGGTCGCCCTGTCCGTGCAGCTCGGCGTCAGCCGGGGTCCGATCAGGGAGGCAATCGGCCGGCTCGCCGCCGAGGGCCTCGTCACGGTGCGTCCCCGCCGCGGCGCCGTCGTCCGCTCGCTGTCGAAGGAGGAGTTCCTCGAGCTGTACCAGGTGCGCGAGGCGCTCGAGCTGATGGCCGTGAAGCTGGCGGTGCCGCGCCTCGGCCCGGACGACGTCGAAGCGCTCGGGCGGCTGATCGAGACGATGGCGGCCCACGCCGAGCGCGGCGAGGTCGCCGAGTTCTTCGAAGCGAACTCGCGCTTCCACGGGCGCCTCTTCGAGGCCTCGGGCAACGTCAAGCTCCAGGAGCTCTACCGTCAGCTGCTCGGTCAGCTCGGGCGGTACCGGATCCGCTCGCTCACCCTGCGCGGCAACCTGCAGCGCTCGGTCGCCGAGCACGCCGCGATCCTGCGCGCCGCGAAGCGCGGGGACGCCGACCGGGCCTCGCACCTGATGTCGGAGCACATCCGCGTCCCGCAGCGAAGCCTGAAGGGGCTGAGCGACGAGGAGTTCGCCAGGTTCGGGCCGCGCGCGTGATCGAGTTCGGCGTCAACCTCAACAACCGGGAGCCGCTGATCGCGCCGGACTACGACGTCCCGATGCTTCTCGACCTCTCCGAGACGGTCGAGGCGGCCGGGTTCGACTCGGTCTGGGTCGGCGACTCGCTGTTCTCGAAGCCGCGCTACGAGCCGATCTCGCTTCTGTCTGCGATCTCGCAGCGGACGTCGCGCGTGAAGCTGGGCACGGCGTGCATGGTCTCCTCGACCCGGAATCCGCTCTACCTCGCGCTCGAGTGGGCGACCCTCGACGTGATCTCGGGCGGCCGGACGATCTTCGGGACCGGGATGGGGAACCCGGAGGAGGGTGTCCGCCGCGAGTTCGAGGCACTCGGGCTCGACTACGTGAAGCGCGGCACGCTGTTCGAAGAAGGACTCGCCGTCATCCGCCAGCTCTGGACCGAGGGCAAGACCGACTTTCACGGCAGGTTCCTCGACTACGACCAGGTGTCGTTCTTCTCCGGAACCGAGCTGGCGCCGCTGATGCCGATCCAGACCCCGCCGCCGATCTGGGTCGTGTCCAACCCCCGCCTCAGGGGCGACGCACCGCCCGAGGTGATCGCTCGCCGGCTCGAGGCGGCCTGTCGCCGGATCGTCGAGTACGGCGACGGCTGGATGACCTGCTGCCGGGCCCGGCACCCCGAGGAGCTCGTCGACCAGCTCGCCGCGATCGAGCGTTACGCCGACCGGCGCGGGGCGGATTTCTCGCGGCTCGTCGTCTCCTACCAGGTGACGATGAACATCGGCGACTCCGAGGCGCAGGCGCGCACCGCGTTCGGCGAGTACATCTCCAAGTACTACCCGGAGCTGTCCAGGGCGATGGACCTGTCGAACTGGGGCCCCGTGGGGACACCGGACCAGATCGCAGCCTGGATCCGGGCGTTCGCCGACGCCGGGGTCGACTACTTCATCTGCCGGTTCGGCGCGATCGACCAGTTCGCCCAGGTGGAACGATTCGCCGAGGATGTCCTGCCCGTGTTCTCCGCAGAGAGGGTGAGGTGAGTGATGGCCGCTGTTGTCGAAAAAAGCAACATGCTCGAGGACGCCGCGCTGATCGTCGACGTCTGCTTCTCGGTCGAGGAAGGCGACGTCGTCACGATCATCTGCGACGACGAGCACGCCGCCGAGGCGCGCGCTGTCGCCGATGTCTGCGTCGAGCGCGGTGCCTGGCCCGTCCTGATGAACAACGAGACCCAGGTGCGTCGCGGCCGGGCGGACGTGCGGTTCCCGATCGCGCCGCCAGCCAACCTGCACCGCGCGATGGTCGGCTCCGACGAGGTGATCATCCTCGCCAACCTCGAGTGGGCGAACCGCTTCGCCCACGTCAACGCCGTGCGCGAGACCTGCGAGGCGAACGGCAAGATCGCCTCGATCGAGCCGGGCATGGGCGAGTGGGGCCTGACGAAGGAAGACCTGGAGCGGTCGGCCCAGCGGACGAAGGACGCGGTCGCCGCGCTCGCGGGGAAGACCCGGTGCCACGTCACCACGCCGCTCGGGACCGACTTCTACGTCTCGATCGAAGGCAGGCCGCCCCTCGAGCTCACGCCGTACAAGGCGCGCGGCCAGATGATGAGCCCGATTCCGCTGTGGACCGAGGTCGCGTTCGCGGCGATCGAGGACTTCACGCACGGCACGGCGGTCGTCGACGGGGTCATGCTCGGGATCGGGCTGGAGGGCCAGGTGCAGGAGCCGATCAGGTGGACGCTCGAGGGCGGGAAGTGCGTCGCGATCGAGGGCGGGGAGGAGGCCGAGCGCCTGAGGACGGCGATCGACGGCGTCGAGAACGCGACGGTCGTCGGCGAGTTCGCCTTCGGAACGAGCGAGAAGGCACCGTTCGGGACGCCCTCCGAGAAGGGCCGGATCGGAACGGTCCACCTCGCGCTCGGAGACAACCACAACGCGTACCCGGGCGGCCAGAACCACTGCTCGCTCCACCTCGACGGCGTGTTCCTGAACGCCACGCTCCAGATCGTCGACGACGGCACCTACATCGTGAAGGACGGGGCGTGGGCCCTGTAGTCACCGTCCCGCTGGACGAGGTCGAGCCGATCGAGCTGCCGCACGGAAGCTGGAGCCGGATGCTCGTCACCGCCGAGCGGGTCGAGGGAAACGCCTCGTCGCTCGGCTACTCGGTCTTCACGCCGGGGACCGCGCTCACGCCCGTCAGGCACGAGACCGAGGAGGTCGCGTACGTCGTCTCCGGCATGGGCGAGCTTCGTCTCGACGACGGCGCGGTGCCGTTCCGGGAGGGCGATGCCGTCCACATTCCGGCCGGGGTGTGGCATGCGGTCGCGAACACCGGCGACGCCGACGTCGTCATGGTCTTCGGCTTCCCCCATCCGGAGTACCCGCCCACGGAGCGCCGCTAAGTGGTCGCCGTCGCCCAGGGCATCCGCGAGCAGGTCGCCTGGGCCTGCCGCATCCTCGCCTCGGAGGGCTACGCGGACCTGACGCTCGGGCACATCAGCGCCCGCGAAGCCGGCGGGCCGATCTGGATCAAGCGCAAGGGCGTCGCACTCGACGAGGTCGGGCCCGAGGACGTCGTCTCGCTCGAGGACACGGACGCCGTCCTCCACCTCGAGACCGTGCTCCATACCGGGGTGTACCGCGCCCGGCCGGACGTCGGCGCGGTCGTGCACGGACACCCGCCGCACGCGACCGCCCTGGGTGCGACCGCCGCCGATCTCGCGATCCTCACTCACGACGGGATCCTGTTCGCGGACGGCGTCGGCCGGTTCGACGACCCCGACCTGATCGTCGACGACGACCAGGGCGACCGGGTCGCCGCGGCGCTCGGCTCGCGGCGGGCCGTGCTGATGGAGAACCACGGCGTCCTTGCCGTCGGCCGGGACGTGCCGTGGGCGGTGCTGACGGCGGTCACCCTCGAGCGCGCGGCCCGGCTGCAGTCGATCGCGTCATGCCTCGGCGAGCTACGGCCGATCAGCAGGGCGCTCGCGCTCGAGCTCCTGCCGGTCAAGTACCGCGACGAGTTCGTGCAGGAGTACTGGGCGGCCTGGCAGCGGAGCGTCTCGCGGGACGGGGGAGGGCCGGGTGGAGCTCGCCTGTAGCGTCAACGGCCGCGCTGTCGTCCGCGACGTCGCCCCGCAGGAGCTCCTGCTCGACGTTCTCAGGGACTCGCTCGGGCTCACCGGCGTGAAGCGCTCGTGCGACGTCCAGGTGTGTGGGGCGTGCACGGTGCTCGTCGACGGCCTGCCCGTCAGCTCGTGCTGCTTCCTCGCCGCCGACGCGGCCGGCAGCGAGGTGACGACGATCGAGGGGCTGGCCGAGCGGCCCGACTTCGAGCGTCTCGAGGAGGCATTCACGCGGCACGCCGCTCTCCAGTGTGGGTTCTGCACGCCGGGGATGCTGCTCACGGTGAGCGCGCTCCTCGAGGACGGAGAGCTCGACGACGACGAGCGGATCAAGCACGCGCTGGCCGGCAACCTCTGCCGCTGCACCGGCTACCGGGGGATCCTCGAGGCGGTCGCCGAGCTGGCTGCGGCGCGATGACGACGGCGATCCAGGAGACGCGGACCCAAATCGGCCGCTCGCATCCGCGGCTCGACGCGAGCGAGAAGCTGCGAGGCCGGGCCGTGTTCGCCGGCGACGTGCTCGTCCCGCGGATGCTGCACGGCAGGGTGCTGCGCAGCACGACCGCCCACGGCCGCATCCGCTCGATCGACACCTCCGCGGCGGAGAGGCTGCCCGGGGTCGTCTGCGTCCTGACCGGAGCCGACCTGCGCGACATCGATCCCTACTACGGGCATGCGATCAAGGACCGGCCGATCGTCGCGATCGACAAGGTCCGCTTCCACGGCGAGCAGGTGGCGGCCGTGGCCGCGGAGACCGCGGCGGCCGCCGCGGCCGCGGTCGAGGCGATCGCCGTCGAGTACGAGGAGCTGCCGGTGGTCGCCACGGTCGCAGGCGCGGTCGCTCCGGACGCACCGCTCGTCACCGAGCGCGAGACGGCGCCGGGGCTCTTTCACGGTCTCGGCGAGTTGCCGCCCAGGGACGGGAACGTCTGCTACCGCTACCGGATCGACCGGGGCGAGCTCGAGGCGGTCTTCGCCCGGGCGGACATCGTCGTCGAGGGCGAGTACACGTTCCCCTCCGTCTACCAGTACGCGATGGAGACGCACACGGTGGTCGCCCAGGTCGAGGGCGACGAGATCTCGATCTGGTCGAGCTGCCAGCACCCGTTCCTCGTCCGGGCCGAGATCGCCGACCTGTTCGGCGTCCCGGTCGCGAACGTCAGAGTCCAGGTGCCGTACCTCGGTGGCGGCTTCGGCTCGAAGTCGTACACGAAGATGGAGCCGCTGACCGTCGCGCTGGCGCGGAAGGCCGGCCGGCCCGTGCGGATCCAGAACCGGGTCGCCGAGTCGATGGTGACGACCCGGCGGCACAACATGTCCTGCCGGATGCGAACGGCGGCGACGGCAGACGGGCGACTGCTCGCGCGCGACGTCGAGTGCCTGTTCGACACGGGCGCCTACGCCGACAACGGCCCCCGGGTCGTCGCGACAGCCGGTGACGCCGCTCCGGGCCCGTACCGGTGGGCCGCCTATCGGGTCGACGCCGCCTGCGTCTACACCAACCTCGCGCCTGCCGGCTCGTACCGGGCCTTCGGGGCGACGCACCTGCAGTGGATCGGCGAGTCGCAGGTCGACGAGGTCGCCCGCCGGGCGGGCCTCGATCCGCTGGAGATCCGGCGGCAGAACCTCCTCACCCCTGGCGAGGAGGTGCGCGCGGGCGGGAAGCCGCTCGACGCCGACCTCGTCGGCGACGTCGAGAAGGTCGCGGCCGCCGTCGGCTGGGACGAGGAGAGACGGCCGCGCGTCGGCCGCGGGGTCTCGGTCGGGCTGCTCGCCGCCTGCGCCCACCCCGTCTCGAGCGCGGTCTGCCGGCTCGAGGCCGACGGCTGCGTCGTCGTGCTCGTCGGAACGACCGAGATGGGCCAGGGCCCGCGGACCGCGTTTGCGCAGATTGCGGCGGAGGAGATCGGGGTCGAGCCCGACCGGGTGACCGTCCGGGGCGCAGACACACGCTTCACGCCCTACGATCGCTCGACCGGCGCGAGCCGCTCGACGACGATCGCCGGGCTCGCGGTCCAGCGCGCGGCGGCCGACGTCCGCTCCCAGCTCGACGGGATCGCCGGCGCGTCCGGGATCGACCCCGCGGATCACCTGGCGCTGATGCGCACGCACTTCGGCTTCGCGGGCGGCGAGCTGATCGGCCGCGGCGAGGTCGCCCCCGTCGGGACCGGCTCGTACGCCGAGGGCCCGGTCTTCTGGGAGGTCTGCGTCGGCGCCGCCGAGGTCGAGGTCGATCCCGACACGGGCGTCGTCACCGTGCGCCGCACCGCCACCGCGGCCGACGTCGGCCGCGCGATCAACCCACAGCTCGTCGAGCGCCAGGACGAGGGCGCCACCCTGCAGGGAATCGGCAACGCGCTCTTCGAGGAGATGGTGTACGAGGACGGCCTGCTTCTGAACGACACGCTCCTCGACTATCGCGTGCCGAGCTTCGAGGATCTGCCCGGCGAGATGACCTGCGTGATCGTCGAGAACGGCGACGGGCCGGGCCCCTACGGCGCGAAGGGGTGCGGTGAGGGGGCGCTGGCGGCGGTGCCCGCGGCGATCGTCAACGCCCTCGCCGACGCCGGCGTGCCCATGACCGAGCTGCCGCTGGCGCCCGAGCGCGTCTGGCGGCGTATCCAAGAGCTGAAGAAGGAGGACCGGTGGGAGCAGTGAGACGTGCAGCGGTGATCGGCACCGGAACGATGGGGCCCGGGATGGGCGCGGTGCTCGCCCGCGCCGGAATCGAGACCGCCCTCTACGACGTCAGCGCCGAGGCGCTCGAACGGGCGAAAGCGGGCGCCGAGCTCGCCGCGACCGTGCTCGAGCGGCTCGAGGCGGCGCAGGAGGAGGGCGGCTCGCTGCGGTTCGAGAGCGACCTCGCGGCCGCGCTCGCGGGGGCCGATTTCGTGCTCGAGGCGGTGCCCGAGAAGCTGGAGTTGAAGCACGAGGTCTTTCCGCAGTTCGAGGAGGTCGTCGGCCCGGAGGCGATCCTCGCCTCGAACACGTCCGGGATCCCGATCACGAAGATCGCCTCGGTGACCGCGCACCCCGAGCGGGTCGTCGGCATGCACTGGTCGAACCCGCCGCACCTGATCCCGATGATCGAGGTGATCCCGGGCGAGCAGACCTCCCGGGAGACGGTGGACGCGACCTCCGACCTCGTACGCCGGATCGGATACCACCCCGTCGTCGAACGCGAGGTGGCGGGCTTCGTCGAGAACCGGATCCTCTACGCGATCCTGCGCGAGTGCCTCGACCTGGTCGACCGGGGGATCATCGACCCGGAGGGTCTCGACCTGAACGTGCGTTGGGGGATCGGCTACAAGCTCGCGGTGATCGGCCCGATGGAACTGCTCGACATGGCCGGGCTGGACATCTACCAGGCCGTCGGCTCGTACCTGAACCAGGATCTCTCCACCTCCGGCGAGGTCTCGTCCACGGTCCGCGACCTGATCGACAAGGGCCGGCTCGGGATGAAGTCCGGGGGCGGGATCTACGACTACACGCCGGAGCAGATCGACGAGCTGCGCGCCGAGCGGGCCGGCAAGCTCGTCGCCGTCCGCAAGGCGCTCGAGGCCTGAGATGCGCATCTGGCTCCTCGACGGCGGCTCGATCGTGATCGAGCACACGCAGCTCCAGTGGAACGTGCCCGGCCCGCAGGTGCGGATCCCCGTCTACAGCGTGCTCGTCGAGCACGACGACGGATTGTTCCTGATCGACACCGGCATCGACCTCGACCACATGAACCGGGTCCTGCCGTTCGAGCTGCCGGAGCAGACCGAGGAGCAGACGATCCCGGCGCAGCTCGACCAGGCCGGCTTCCGCCTCGGCGACGTGACCACGGTCGTCAACTCGCACCTGCACATCGACCACGTCGGCGGCAACCGGCTGTTCGAGGGCACCGGCGTCGAGCATGTCCTGCACGAGCGGGAGCTGGCCCAGGCGCGCGCCCACGAGCCCTTCGAGTACTTCGGCTACTCCGACACCTCGTGGGACTACGAGGGCGCGAACATCGAGACGTTCTCGGGCGACCACGAGCTGGCGAAGGGGCTGATCGCGATCGAGACGCCCGGGCACACCGTTGGCCACTGCTCCTTTCTGCTCGAGGGGGCGCAGGGATCGATGCTGCTGGCGATGGACGTCGCCTACACGGCGGCGGCGCTCGAGAAGGGCATCCAGCCCGGCTTCCACCACACGCCCGTGGACGGCGTCCGCTCGATCGCGCGGGTCAAGGGGGTGGCGGCCGAGAAGGGCGCGCAGACCTTCTTCTCGCACGACATGGAGGCGTGGCAGGGCTACCGTCGCGCGCCCGATCACTACGAGCTCTAGGAGGACGAATGGGCAAGCTGGACAACCGGGTCGCGATCGTCACCGGCGCGGCACAGGGGATCGGCAAGGCGGTCGTCGACAAGCTCGGCGAGGAGGGAGCGACGGTCGTCGGCGCCGACCTGCAAGACAGCGTCGCGATGCAGGTCGACGTCTCCAAGGAGGAAGACGTCGAGCGGATGGTCTCGGACACCGTCTCCGAGCACGGCCGGCTCGATGTGCTGGTCAACGTCGCCGCGATCGTGCCGTTCACGCCGTGGGACGAGGTCGACTTCGCCGAGTGGCGGCGGGTGATGGCGGTCAACCTCGACGGAACGTTCCTGACGAACTACTACGCCCAGCGGCCGATGCGCGAGGCCGGCTACGGGCGGATCGTCAACATCGCCTCGAACGTGATCCTCGCCGGGACGCCGAACCTGGCGCACTACGTCGCCTCGAAGGGCGGGGTCTGGGCCTTCACGCGGGCGCTCGCGCGCGAGCTCGGCCCGCACGGGATCACCGTCAACTCCGTTGCGCCGGGGCTGACCGAGACGGAGGGCGTCCTCGCGAGCAAGCACGCGGAGGCGTTCGAGTTCGTCCAGATGCTGCAGGCGATCCCGAAGCGAGCCGTCGCCGCGGACATCGCCCCGGCGGTCGCGTTCCTCGCGTCCGAGGAGGCGGGCTGGGTGACCGGCCAGCTGCTCGTCGCCGACGGCGGGCACACCCACAACTGATGGCGAGGCGGGCCGGAGCGATCCTGGCGGTGGCCAACGTCGGACGCTCGGTGGCGTTCGACCGCGACCGGACCGGGTTCGAGGTCGAGGCGGTCTACGACGATCCCCCGTACGCGACCCTCGCTCTTGCGGGGGCGAGGCTGTCGCTCGCCGAGCAGGGCCATGCGGCGGAGGACCGGCCCGGGGTCGAGCCGAGGGCGCCCGCCGACCCGTCGCGGGCCGACGTCGTGCTCGTCGTCGAGGTGGTGGCTGACGCGCGCGCCGAGCACCGCCGGCTCGCCGACGAGGGCGTGCCGTTCCTCGCCGAGCCGTACGAGCCGCCCCCGCCTTTTCGGCCGGGCGTGGCCCGGCGGGGGGGCGGGCCGTGCCACCCGGGGGGGGGGCGCGGATGTTGAGGGGCTGCGGACGGAGGA
>JBBRXG010000103.1:0-10832 GCA_038248655.1 Gaiellales bacterium
CATCGGGGGGCTGGACTCGTACCAGGCCCGCTGCCGCTCCTGCTTCGAGCCCGGCTAACCGCTCGCTCCGCGCGCACGCGCGGGGGAAACGGCCGGTTTCCCCCGCGGGCCCCCTTCCCTGACCCGCTCGGACCTCAGTGGCGCTTGCGTGCCGCGCCCGCCAGGTCGGGCGCGGCGGCGACACGCTCGCTCCGCTCGCTTCGCGGGGGAAACAGCCCCCGCACGCGGAGCGTGCAAGGCAAGCAGAGCCCCGCACGTGGCGCCCGAGGCGCCCCGCGCGCCCCCTTCCCTGACCCGCGCGGACCTCAGTGGCGCCTACGTGCCGCGCCCGCCAGGTCGGGCGCAGCGGCGAGACGCTCGCTCCGCTCGCTTCGCGGGGGGAACAGCCGGTTTCCCCCGCGGGCACCCTTCCCTGACCCGCGCGGACCTCAGTGGCGCCTACGTGCCGCGCCCGCCAGGTCGGGCGCGGCGGCGATCGCAGGGACAGGCTTCAGCCTGTCCCTGCCTTCGCTCGGCTCGGTTCAGCGGGTGTGGACGCCCATCGTCACGGTGCCGAGGTAGCCGGCGCCCTGCTTGCGGACTCTGACGAGCGACTTGCTGCCGCCGTTCACGTAGATCGAGTCGGAGGCGTTCCGCGTCGTGCGGTTGGGTCGCCTGCGGTAGGGCGAGCGGCGGTAGACCGCGTCCGTGACCGCGTCGTCGAAGAACAGCTGGCCCGTGTGGACGACGTTGCCCGCAACGTGGACCTTGACGTGGATGTGCACGGCGCGGCCCGGGTACCAGCCCGGATAGAGCGTCTGGAACGTGGCGACGCCGCCCGCGGCCGTCCTCTGGATCCCCCGGAGGAAGGTGCGGTTGCCGCTGCCGGCCCCGAAACCCGAGTACACCCCGGACGCATCGGCGTGCCAGATGTCCACCGCCGCGCCCGTGATCGGCGTGCAGGTCGACGCGTTGACGACGGAAAGGCGAAGCGCCAGCGGAGCACCGGGCTTCCCCTCGGTGATGTTCCGGCGCAGCTTCTCTCCGTCGATGTAGTACGGCCCCTCGGTCAGCTCGGGGGTGAGGACGCACGTGATCTGGCCGGAAGCGACGGCGGCCGGGCCGGCGCCGGCGGAGTCCGGAGACGTTGCCTTCCAGCCGGCGAGCCCGAGCGCGCCGCCGACCATGCCGAGGAGGGAGGCCCTGCGGGTCAGGCGAGCGTCGTCCATGCCCCGGGACGGTAGCGCGCGTTTCTGAGAATGGGCTATGAATCGTCGAGCGGTGTTCGAGCGTCAGTCGCCCGGAGCGGTCTCGACGGCGACGTGAGAGCCCTCGGGCTGCCCGGCGGGCGCCTGCCTGGTGCGGAGGAGCGCCGCGCCGATCGCGGCCGCGGCCGCCGCGAACAGCGTCCCGACGACGAAGGCGACGTGGTAGCCGCCGTTGAGCGCGACGCGCGCCGGGTCGCCCGATCCACGGAGGCTGTCGGTCCGTGACGCGGCGAGGCTCGCCAGGATCGCGAGGCCGAGGGCGCCGCCCATCATGAACGACGTGTTCACCACCCCGGAGGCGAGGCCGGACTCCTCCGGGGCGACGTCGCTCATCGCTGCGAGCAGAACCGGGTTGAACGCCATCCCGGCGCCGAATCCGAGCAGGATCATGCTCGGCAGGACGTCGACGACGAACGAACCGTCCACAGGCGCGCGGGCGAAGAGCGCGAGCCCCCCTGCTGCGAGCAGAAGGCCAGCCGCCAGCGGCGCCTTGATCCCGAACCGCAGGACGAGCTTGGCGGACAGGCCGATCGAGAACACCCCCATGATCACGTTCGCGGGCAGGAACGCGAGTCCGACCTGCAGCGGGCTGTACCCGAGCACGAGCTGCAGGTAGAGCGCGGAGAGGAAGAACCAGGCGAACATCGCGGCCGCCCAGAGCACGCCGACGATGTTCGAGGTCCAGATGTTGCGCAGCCGGAAGAGGCGAAGCGGCATCAGCGGCGAGGAGACACGTGCCTCGATCGACAGGAACGCTGCCATCAGCACGGCCGCGCCGGCGAGCAAGCCGAGCGTCTGGGCCGAGGTCCAGCCCTCGTCGTTGCCGTTCACGATCGCGTAGACCGCGAGCATCAGAGAGGTGGTGACTGCGATCGCGCCCGCGACGTCGAGTCGGCCGCCTTTGCCGGCGCCGTCGCCGGCCGGAAGCAGCCTGAGCGAGAGCAGGTAGACCGCGACCCCGATCGGGACGTTGACGAGGAAGATCCAGTGCCAGCTGAGCGTGTCGGTCAGGACGCCGCCGGCGAGGACGCCGAGCGTGCCTCCGCCCGCGAGGACGAACCCGAACACGCCCATCGCCCTGGCACGGTCGCCCGCCTCGGTGAACAGGTTCATGATCAGCGACAGCGCGACCGCCGACACGACCGCGCCGCCGATGCCCTGCAGGGCGCGCGCGCCGACCAGCAACCCCTGGGTGGTCGAGACGCCGCAGAGGACGGATGCGGTGGTGAAGAGGGAGATGCCGATCAGGAACAGCCGCCGGTACCCGTAGAGATCGCCGAGCCGGCCGCCGAGGAGGAGGCAGCCGCCGAAGGTGAGCAGGTAGGCGTTCACGACCCACGCCAGCGAGGTCTCGGAGAACCCGAGATCGGTGCGGATCGAGGGAAGCGCGACGTTCACGATCGTCGTGTCGAGGACGATCATCAGATCGCCCAGGCAGAGGACGATCAGCGCGAGCCAGCGCGTACGGTTGTCGGTCGCCGTCATCGGGTGTTCCTTTCGTGCCTGATCGGTCGCTTTCGCACCCTACGACCGACGCGGGCGCCGGAACTCATCGGTGGCGCGCGATGAGTTCTCCGGCCACGAAGCGTCTACAGAACGATGGCCGCGCGCGTGCCGCAGATTCACGCCTTCGCGGTCCGCGGCCCGATTGCGCGCGCCGATCTGCCGGGGCTCTGCGACCGCGTGTGCGCGCTGCTCGAGGCCGCCGGCCCGGGCGTCGTCCTGTGCGACGTGAGCGGAGTCGAGCCGGACGCGGTGACGGTCGACGCCCTGGCGCGCCTCCAGCTCGCAGCTCACCGGCACGGCTGCCGCGTGCGGCTGCGTGGCGCGTCGGCCGCGCTGGTCGAGCTGGTCGAGCTGGTCGCCTTCATGGGCTTACGCGACGTCTTTTCCGACTGACGCTACGACTCGAGCCGCGGCGGCAGGCCGAAGATCGGGAACAGGGACTCGGTGCCGAGGAAGAAGGTGAGCTCGGCGATCCGGCCGGCCTCGAGCTCGAGCACCTGTAGCGCCCAGGGCTCGAACCCACTCCCGGAGGCGCTCGGCTTGTACTGCCCGAAAGCCGGGGAGCCGTTCGCCGACCCGGCGGGCAGCACCCGCGAGCCGCTGCAGCCGATGCCCGGCCCGAACCACCACGTGAAGATGTCGTCGCGCCCTGCGAGCCAGAGGTCGAACGGCGGCATCGACTGGATCGCGTCCTCGCGGACGACCGAGGTGAGGGCCTCCATGTCGTAGGCCTCGAACGCCTCGAGGTAGCGGGCGAGCAGCTCCCGGTCGGAGCCGTCGAGCTGTGCGGTCGAGGATGGCGTCACCTCGGCCCTGTCGAGGGTCGCCCGCGCCCGCTGCAGCGCGCTGTTCACCGACACGACGTTGGTCTCGAGCAGCTCCGCGACCTCGCTCGCCTGCCAGCGCAGCACCTCACGCAGGATCAGGACGGCGCGCTGGCGAGGCGGGAGGTGCTGCAGGGCGGCGACGAATGCGAGCCGGATCGTCTCGCGCGCGACCGCGATCTCGGCCGGGTCGCCCTCCGTCGCGACCAGCCGGTCGGGGATCGGCTCGATCCACGTCACCTCGGGCAGCGTGTGCAGGTTCGACTCGACGGGCTCACGCGCGGGCCCCAGATCCATCGGGCGCGCCCGCCGCTTCCGCCCCTCGAGCATGTCGAGGCAGACGTTCGTCGCGATCCGGTAGAGCCACGAGCGAAGCGCAGCCCGGCCCTCGAAACGCTCGTATCCTCGCCAGGCTCGCAGGAACGCGTCCTGAACCGCATCCTCGGCGTCGAACGGCGAGCCGAGCATCCGGTAGCAGTACGCGGTCAGCTCCGAGCGGTGACGCTCGAACATGCCCTCCAGCCCGCCGGCGGCGGGCTCGACCGTGTACGACTCCCCCACGAAGGCGAATGGTACGCGGTCGGCCCGGCCCGGTGAGACGGTGGTCGAACCGAACTCGTCGGCCGGCGATGACTTTCCGAGCGCCGGGCCGTCTCTCCCACACGGACGTCGAACAGAATGGAGGAACACGTGGCCAGGCTGACCTGCGACATCTCGATCTCGGTCGACGGCTTCGTCGCCGGGCCGAACCCGAGCCTCGCCCAGCCCCTCGGCGAGGGCGGCGAACGCTTGCACGAGTGGCTCGTCCGGCTTGCCGGCTTCCGTGCCACACACGGGCTAGAAGGCGAGGGCGAGACCGGCCCCGACGACGAGATCGCGAAGGAGGCGCTCCGCTCGACCGGCGCCTACGTGATGGGCAGGCGGATGTTCAGCGGCGGCGAGGGCCCGTGGGCAGACGATCCGAATGCGAACGGCTGGTGGGGCGATGACCCGCCCTTCCACGTGCCGGTCTTCGTGCTCACGCACCATCCGCGCGAGACGCTGACGATGGCGGGCGGCACCTCGTTCCTCTTCGTCACCGACGGGATCGAGTCCGCCCTCGACCAGGCACGGGCCGCCGCGGGCGGCAAGGACGTCTCGATCGCCGGCGGCGCCGGCGTCGTCCAGCAGTACCTGAGGGCCGGTCTCCTCGACGAGTTGCAGGTGCATGTCTCCCCCGTGCTCCTCGGCGACGGCACCCACCTCTTCGGCCGGCTCGGAACCGGGCCGGTCGAGCTCGAGGCGACCAGGGTGGTCGGCTCGCCGTTCGCCACCCACCTCAGGTTTCAACCACTGCAGACAGGAGGGATGTCGTGAGCACGCTGATCGTCTCCGAGTTCGTGACCCTGGACGGTTCGATGGAGGACCCCGGCGGAGCCGAGGGCTTCGACCGCGGCGGCTGGGCGTTCCGGTTCGAGCGCGGGCCCGAAGGCGACAAGTTCAAGCTGGACGAGGTGATGGCCGCGGACGCGCTCCTGCTCGGCCGCAGGACGTACGAGGGCTTCGCGGCGGCGTGGCCCGACCGGACGGACGAAGCCGGGTTCGCCGACAAGATGAACGCGATGCCGAAGTACGTCGTCTCGAGGACGCTCGGGGCTCCCGAGTGGAACAACTCGACCGTCCTGTCGGGCGACGTCGCAACCGACGTGCGGCGGCTGAAGCAGGAGGTGGGCGGCGACCTCCTCGTCTTCGGCAGCGCGCAGCTCGTGCGGGCGCTGCTGCAACACGACCTGGTCGACGAGCTGCGGCTGATGGTCTTTCCCGTCGTGCTGGGAAGCGGCAAGCGCCTGTTCGCCGACGGCGACGAGGCAAAGGCGTTCGAGCTCGCGGAGACGAAACCCGCGGGATCGACGCTGATCCTCACCTACCGCCCGGCAACAGGAAGGTGAGGCTCTCTGCCGCTCGAGCCAACAGACGGTTCGCTCGGGTCGGGCGTCGCGTAGAGCGCCTGCTCGACGTCGTCGGCGCGGCCCGTCTCGCTGTCGTCGTCATCGCCTTGATCATCCGGGCGACCGGTCGGCGCCGGCCCACGATCGGTTCGGAAGACGATCCCGTTCCAGACCAGGACGTCCTCGGACTCGTCCGACCGTCGCTCCGTCACGGCAGGGCCTGCTCCGCCGCCGTCAACGGAACGCTGCGCCGGGCCGTCGCGCCGGACTTCGCCCTCCGCGTCACGATGTGCTCGGCCACGCGCTTCGCATCCCTGCCCGCACCCAGAATCAGCATCGAGCTGAACGAGTGGAGGAAGAGCATTCCGAGGAAGTACACGCCCGGGAGCGAGGCGGCGGCCCCGCGGTACTGGCGTGGGTAGCCCTGATCGTCGTACTCGAGGGGAAGGTCGATCCAGCGGTAGTCGTGCCTGAAGCCGGTGCACCAGATCACGTTCGCAACGTCGAGGACGCGCCCGTCCTCCAGCACCGGGAGCCCGTCGTGCACCCCGGTCACGCGGGCGAAGACCCGCTCGACTCCCGCGGCGGCGAGGTCGGCTGACTGGACCCGCAGCAGAGGCGCGCCGTGGGATCGGATCTCCGGACGCGCCTTCCGGCCGATCGGCGTGTCGACCGTCAGTACGCGCGTGGCGAGGAGCTTGAGCAGAGGCGTGAGCACGCGCGCCCACCGGCTCTCGACCGAGAAGGGCGGCTGGCCCGTGGACCGCCCCGACAGGATCGTCCGGTGCTCGGCGGCCACCTCGAAGGCGATGTCGGCGCCCGAGTGGGAGGCACCGACGACGACAACGGCACCCTCCCGCAGCTGATCCGGGCTCCGGTAGTCGCTCGAGTGGAGCTGCGTCATCCGCGGGTCGAGCTCGCCTGCGAAGTCGGGGATCAGCGGAACCTGCATCACGCCGGTGGCGACGACGACATTGTCCGCCTCGAAGTGCCGCTCGCCGGCCGCCAGGACGTAGCCGTCCCCGTTCCTCGAGAGGCGATCGACGCGGACGCCCGAGCGAACGGGAAGCTCGAACCGCGTCGCGTACGACTCGAGGTAGCCCGCCATCGCGTTCGTGCTCGGAAACGTGTTGCCGCCGGCGGGAAACCGCATCCCCGGCAGGCCGTCGTACTTCGCCGGCGTGTAGAGCCGAAGCGAGGGCCAGCGCCTTCGCCACGGGTCGCCCACTCGCTCTCCGGCGTCGAGGATCGCGAAGCTCTCGCCTCCTCGCTTCAGGTAGTAGCCGGCGGCGAGGCCGGCCTGCCCCGCGCCGACGATCACCGTGTCGAACCGCTCTGCCTGCGTCGTCATCGTCTCTCTCCTTCCGGTCGCATTCCGCCGACCGTAGGGGAGGCAAGACACCGGCGCATCGCGCGAATCCACCAATCCGCCGAACACCTGGCGTGGTCATTCCTGACCACGCGTGGAGATCAGACGAGCTCGTGCTCGAAGGCGAACGCGGTGGCCGCGGTTCGCGACGAGAGGCCGAGCTTCGCGAAGATGTTCTGGAGGTGCCGGGCGACCGTGTGCTCGCTGATGACGAGCGCTGATCCGATCTCCCGGTTGCTCTTCCCCGCCGCGACGAGCCGCAGCACCTCGAGCTCGCGCTTCGAGAGGCCGTGTGTGTCGGCGGGCATCGTCAGCGCCGCGAGCCGAGCGAGGTCCGGCGCGGCCCCGAGCTCGTCGAAGACGAACCGGGCCGCTTCGAGCTCCAGCGCCGCTGTCTCCTCGTCGCCGAGCGCGCGACAGGCCTGACCGATGAGACTGCGCGTTCGCGCGACCTCGTACGGCGCCTCGAGCTCCTGCCATACCTGCCACGCGGCACGGAGCGCGACGAGCGCAGCCTCGGCTTCGCCTGCCGCGAGCTCGACCGCACCCCGCGCGTAGGCGGCCAGCGCACGGAGCATCGCGCTCTCGTACCGGTCGGCGAGCTCGTCGAGCTCGCGGCAGGTATCGCGAGCCTCCCCGATCTCGCCGACCGCCAGCATGATCTCGACGCAGGCGGGAAGGAGCGTCGTCTGCCTGAGGGGCTCGGTCGCGCTCGCGCGCGCCCGCCGAATCGACGCGACGGCCGCGTCGCGCTTCCCCTGCGCCAGTCGTAGCTGCGCGAGTCCCGGTTGGGGCTCCCAGCCCGACCGGCTCGCATCCTTGTACGCCTCCTCGGCGGCGGCGAACTCGCCCCGCAGCCGTAGGAGCTCGCCCTGGCGGTAGTGGGCGAGCCCCGCCGCCGGATTCTTCGTCTCGACGAAGCGCCTGCCGGCGCGCCTGGCCTCCTCCAGCGCTTCCGGCCACGAGCCGCTCAACTGGAGGATCTCCGCGCGGTGGACGAGACAGCGGCCAGTGAACGCAACCATCTCCGGTTGCTGCTCGCACCACCGCGACAGCGCGGTCGTCCACTCGCGCGCGCGGCGGACCTCGTACACGTCCTGGCAGGCGAGGATGACGCCGCAGTAGACGAGCCCGGTCACGATCGGCGACGCGTCCTCTCCGGTGACCGCGACCATCGCCTCGTCGAGCAGCGCAAGCCCTTCCGGCACCCGGCCGCTTCTGACCAGCATGTGGCCCTGCCCGTGCAGCGCGAGCGCGAAGAGATCGCGATCGCCGAAGCGCTCGCCGATCTCGGCTGCCTGTCCGGCGGCGGCGGCCGCCGCCTCCCAGTCGCCCGCGGCCTCGTGCCGGAACATGACCGGAATCAGCAGGTAGCCGCGCTCTGCGGACTCACCGGGCTCCTCGTCGAGCAGCCGCTGCGCGCGGCCGAGCCACCCGCTCGCCGGCCCGATCTCTCCCTGCGCCGCGAAGTGCATCCCGGCCCAGAGGGCGACGCGCGCCGCGCGCCGCCTTTCGCCCGCCTCCAGGTAACGGTGATGGGCCAGCTCGTGGCCCCGAGTCTGGTCGTCGTCGCGGCCGAGCATGAACGCGCTCGTCGCGAGCAACTCGAGATCTTCACCCCGGAGGGGCTCTTCCAGCTCAGCTCCGGAGAGCAGCTCGAAACTCTCGAGCCACGCCCGTCTTCCGAACGCCTCCCTGCCCCTCTCGAGCAACGGCGCCGTCCCCTCGATGCGAGTCACGCGTTCCTCAACGGAGGGATTCTCATCTGCGCCGCGTTCGTTGGCCAGCGACTGATGCTTCACTCGTCTCCCTTTCCGCGATGTGCACGAAAGGGTTGCAAGAAACCGGCGCCCCTCGCGACCTACTCTTGCGGGCCTTTTGAGCAGCAGTGAACACGCTCGATCAATATCGAAACAGGTATAGTCGCGTCTGTGTCGCAGGTGGCCGAGATGATCCGTCGCGCTCGCATCCGCGCAGGGCTCTCCCAAGCAGAGCTCGCTGAGCGGGCGAGCACATCCCAGCCGGCGCTCGCCCGCTACGAGACGGACGTGACCCTTCCCACGTTGCCGACGCTCGAGCGGCTCCTGTCGGCATGCGGGCGCCGCGTGCAGGTTCGCGACGTCCGGGCGACCGAACCCTCAGCCGCGAGCATCTCGGTGCGGGGACAGCTTGGCCCGCGCGCACGCGAGCTGCGCAGGCGTCGGCGGCGCCTGCTCGACGCGGCGCGCGAGCACGGGATGCGCAGGGTGCGGGTGTTCGGGTCGCTGGCCCGCGGCGAGGAGGTAGCCGACAGCGACATCGACCTCCTGGTCGACCTCGAGCCGGGCAGAACGATCCTCGACCTCGCCGCCTTCCGCCGTGAGGCTCAGGAGATCCTGAGTATCCCCGTCGACGTTGCAACGCCCGACCTGCTCAAGGAGCGCATCCGGGGTGAGGTCGAGGCCGAAGCGCTACCGCTATGAGCCGGAACGAGCAAGAGCGTCTGCGAGACATCAAGGACGCAATCCTCGCGATCCACGGGCATCTCGCACGAGCCAGGCAGTAGCCCGAAGCTGAGGATGACCCGCTGTTGCACGACGCGCTCCTCTTCGAGTTCGTGGTCATTGGAGAGGCCGTGAAGAAGCTATCGCCCGGGACAAGGGATTCGGAGTCCGCGATCCCCTGGGCGGACGTCGCCGGGTTGCGCGACCTGATCGATCACGAGTACTTCAGGATCGAGGTCGACCGAGTCCTCGCGATTGTCGAGCGGGATCTGCCGCCCCTCGAACGGGCGATCGACCGGCTGCTCGACGAGTGACGCGCGGGTCCAACCTCGACGACGGTCAGAAAGATCCGGAAATCCCGAGTGGATCGTGGGTCGACGCGGAACCGCCCGTAGAGCCGCTCCGCGTAGTGATCGAGACGCGTCTGCCGGAACTCCGGCTCGTCCAGGATGCGCTCGAGGATGTCCCTCGTTGTCGTCCATCCGCCGGACGACAGTGTCGAGGAAGGTGCGGTCGAAGACGGGCCGGAAATTCCGGAAGTCGTTCTGCACGCGGGGCAACGAGCGACTCGTCCGCCGCCATGATTCCTCGAAGTCGAACAACAGCTGGTCGGCGACCGCTAGACTCTGAAAGACGTCTCGGCAGGCGAGGAGGTGTGTATGCGGAAGTCGGTCGCAATCCTCGCAATGACAGCGCTGGCGCTTCCCGGCGCGGCCGTCGCCTCGGCGATTCGGCACGAGGCGAAGCCAGTGAAGAAGGTCGTGATCTCGACCAGGAAGCTGAAGGGCCTGGGCTACGTGCTCGTCGACGGCCGGGGCCGGACCCTGTACATGTTCGTTCCGGACAAGCGGAAGCGGGTCACCTGCGTGCGTGTGTGCGCAGCGGTCTGGCCTCCGGTCAAGCTCCCCCGCGGCGCGAAGGCTGTCGCTGTCGGTCGCGCGAAGGCGTCGTTGCTCGGCAGCGATCCCAGTCCAGCCGGAGGTCGCGTCGTCACCTACGCTCGGTGGCCGTTGTACACGTATGTCTCCGACACGCGGCCCGGTGTCGCCACGGGGCAGGCTGTGGACCTGAACGGCGGCCTGTGGTACGTGCTCACTCCGACGGGCAAGCTGATCCGGAAGAAGGTGCACTAGGCACAGCGCCGCTGGCCGCTCGTCGAGAAATGGCGGGGGCAGGATTTGAACCTGCGACCTCCGGGTTATGAGCCCGCTCGATTGGGGTTGTGCAGGGTCCGATTTAGCTTGAACAAGCCGTTTCTGGTGCTCTGAGAGCGGCTGAGATCACGCGGAGGTTCAGCCGTTCAGCCGCCGGTGCGCGATCTGATAGACGCTCAACCCTGCGCCTCGCGACTGGTGGCGTCGCGTAATCGGCTCCGGCTGCGCGCGAGTCGTCGCGTCCGGGGCGATGGTTAGGTTCCCGCCGTGGCGAGCGCGAGCGCCGACCTGCGCGACCTCGAGCTGTACGAGGTGGAGATC
>JBBRXG010000104.1:0-10773 GCA_038248655.1 Gaiellales bacterium
GAACGAGGTGCGGAGCACGCCAGAGCCGTTGATCGTGGCGCCGCCGTGAATGACGTTGTCCTCGACGGTCGAGAAGAACCCCTCGCCGCCTTGGATCGAGAGGCCACCGTTGATGCGTGCGAAGTGAACTTGCACGGAGCTTGCGCCAGTGGCGTCGATCCCGCCATTGATCGTGCCCGTGGAGCCGCCCTCCCTCGAAGCCGAGTACGAACGTCGCCCCTGAGCCGACCGAGATCCCGCCCCGAACGACACGCCCAGGCCCTTTGGACGGCGGCTGGACCGGGATCGCGCAGGTGGAGGTGGTAGCCGACCATCATCGAATCCGCCTCTCGAGCTCGGCCTCGACCGCCGCTGGGTCGAGTCCGCGAGCGGCGAGCAGAACGTAGCTGTGGAACCAGAGGTCGGCGAGCTCCTCGACTAGCCGCTCGTTGCTTTCGGCCGCCCCGGCGAGCGCGGTCTCGAGCCCCTCCTCCCCGACCTTGCGCGCGCACGCCGCCGGCCCTTCGTCGAGCAGCCGCGCGACGTACGAGCCTTCCGGACGCTGCTTCGCCCGCTGGGCCACCCGTCGCCAGAGCCAGGGAGCAAAGCAGGAGCGCGAACCGGTGTGGCAGACCGGGCCGTTCGGCCGGACACGAAGGAGGATCGCATCGCCATCGCAGTCGTCACGAAGCTCGACGACTGCCAGGGTGTTTCCGGACGTCTCGCCCTTGCGCCAGAGGCTGCGTCGCGAGCGGCTCCAGAACCACGCCTCGCCGGTCTCGCGCGTCAGTTGCAGGGCCTCCTCGTCCATCCAGGCCAGCATGAGGACCCGCCCATCGCCCGCGTCCTGCACGATCGCCGGGGTCAGAGCCGGATCGGCCATCCCGCCGCCTGCAATTCGCGCTTCAACTCGGTCAGACGTTCAGGGCGCTCGTGCACGATCGACGCGACCAGCGCCGCTTCCGCGCCGGCCGCGAAGGCATCGGCAAGGTGCTGCGCGTTCCCCGCGCCGCCGGAGGCGATGACCGGCACCGGCACCACTCCGGCGACCGCGCCGGTCAGCTCCAGGTCGTAGCCCGCCCGGGTGCCATCAGCATCGATCGAGGTGAGCAGGATCTCGCCGGCGCCGGACTCGACCGCGCGCTCCGCCCACGCGACTGCGTCGAGGCCGCGCGGGGTGCGTCCGCCGTGCGTGACCACCTCGCCGCCGCGCGCGTCGATCGCGCAGACGACCGCCTGCGCGCCGAACTCGTCTCTGAGCGCCGTCAGCAACGACGGGTCGTCGACCGCCGCCCGGTTGACGGCGACCTTGTCTGCGCCCGCTCGGAGCAGGCCTTGCGCGTCCTCGAGCCCGGCGACGCCGCCGCCGACCGTGAACGGGATCTCGAGCTCCGCTGCCGCGCGCTCGACCAGCTCGAGCAGCGGGCGCCGCCCCTCGATCGTCGCGGTCACGTCGAGGAAGACGAGCTCGTCGGCGCCCAGCTCGGAATAGCGGGCGGCGAGCTCGACGGGGTCGCCGACCTCGCGCAAGTCCTCGAAGCGGACGCCCTTGACGACGCGGCCGCCGGCGACGTCGAGGCAGGGGATCACGCGCTTCTTGACCATGCCAGGGCGTTGCGGAGGGCACGTGCGCCGGCCGCGCCGCTCCGCTCGGGGTGGAACTGCACGCCGGCGATCGCTCCGCGCTCGACCGCGGCCACGACCGGCCCCTCGTGGTCGACCTCCGCCACAGCCACCGCCTCGTCCGGGGCGCAGGCAAAGGAGTGGGCGAAGTAGACGTCCTCGCCGTCGAGGCTGTCGAGCAGCGCCGTCGGACCCGTCAGTCGCAAGGGGTTCCAGCCCATGTGCGGGACGCGGGCCGCGCGCAGCCGCTCGACGCGCCCGCGCAGCACGCCGAGCCCCGCGCCGCCCTCCTCGCTCTCCTCGAACAGGAGCTGCATGCCGAGGCAGATCCCGAGCACCGGCCGCTCGGCCGCGACGCGCTCCCGTAGAGCGGCGGCGAGGCCTCGCGCCTCGAGCCCTCGCACGGCGCTCTCGGCGTTGCCGACGCCGCCGATGACGACGAGCGGTGCGTCCCGGACGACGTCCGGGTCGGCCGTCACCGCCACCTCGGCGCCGGTCCGCTCGAAGCCCGAGCAGACGCTGCGCAGGTTGCCGGCGCCGTAGTCGACGAGCTGGATCACAGCTCGCCCTTTGTCGAGCGGATCAGGGCGCTCCCGTTCAGGGCGCACGCCTCGCGGAGCGCGCGGCCGAGGGCCTTGAACGTGGCCTCGGCGAGATGGTGGTCGTCCTCGCCGGTCGCGTCGACGTGCAGCGTCAGCCCGGCCTGCATGGCGAATCGCTCGAGCGCGTGAGCCAGGAGCGTGACCGCCAGCTCGCCGACGCGCTCGCCGTGGAAGCCGAGCGCGACCTCGGCGTGGGGGCGTCGAACGAGATCGACCGCGGCCGTCGCCCGGGCCTCGTCCATCGGCACGGTCGCCGACCCGTAGCGCGTGACGCCGTCGCGGGCGCCGAGCGCCTCGGCCAGCCCGTCGCCGAGCGCGGCGTGCTCGTCCTCGAGCGGGTGGTGCGCGTCCACGTCGACGTCGCCGCCGGCGAGGACCTCGAGATCGAGGCGGCCGTGGAACGCGAGCTGCGCCAGCAGGTGGTCGAGGAACCCGACACCGGTCGCCACGCGCGCGCGGCCCTGGCCGTCGAGCGCGAGCGACACGCGCAGCGCCGTTTCAGCCGTCGTGCGGACGACGAGTGCCGAGCGCGTCACCGACGGTGCCGGGGCGGCGCCGAGAGCGGCAAGAATTCGATCGTTCTCGGCCGGCAGCCGGACGGTGATCCGGATCGCGCCGGGAAAGCGGCGGACGACGAGACCCTGTCGCTCGAGCCGGTCGGCGAGGGCCTCGTCGTCCACCCGGACGAGGACGAAGTTCGCGTGCGAGGGCGGGCAGTCGAAGCCGGCCGCGTCGAGCGCACGGCGCATCCGCTCGCGCTCGGCGATCGTCGCCTCGGCGTCGAGCTGCGGGGCGCGGAGTGCGGCGGCGGCGATCCTCGCTGCGGAAGCGGCAACGGGGGCCGGGTCGCGCCGGCGGGTGAGCTCCCGCGCCGCCTCCGCCGAGGCGACCGCGTACCCGACCCGGAGGGCGGCGAAGCCGAACGCCTTGGAGAGCGTCCGGATCGCGATCAGGTTGGGTATCTCGGCGATCAGCGACACGACTGTCTTCCCGCCGAACTCGAAGTAGGCCTCGTCGACCACGACGGCGGTGTCGGGGACCGAACGGGCGAGCGCGGCGATCTCCTCCGGCTCGACGAGCTCGCCGGTGGGGTTGTTCGGGTTGCAGACCCAGACCAGGTCGGCCTCCTTCGGTGAGCCGACGAGCTCGGCGCCCTCGATCTGGCTCGCGATCGTGTACAGCGGGTACGTCGGCGACGGGACGTAGGCGCGCCGGCCGGGGCCGAGGAACGTCCGTGCGGCGAGCGCGATCAGCCCGTCGGCGCCTGCGCCGACGACGACGCGGTCCGGGTCGACGCCCGCGTAGGCGCCGGCGGCCTCGCGCAGCTCGAGGTACGTGCCCTCCGGATACTCGTTCAGGCGCGCGAAGCTCTCGCCGACCGGCACCTGCGGCACGCCGGGGAGCGGTGGGACGTTCGTGTCGAATCGGATCACCTCGGCGAGGCGCAGCCCGTGGCGCGAGGCGATCTCCGCGGCGGTCGAAGCCCAGACGTACGGCGTGAAGCCGGCCGGGACTGGCCGCGGCTTCATCGCGCAGCCACCGCCGCCGCGTGCAGCGGCAGGCCCTCGAGCCGGGCGAGCGCCTCGACAGTCTCGCGCGCGGCCGCGAGCCCCTCGGGCGTGGCACGCACGTACTGGACCGGCTTCAGGAACGCCTCGAGCCCGAGCCCGCCGGCGCCGCGGGCGAGGCCGCCCGTGGGGAGGACGTGGTTTGCGCCGGCGGCGTAGTCGCCGAGGACGGCTGTGGTCCCGAGAAAGACCGAACCGGCGTTGGAGACCTGTGTGGCGGCGGACTCGGGATCGGCAACGAGCAACTCGAGGTGCTCGGGCGCGTAGTCGTTCGCGCGCGCGATCGCTGCGGCCAGTGTCTCGACGACCTCGATCGTCGCCCGGTCGCCGCAGAGCACGCGGACCGCGGCTGCGAGGGCGATACTGGTCGTCACGAGGATCGCCTCGCTGTCGGGCCCGTGCTCGGCCTGCGCGAGCAGGTCGGCTGCGCAGTGGGCCGGGTCGGCGCTGTCGTCGGCGACGACGAGCACCTCGCTCGGCCCCGCCGGAAGGTCGATCGCGACCCGGCCCGAGACGAGCAGCTTCGCGGCGGCCACCCAGCGGTTGCCGGGCCCGACGATCTTGTCGACCGGCAAGATCGACTCGGTTCCGTACGCGAGGGCAGCGATCGCCTGGGCGCCGCCGACCGCATACACCTCGTCGATGCTGAGCTCGCTCGCGGTTGCGAGGACCGCCTCGTGCGGCCGCGGCGTCGCAACGGCGATCCGTCGCACGCCGGCGATTCGGGCCGGCACTGCCGTCATCACGAGCGAGGAGGCGAGCGGCGCGCGGCCGCCGGGGACGTAGATCCCGACCGAGTCGAGTGGGCGGAATCGCCGCTCGGCGACGACGCCGGGGATCGTCGTCACCGAAATGTCCACCGGGCGCTGGGGCGCGTGGAAGGCCTCGACCGCCTCGACCGCGCGACGGATCGCCTGCAGCGACACCTCGTCGAGGCGTGCGCGCTCGAGCTGCTCGACTGGGACACGCAGAGCGGCCGGCCGCTCGCCGTCGAGCTGCTCGCTCCAGTCGAGCAGCGCGGCGTCGCCGCGCGCGCGAACGTCGGCGACGATCTCGGCGACACGCGGAAAGACCTCTTCGAACGCGAACTCTCTCACGGAATGAGCCGCTCCACGGGAACGACGAGGATCGACGATGCGCCGGCCGTTTTCAGCGGCGGCAAGAGGTCCCAGATCTCGTCGGCGTCGACGGCGGCATGCACGGCGATCTGCCCGGGCTCGGCGAGCGAGAGCACCGACGGCGCGCCCATCCCCGGCAGCAGCTGGCGGATCGCGGGCAGCGCCTCCTCGGGCGCGTTCAGCATCACATAGCGCCGCCGACGCGCGGCGACGACGCCTTCGAGCATCAACCGGAGGCGGCCGATCAGGCCTCCCTGGCGCTCGAGCGCGCCCCGGTTCGCGATCAGGATCGCCTCCGACTCGAGCAGCGTGCCGATCCGGCGCAGTCCGTTTGCACTCGCCGTCGAGCCGGTCGAGACGAGGTCGACGACCGCCTCCGAGAGGCCGAGCCGCGGCGCCGCCTCGACCGACCCAGAGACGGTGACGAGCTCGGCCTCGACGCCGAGCTCGTCAAACACGGCGCGCGTCGAGACCGGGTAAGCAGTGGCCACGCGCGTGCCGTTCAGATCAGCAAGCGTCTGCTGCGGGGAGCCCGTCGGCACGGCCGCCTCGAGGGTGCAGCGGGCGAAGCCGAGGTCGGCGAGACGGAGGACGTCGGCACGAGCCTCAGCGACGAGGTTTGCGCCGGTGATCCCGACGTGGACGACCTCGTCCTGGACGTACTCGGGAATGTCGTGCGGCCGGACCAGCAGCAGGTCGACCGGCGCGTTCTGGCAGGGAACGTGCAGTGCCCGCTCGCCCGCCTCGAAGCGGAGGCCCGCGGCGGAGCAGAGCTCCAGCGCGGGCGGCGCCATCCGGCCCTTCGAGGGGACGGCGACGAGCAGCCGGCCTGCGGCCCCGGCGCTCACGACCGCCCGCTAGCCGCGCTTGCGGCCGGTTCGTGCGAGCGCGAGCGAGTAGCCGCCTGCGCCGTGGCGCAGCCATTGGGCCACGCGCGTGACGGTCGCCGTGCTCGTGCGCACGCGGCCGGCGATCTCCAGGTAGGGGAGCTTCTCCGCCAGCAGCCGGACGATCTGCCAGCGGTGGGCGAGCGCCTCGAGCTCGGCGAGGGTGCAAAGGTCGCGTAGAAAGCGCTTCGTCTCGTCCTCGGTGCGCAGCGAGAGCATCGCCGTCGCAAGGTCGTCCAACCCCGGGACGTCTTCGACCGCATGTCGAGCCTCTTCCGCCATCTGCTGTGTCATCATGCTAACATGCTAACACATTGCCATGGCACCGCCCCTGGTCATCCCCGCGATCGACATCCTCGAAGGGCGGTGTGTCCGCCTCGCGGAGGGCCGCCGCGAGCACGTCACGATCGAGGGCGGAGACCCGGTGGCCGCCGCGAAGCGGTTTACGGCCGAGGGCGCGACCTGGCTGCACGTGGTCGATCTCGACGGCGCGTTCTCTGGCCGGCCGACCCCGGGCCTCGTCGAGCGGGTCGTCGCCACGGGCGTGCCGGTACAGCTCGGCGGCGGCCTCCGCGACGCGGACGCCGTCGAGGCGGCCCTTTCGGCAGGCGCCGCCCGCGCGATCGTGGGCACGGCTGCCCTTGGGGGAGGGACAGGCGTGAGCGTACCCCTGCCTGAGCTGGCGGAGCGTTTCGGCGAGCGGCTCGTGGTCGCGGTGGATGCCCGTGACGGAAAGGTCGTCGCCGACGGATGGACGACCGAATCCGAGCTGGCCGCTGCGGAGCTCGCACGCCGCTGCGCGGCCGCGGGCGTCCGCCGCCTGCTGGTGACGAGCACGCGTCGAGACGGCTCGCTCGCGGGCCCTGACCTCCGGCTCCTCGCAGACGTCCTGGAGGCGGGCTTGCCGGTCCTGGCCGCAGGCGGGATCGCCTTACTGGACGATCTCGGCCGGTTGCAGGAGCTCGGCTGCGAGGGGGCGATCGTCGGCAGCGCGATCTGGTCAGGCCGATTCGGTCTTGCCGAGGCGCTGGCCAACTCGGCCTGATTCAGCCCGAGTTGGCTCAGCAGGGCCCACTGTTGGCGCGTGGATGCGTGGGGAGTCCGAACGCCTGCCCGCGCTGGACGAAGTCCTGGCTGGTCAGACCGCTTGGCCGAGCCGTTCGAGCAGGGTGTCCGCGTCCGCGTCGATCGCAATGGGCCGGAAGCGGTCGGCGACCGGGCCGGGCGTCTTCAGGCCGTCGCCCGTGACGAGGAGTACGACGCGGTCCTCTGGGCCGACCTCGCCCGCGGCGACGGCTGCCCGGAGTGCGCCGAGCGTGACTCCTGCGGCCGTTTCGCCGAACACGCCTGTTGTTTCTGCCAGCAGCGCCATGCACTCGCCGATCTCGTCCTCCGCGACCGCGTGGATCGCCCCGAGGGTCGCGCGGGCCGTGGCGACGGCGAGATCCCCGTCGGCCGGGCTCCCGATCGCGAGCGAGCGGGCGACGGTCGCCGGCTTGACGGGGCGCACCGTGACACCGTCCGCGAATGCGGTCGCAACCGGCGCGCAGCCGGCGGCCTGGCCGCCGACGAGCCGGGGGAGGTCGCCGTCGGCGAGGCCGAGGTCGCGCAGCTCCGTGAACGCCTGGTGCAGCTTCGAGTACAGCGACCCGGATGCGATCGGCGAGGCGACCACGTCGGGTGTCCGCCAGCCGAGCTGCTCGGCGATCTCGTAGGCGATCGTCTTCGAGCCCTCGGCGTAGTAGCTGCGCAGGCCGACGTTGACGAACGCCCACGGCAGTTCGAACGAGAGCTCGATCGTCAGCCGGTTGCAATCGTCGTAGGTACCGGCGACGGTGTAGAGCGTTGCTCCGTAGGCGGCGGTCGCAGTCAGCTTCTCGGGCTCGAGGTCGGCCGGGCAGAAGACGGCCGCGTCGAGCCCTTCCGCCGCCGCGCGGGCCGCGATCGCGTTGGCGAGGTTGCCCGTCGACGAGCAGGCGAGCGTCGTCAGACCCAGCTCCTGCGCCTTCGCGGTCGCGACGGCGACGACCCGGTCCTTGAAGGAGTGCGTGGGGTTGGCCGTGTCGAGCTTCAGCCAGAGCTCGCCGACGCCGAGCTCGGCTGCGAGTCGCGGCGCCTGCACGAGCGGGGTGAGGCCGGGGGCGAGCCGCTGCTCGGCCGGGGCATCGACGGGTAGCAACGGCGCGTAGCGCCACAGCGACGGCGGTCCGGCGGCGATCGACTCGCGGGTGATCGCGCGCGTCGCCTCGCGGTCGTAGACGGGGTCGAGTGGCCCCCAGCAGCGGGGGCAGACGCCGACTGCCTCGAGGGCGTGCTCGGCCTCGCAGTTGCGGCAACGGAGTGCTGTAGCGGGCAACGGTTTGCTCCTTCCCTTCGCTCGACATCCTTCGAGCCGTCTGGCTCGCCGGGTTTGGCACCTTGCCGCTATGGCGGCAGGTTGCCGAGGCGTCCTCGGGCCGGTGCCCTCGACCTCTCTTGATGTGAGCGGGGATCGCCCGCTCTCGGGAGCGACTATACATACTGCAGTGGCACTGCACGACGAGATCGAGCGGGAGGCGCTGGCCGCCCGCACGGCCGCGCCGGACTTGCAGGACGACCCGGTCGCAGCCGCGCTGACGGAGGCGGCAGCGATCCTGCGCGAACGTCGCGCCGAGGTGCAGCGGGCGAACGACGCCGACGTCGAGGCGGCGACCGGCCGCCTCGACGAGGGCACGCTCGACCGGCTCCGCCTCGACGAGGCGCGGATCGAGGTGCTCGCCGCGCAGGTCGATGCGACGGCAGGGCTCGAGCCGCTCGAGCGCGAGATCGGTACGCGGACGCTCGCCAACGGCCTCGCCGTGCACGAGCGGCGGATCCCGATCGGGACGGTCGGTGCAAACTTCGAGGCGCGGCCGAACGTCGCGCTCGACGTCGCCGGGCAGCTGCTGAAGAGCCTGAACGCCGCGGTTCTGCGCACCGGCGGCGCTGCGCTGCGCACGGTCACCGCGCTGGTCGACGAGGTGCTGCATCCGGCGCTCGAGCGCGTCGGCCTGCCGCCGGCGGCGGTCGGGCTCGTGCGTTCCGGCGATCGCGAGGGAGCCCGCGCACTCGTCTCGATGCCGCGCCTCGTGCCGCTCGTGATTCTGCGCGGCAGCGGCCCGAGCACGGCTGAGCTCGCCCGGCTCGCCGCGCAGAGCGGGGTGCGCACACTCGCGCACGCCGAGGGCGGCGGCGTCCTCTACGTCCACGAGGCCGCCTCGCGGGACCGGGCGCTGGCGCTCGCGGAGGCGAGCGTCGACCGGCTCGGCGTCTGCAATCGCCTCAACCTCCTGCTGGTCGACCGGAGCGCTGCGCCCCTTGCCGCAGAACTCGTCCGGCTGTTCCGCACTCTTGGGCTGGAAGTGCGGGGCGAGGTCGACGGTGCGCTGCCGCTCGACCGGCCGCTCGGGCATGAGTGGGCGAGCGACCCTGAGCGCGTCGCGACGGTAACGGTTGCGCTCGTCGACGGGCTCGACGGCGCCGTGCAGGTCGCGAACGAAGAGACGTCGGGTCTCGCCGCCGGGATCGTCACCGAGAACGCCGGGGCAGCGGAGCGCTTCCTCGACGGCTACCGCGGCACGGCCGCCTTCTGGCATGCGCCGACGCGCTTCACCGACGGCTTCGAGCTGACCGGCGCGCCCGAGACCGGCATCAATGTGGACGGCGTCCCCGGACCGCGCGGGCCGGTCACCTATCGCGACCTCTGGCTGCGCCAGTATCGCGTGGTCGGCGATGGGACGCAGCGCCGGTGACAGTTGTCGTGAAGCTGGGGTCGAGCCTTGTCGCCGGGCCGGATGGACGCGTGCGCCGCTCGCTGCTGGGCGCGCGCGGCCGGGAGATCGCGGCGGTCGTTCGCGGCGGGGAGCACGTCTGCGTCGTCTCGTCCGGGGCGATCGCGCTCGGCCTGCCGCAGCTCGGCGTCGCCCGCCGGCCCCGCCGTATCGACCGGCTCCAGGCCGCGTCGGCTCTCGGCCAGGCGCGTCTCCAGGCTGCGTGGGAGCGCGCGCTTGCGCCGTTGCCGGTGGCGCAGCTGCTGCTCACCGCCGCCGACGTCGGCGACCGCACGACCTATGTCAACGTTCGGAACGCGCTCGCCGCGCTCTTCAAGCTCGGAGCGGTCCCGGTCGTGAACGAGAACGACGCCACTGCCACCGACGAGATCACCTTCGGCGACAACGACGCGCTCGCCGCCCAGGTGGCGGTGCTCGTGCGCGCGCGGCTGCTCGTCCTCCTGACCGAGGTCGAGGGTGTCTATACGAGGGCGCCGGGCACTCCCGGCGCCGAGCTGATCGCCGAGGGGCCGCTTGCGCGCGAAGCGGGGCTGGAGGCGACCAGCCCGCTCGGCCGCGGCGGGATGCGCAGCAAGGTGCTCGCCGCCGAGCTTGCCGCCGCCGCAGGGATCCCGACCGTGATCGCGGGCGGGACGGCCGACTCGGTGCTGGCGCCGATCCTCGCGGGCGAGCCGCGAGGGACGCGCTTCGGCGCCGCCGAGCGCAGCGAGCCGGCGTTCAAGCTCTGGCTCCGGTTCGGCAAGCCGGTTCGCGGGCGCATTGCTGTCGACGAAGGGGCGCGGCGGGCCGTTGTCGAGGAGGGGGCGAGCCTGCTCGGCGTCGGCGTCGTCTCCTGCGAGGGCGCGTTTGAGCCGGGTGACGCGGTCGAGCTCGTCGGCCCCGACGGGATCGCGTTCGCGAGGGGGATCGCCTCCGTGCCGGCCCGCGAGGCCGGCGGGCGCGGCGTCGAAGCCGTCCACCGCGACCGGCTGGCTGTCCTCTGATGGAGCCGCGCCGGTCGGAGCACTGGCCACTGGGAGCGCGCGGAGCGGAAGCTCCAAGCGCCATGAAGGACCCTGGGTTTGTTGGAGGCTCAGTTATCTGGTTGACAGGGTCTTGATGTTGTCTTTCTTGTAATCTAATTGTTCGTACTCGGCCGGTGGCACGTCGCCGAGTTCTTCGTGCAGCCTCTCCTCGTTGTAGAAGCC
>JBBRXG010000105.1:0-10756 GCA_038248655.1 Gaiellales bacterium
AACGTCTCGTCCGAGGCGGAGTCGACGTTCAGGTGCTGGTCGCCGATGCCGTTCGGATGGAAGACGAGGATGTCGCCGCGCTTCGGGTCGCGCAGACGATCAGCTCTCCGGCCCGGCGGCGGCGGTGCTCGTCGACAAGTCGCTCCAGACCGAGTCGCACCGCTTCGGAGCGGCTTGCCACAAGGCCGTCCTTCACGAGCGCGTCGACTTGCGCCAAGAGACGATCCTGAAGGCGAGCTACGAGTTGCGCCATGCGTCAACCATAGCATTGGTAATGCAAAATGCATTGCGCCGTGAGGTTCGCGACGGCGCGATCACGGCTCGAAGAACCACCCGAGAATGGCGATCCGGTCGACGATGGTCCACCGGCCGCCCGCGGATAGCCGACTGGGGCCTCGCCACGACGCGCATCACCGGACACCCTCCCGGACACCTCGATCCACACGCCGCCGCGCCCGACATGGCGGGCGCGGCCAGAGCCGTTCCTGAGGTGCGCAGGGTCAGGGAGGGGGCTCATGGGGGGGAACCGGCCGTTCCCCCCATGCGAGCGAGCGTCAGGTGTCGATCTGCGCCTTCTGCAGCTTGCCGGAGTAGTCGACGTAGAGCGACTTCCACTCGGTGAAGACGTCGAGCGCCGCCTGGCCCGCCTCGCGGTGGCCGTTGCCGGTCTCCTTCGTGCCGCCGAACGGCAGGTGCACCTCGGCTCCGATCGTTCCCGCGTTGACGTAGGTGATGCCGGTCTCGAGGTCGCGCATCGCGCGGAACGCCCGGTTGACGTCGGCGGTGAAGATCGACGACGAGAGCCCGAACCGGATGCCGTTCGCGACCCTGATCGCCTCGTCGAAGTCCCGGACCGGGATCAGCGCCGTCGTCGGGCCGAAGATCTCCTCCTGCGCGATCCGCATGCCGGGTTCGACGTCGCCGAAGATCGTCGGCCGGTAGTAGTGGCCCCGGTCGAGCCCGTCTCCGGTCGCGATCTCGCCGCCGGTGAGAAGCGTCGCACCCTCGTCGGTGCCGATGCCCGTGTACGAGTGGATCTTCTCGAGCGCCCCCGCGTTGATCACCGGGCCGACATCGGTGTCGGGCTCCCAGCCGGGGCCGAGGCGCATCTTCTCCGCGGCCGCGACGAGCTTCGAGCAGAGCGCGTCGTAGACCTGCTCATGGACGATCACGCGGCTCGCCGCGGTGCAGCGCTGGCCCGAGGTACCGAAGGCGGACCAGACGATCCCGTCGGCGGCGAGGTCGAGGTCGGCGTCGTCCATGACGATGATCGCGTTCTTCCCGCCCAGCTCGAGATGGACGCGCTTGAGGCCCTCGGCCGCCGCCCTCAGGACCGCCACGCCCGTCTCACGGGAGCCGGTCAGCGTGATCACGGGGACGTCGGGATGGCGGACGAGCCGCTCGCCGACCTCGCCCCCTCCCCCGTGCACCACGTTCACGACCCCCGGAGGCACACCCGCCTCGACCAGCAGCTCGACGAAGCGCTCGCCGAGCGCCGGCGTATCGGTCGCCGGCTTGAAGACGACCGTGTTCCCGCAGACGAGCGCCGGGGCGATCTTCCAGGACGGGATCGCGATCGGGAAGTTCCACGGGGTGATCACCCCGATCACGCCGATCGGCATCCGAACGCTCATGTTGAACTTGTCGCGGAGCTCGGACGGCGTCGTGTGCCCGAACAGGCGGCGGCCCTCGCCGGCCATGTAGAAGCTCATGTCGATCGCTTCCTGGACGTCGCCGCCGGCCTCGGGGAGTACCTTTCCCATCTCCCGCGACATCAGCAGCGCGAGCTCGTCCTTGTGCTCGCGGACGAGCTGCCCGAAGCGGTAGAGGATCTCGCCGCGCGCCGGTGCCGGCGTCAGCCGCCACTCCTCGTACGCGCGCCCGGCGGCGTCGACGGCCCGGTCGACATCCTCCGGCCCCGACCTCGGGAACGTCCCGATCGGCTCACCGGTCGCCGGGCTCGTGCTCTCGAAGGTCTCGCCGGAGGCGGCATCGACCCACTCGCCGCCGATGAAGTTCCGGTACGTCGTCGTCTGCGTCGCCGCCATCGGCGGCCACTCTACTAGCGGGCGGGCGGCGGCTATCTAGGCGACGTCGAGCGTCGGGAACGTCCCGATCGCGCGAGCGCGCCGCCGGTCGCGGGTCTCGCGCATCCCGCCATACACTCGGCCGCGCCGCCGGTCCGGTCCCTGGCGCCGATCGACGATCACGGTCACGTTCGGGTTGTCGCCGTAGTACGAGACCATCGTGGCGAACAGGTCCGCCTCGAGCGCTCTCGGAACAACGCAGTAGATCATCGCCTGGCCTCCCCCACCGATCTCATTCTACGAACGGGCCGGTCGGCGTCTAGTGCGCGGCGTGGATCGAGGGGACGACGCCGGTCTCCGGCTCGAGGGTCGCGTTCCAGGTCGTGAACTTCGCGTCCAGCTCGGAGGTCTCCATCCCCCGCTCGACGAGGCGAACGGGCTGGGTCGCGCCGGAGGTGACGCGGTACTGGTACCACGAGATCTCCCAGGACACGGTGATGACGACGTCGGAGCCCTGGCCGGGGAGCGCGACCACGCTGATCTGCGGCTCGCCGAGGCTGCGGGCGATCCCCTCGACCGTCCGCAGGGCGTCGCTGGCGTTGAAGAGCGCCGCCGCCTCGACGACCACCTGTTCGCCGCTCGACAGACGGCGCAGGATCGGCTCGGCGACGATCGCCTCCGCCGCCGGGCGACGCTGGCCGCCGCCGAGGATCGCCGCCAGGTTGAGCGAGCGCCGCCGGCGCGGGTTCCGCACGGCCGGACCGAGCGGACTGCCCTCGCGCACCCAGCCGTGGTCGACCGCGACCTCCTGGCAGAGCGGGCAGACGTCGACGAACTCGTCGATCCCGTCGGGGGCGAAGCGGACCGCCTGCTCGCCGACGAGGAGCGTCCGCTCGCAGATCGCGCACCGGCGGGCCTCCATCGTTCGCATAGTTCTCACGGCGCTCGCCACTATAGGGAATTCCAGCGGTTTTCCCTAGTGGGCTCCGGCCTTCTCGGCCTCCCTCGCGCTCCTCGTCTCCTCGATGATCTTCTGGGCGATGTGCGTCGGCACCTCGTCGTAGCGCAGGAAGTGCATGTGGTAGTCGCCGCGCCCCCCGGTCAACGAGGTCAGCGCCTGGGAATAGGTGAGGATCTCCGCCATCGGCACCTCGGCCTTGATCGCGGTCATCCCGCCGGCCGGCTCCATTCCGAGCAGTCGGCCGCGTCGTGAGTTCAGGTCGCCGTTGACGGCGCCGACGGCATCTTCGGGAACGACGGCCTCGAGCTCCATGATCGGCTCCAGGAGCACCGGGCCCGCCTTCTCGTAGGCGGCCTTGAAGGCGATCGAGCCGGCAATCTTGAACGCCATCTCCGAGGAGTCGACGTTGTGGTACGAGCCGTCGACCAGCAGGACACGGATCCCCTGCACCGGTGCTCCTGCGAGCTCGCCGTGCTGCATCGCCTCCTGGATCCCCTTGTCGACGGCCGGCCTGAACCCCTGCGGGATGACCCCGCCGACGATCTTGTCCACGAACTCGTAGCCCACCCCCTCCTCGATCGGCTCGAGGACGATGTGGCAATCTCCGTACTGGCCGCGGCCGCCCGTCTGCTTCTTGTACTTCCCCTGCGCGCGCGACTCGGAGCGGATCGTCTCCAGGTAAGGAACACGGGGCTGGTGCAGGTCGACCTCGACGCCGAACCGCCGCTTCATCCGCTCGACCGCGACCTCCACGTGCATCTGCGACAGGCCGGCGAGGAGCTGCTCGCCTGTCTGCGCGTCTCGGCGGAGGACGAGCGTCGGGTCCTCCTCGGTCAGCCGGCGGAGAGCCTGGCCCATCTTCTCCTCCTCGCCCTTCGTCCTCGGCGTGATCGCGAAGCTCATCACCGGCTCTGGGAAATCGAACCGCGGCGGCTCGAGCGCGACCTCCTTGTCGAGCAGGACGTCGCCGGTCATCGTGTCCTTCAGCTTCGCCACCGCGCCGATGTCGCCCGGGCCGAACCCGTCGGTCTGGGCGTGATCCTTCCCCTGGACGGTCATCAGCGAGCCGAAGCGCTCCTTGCCGTGACCGCGCGTGTTGGTCAGGGTGACATCGGCCGTGACCGTCCCCTCGAGCACCCGGAAGAGGTTGATCCGCCCGGCGAAGGGATCGGCGATTGTCTTGAACACGAACGCGCCGACGCTCGCGCCCTCGATGTCCATCAGCGTCCCCTTCTTCGCCGGGCTGGGAACACCCTCGACGAGGAGGTCGAGGAGCGCGGTCGTGCCGAGGTTCTTCGTCGCCACCGCGGCGGCGACCGGGAACACCTCGCCGCGCGTGACCCCGTCCTTGAGCGCGTGGGCGACCTCGTCGGCCGACAGCTCCTGTCCCTCCAGGTAGCGCTCCATCAGCCCTTCGTCCGTCTCGACGACCGCGTCGAGCAGCTTCTCGCGGTACTCGGCGGCGACGTCCGCGGCCTCCGCGGGGATCTCCGTCGCAGCGCCCTCCCGCGCGCCCTCGGGGCTCAGGTACGCCGTCATGTGCAGCACGTCGACGATCCCGGTCAGCTCGTGCTCTGCCCCGATCGGGATCTGTACGGCGACGCAGCGGTCCGAGAGCTGGGTCCGGAGCGCATCGAGGACGCGGAAGAAATCGGCGCGCTCGCGATCGAGCATGTTCACGACCACGACCCGCGCGAGGCTCTCGTGCGTCGCGCGATTCCAGGCACGGCCGGTCCCGACCTCGACCCCCATCACGCCGCTGACGACGACCAGCTCGCCCTCGACGACGTGCGAGACGGCGATTGCGTCGCCCTGGAAGCCGGCGTCGCCCGGGGTGTCGAGCAGGTTGATCTTCCGTCCCTGCCACCCGCAGTGCGTGAGCGAGGCGGAGAGCGACATCTGACGCCGCTGCTCGTCCTCGTCCCAGTCGGAGACCGTCGTCCCCTGCTCGACCGTCCCGAGCCGGTTCACTGCTCCCGACTGGAAGAGCAGTGCCTCGACGAGCGACGACTTGCCCGTCCCCCGGTGGCCGACGACGGCGACGTTGCGGATCTTTCCAGGCTCCTGAGCGGCCATACGCGCGCGATCCTCCCCGTAGGCGTGGTTGTGCCGCCGATCTTATCGGCGGGCGGTCCGCGTCTAGTGGCCGGCGGTCGCGCGCGCGGCGGCGGCGCCGGCGAGCCTCGCCTTCAGGCGGAGGATCGCCTTCGTGTGCAGCTGGGAGACCCGGGACTCGGTCACCCCGAGCACCTCGCCGATCTCGCGGAGCGTCAGCTCCTCGTAGTAGTAGAGCGTGATCACGAGCTTCTCGCGCTCGGGCAGCCGCGCGATCGCGTCGCCGAGCGCTTCACGGAGCTCGACCTGGTCGAGCGCCTGCGACGGCTGCGGGACCGACGTGTCCTCGATCGTATCGATAAGAGCGACGGAGTCTACGCTTCCGGACGAGACGCTCCAGAGCTCGTCGAGGGCGGCGATCGACGAGCGGGAGATGTCCGTGAGGCTGTCGTCGAGGTCGTCCGTGGTGATTCCGAGCTTCTCCGCGATCTCCTCGTCGGTCGGAGCCCGGTGCAGCTTCGCCTCGAGCGCGATGATCGCCCGCTCGATGTCGCGGGCGCGGGCGCGAACCGAGCGGGGCACCCAGTCCATCGCCCGCAGCTCGTCGATGATCGCGCCCTTGATCCGCGAGATCGCGTAGGTCTCGAACTTGACGTCGCGGCCGGGGTCGTAGCGCTCGATCGCGCCGATCAGGCCGAGCAGCCCGTACGAGACGAGGTCGCCCTCGTCGACGTGCGCGGGCAGGCCGCTGCCCAGCCGCCCGGCGACGAACTTGACGAGCGGGGCGTAGGTCAGGATCAACCGATCGCGCACGGCGCGATCGCGGCTCTTCCGGAACTCGCGCCACAGAGGCTGGGTGTCGTCTGCCACGGCTACGTCTAGAGAATACGGGGCGGACCGGCGATTTCCTCAATCTCGAATCTAGCGACGGAGCCCGCGGGCGGCCAGCCCGGCCAGCCACAGAGCGATCGCGGCCGACGCCGCGACGATGATCCACTGCTCCGCCGCGCCGGCGGCGAACGCGATTCCCCCGAACGCGACGGCGAGCGCGAAGAAGAGGATGCCGAGCACGCGTCGCTGCGAAGGCGCGGGCACGGCGTGATCGTAGAGCGATCGAGGAGCTCGCGTCAGGCGCCGATACACTGGATGCCTCGAGCCGAGGGGCGTAGCTCAGCTGGTAGAGCGGCGGTCTCCAAAACCGTAGGTCGGGGGTTCGAGTCCCTCCGCCCCTGTCGCACCGGACAAGCCGTTTCCGCGTAACGGTGCGGCTTTGCGCCTGCCTTGCCAGCAAGGGCGCTCTCCGCTCAAGACCGGTGAAATCCGCCTGAGAGGGGCGCGCACTGGCGCGCAACTGGCGCGCATGTGTGGCAGCCGGACCTATGATCAGGGGGACACAGTCAATGGGCGGGCACCGCGCCAACGGCCCCGCCCCGGCACAGGAGATCATCTCTCCCATGCTGCTCGAAGTCTCCCACAGGTATCCGCGTCCGCCACGGGCGGAGCTGCCCGGCCGCAACGTCGCCCGAGGAACGCTGCCGCTGCCGCCCGTCCCACGAAGCGGCGGTCTACTCCGTCCGCGACGGCAAGAGCCTCCGCAAGACGTTCCCGACCCTCGCCGCTGCGAAGGCCTGGCGCTCCGACGCCGGGATCGCCGTTCGCAAGGGCACGATGCGGGCACCCTCGACGACGACGCTCCGCGAGGCAGCGGACGCGTGGCTCGCGGGCGCTCGCGACGGCTTGATCCGAACCCGCTCGGGCGACCCGTACAAGCCGAGCGTGATCCGCTCCTACGACCAGGTGCTCCGGCTGCGGGTGCTCGACGAGCAAGACCTCGCCGACCGGCTGCTTGCGCAGGGCCTCGACCCGTCGACCGTTCGGAACGCGCTGATGCCGCTGCGCGTGGTCTTCCGCCGGGCACTCGGACGCGGCGAGGTTGCCGTCAACCCGACGACCGGCATCGAGCTTCCGGCTGTTCGCGGCAGGCGCGAGCGGGTCGCCTCCCCTGCCGAGGCTGCGGCGCTGATCGAGGCACTGCCGGAGAGCGACCCCGCCTTGTGGGCGACGGCCCTGTACGCAGGCCTGCGGCGCGGCGAGCTGATGGCGCTCCGCTGGGAGGACATCGACCTCGCCGCCGGAGTGATCCGCGTCGAGCGCTCCTACGAACCGACCTCGGACGTGTACGTACAGCCGAAGTCGCGCGCAGGCGACCGCAAGGTGCCGATTGCCGCCGGCTCCGCGCCCACCTGCTCGCGCACAAGCTCCGCAGCGGTCGAAGCGAGGGTCTGGCGTTCGGCCTGACGCCGACGCGCCGCGCAAGCGCGCCGCGAAGGTCTGGCGGGCAGCCGGGCTCGAACCGCTCGGGCTGCACGAGGCCCGACACACGTTCGCGTCGCTGATGATCGCGGCGGGCTGCAACGCAAAGGCGCTCTCGACCTATATGGGGCACTCCTCGATCGCGATCGCCCTCGACCGCTACGGGCACCTGATGCCGGGCAACGAGGAGCAGGCGGCGGGGCTGCTCGACGCGTATCTCGCCGCCTCTGAGGAGGCGACGGCGTGAAGCCGGGCAACTGCTCGGCGTCGGGCTAGGCGTCGCCCGACTCGCTCACGAGCGCCTCGCCCTCGTCGACAACCGGAGCATTGAACCGCAGGCTCGGCTCATGGTTGAGAGATGCCCGGCGCGGTCGTAGGATGAGCCGATGGACGAGCACGGCGGGCCATCCGAGGAGCAAGAACAGGAGGAGCTCTCCGACATCGGCGCGTTGGCGGGGCCGCTTGTCGACCCTTACGTCCCGGCTGAGTACGGGTACACGTGGGCAGTCCCGTTCGACACGCAACGTCTGAGCATCCTCACGAGCATGATGGACAAGGGCTACGCGCAACGGCTCGACGACGAGGAGACCGGGCAGCCTTACGTGTTGTTCACGATGTCGCCCCGCGAAGTTGAGGCCTATTTTCGGGGCGCCATTCCCCGACGCATCCTGCCGCGAAAGAAAGACCTGCTTCGGACGGTGTTCGAGTCGCTGCGTGCTGAATGGCGGGACACTGGCCGTGTACGGCTCTCGTTGTTCGAAGTTCCGCCAACCGACGCCGGATAGCCGCCGCCGGGAGGCAGGAAAGGCGTCATGCTCTCAAATGTTGGGGTGGAAGGAGTTCATCGTTCGCATTGTCGAGGCGTTGGCTTGGCCTGCGGTCGTGCTTGTGATGTTCTGGTTCCTCCGCCGGCAGATCGCGGATCTCATCCGCAGGATGAAACGCTTTGGCTGGCGTGACGTCGAAGCCGAGTTCGCCGAGAGCCTCGTGGAGGCTGAACGAGAGATCGCCGAAGCGGATCTCCCGGCGAATCCTCTCACCGAGGATCGCATGGCTCGGAGGCAGGACCTCGTCAAGCTGGCGGAGACCTCTCCGCGGACAGCAGTGATCGAAGCTTGGCTCGATCTCGAAAGTGCACTTAGGAATCGCGCGCCCAGCGATGCGATCCGAAGTGTTGACCAAGTCGTGAATGACCTCGTCGCGGGCGGCTACCTACCGCGGGGATTGACCGGCCCGATCTTTGCTCTTCGGAAGGCCCGAGACACTGCCGCCCACGCGCCCGACTACTCACTGCCGATCGAGAGCGCGATCGACTACATCGACTCGGCCGAGCACATGGCGCAAATGGTTCTGGGAGAGGAGCCCGAGGGCTAGGGCTAGGGCTAAAGATTCCGCCGCCCCGCCTTCACTCCTCGCCGTCGACTTGGGCGGGGAGACGTCCCTTTTCGACCAGTAGCGCCTCGACCTCGTCGCGCTGGTCGTAGAAGTCCTCCAGGATGCGCTGGACGTAGTGGTGCGCAGCTTCGTACTCGACCGCTGCGACAGGCCGCCACTCGTCGGGGAGGATGTCGTTTCCGAGGGAGCGAACGTCCTCGTGCGCTCGGCGTTGTCGCGCTGCGGTGATGACTCCGTCACCAGCGGCTGTGTTGATGCGTTCAGCCAGCGTTCCACTGTCGTACCCGTTGGCCGCCAGAGCCTTTTCGACTGCAGAGCGGAGTAGCGCGACGCTCCCCGCCACGCTTCAACCGACGCGCACAGCTCCGCCTCGCGGTACTCCGCGACCACGGATTCCAAAAACCGTAGGTCGGGGGTTCGAGTCCCTCCGCCCCTGTAGTCAAACCGATTGGCCAGCTCGGGAAGTCTCCAGGGTCAGACCTGGGTCAGAGTCGGCGTTCAACACCGCGGCGTCACGCGCTTGGCCACAGGCCCTATCTTGACCGCATAGGCTCTCGCCAGCTTTCTGAGCTTCGCGCGGTAAGAATCCATGTCTGCACGGTTCCAGTCACCATGGGTCTGGCACTTCCACGGCGCGTACAGCTCCTTGTGGTACGGGCTCGTCAGACTCTCATTGTGACCTATGACGTTCCGGAGTTGGATCCCCTTCTGCTGCATGAGCCATACGGTCAGCCTGAGTGATGCGCCGAGCTGTCGAGGGTTGCCGAGGATGTCTTGGTCGCTCGTGCCGACGTGCTCGATCCCGATCGCCGTGTAGTTGAGACCGACCGTGTGCCGGCACATGATCGTCACGGGGACGAGCTGGTAGATGGTTCCGTTCGTGTCGATGACGTAGTGAGAGCACACGCCCGGTAGCTCGTGCAGTTCTGAGTCCGGCACGTCCGCGACGAACGTGTTGTAGGCGGACGACAACGTAGTCGAGGCGGTGTAGTGCTCGACGATCACGTGTGGGTGAACGAGCCGCCACGAGTTGATGTCGTAGTGGCGGAGCGCGTATGTAACCATCTCTGCGCGTCGACGAGGGCCGAAGGGGATCAGTTTCGGCACGATCCGTGGGCGGGGTACCGCGCGGGCGATACTGCCTTGCGATCCGCTGGCAGCAGGACTGGCCGGTCGGCTGGAGAGCGACTCGTTTGGCCGCGATCCGGGAACCGTGGCCGTTGCCCGGGAACCAGTGCTCGCCGCTCTGCTGGTTCCCAATGCCTGCTCTGGCTTCACAGCGCGATCTGTGCGACCTCTCCCTGTTGACCAAAGGGCAATACCGACGGCCAGACCACCGATTGGCAGCACGGTCGCCCCGAGCATGAGCCTGCGGCGGCGCTGCCGCCTTCTTCGCTCGTGACTGCTGCGGCGGCGGTGCAGCCTCTCGTCAAAGCTGAGAGTCACGCTGGGGAAGTCACGGTGACGTCAGTAGTTGATCGAGAGAGGCTGCAGGTGCAACAGCCGGGCGCGCACCCCGTTGTAGACCGAGAGGAATGCGCTCTTCGCTGAACTGGCGTGGCTGCTGAGTGACAGCTGCCGCCGCCAGGCGCTGGTCGCCGCGGCCTCGTCCCCGTTGATCAGGTCATCGATCCAGTCTCGGATCGCGAGGTCGTCGTCCAGCGAAAGCAGGATCGACTTCTGGAGGAGGCTGTAGGCATAGCTGAACTGGGATGGCGGTGTGACCTGCTCCACTGCACTCCGGGAGGATGTCCCGCGGGTCGTGGAATTTCGCGACGGCGGTCCCGGTGTGACGGTCAGGCATTGACGAGGATAGTGGCCTCCTTGGTCGGGGTGCGAGCGGCATCGGTGTGACGGCGGATGTCGTTGTTGCGTTCGGTCGCGATCACGAGGGCGGCGAGGTCGCGGTAGCCGATGATCTTCCGAAACTGCCGTTCGGCTTCGAGCATGCCGGCGGCGGTCCAGCGCAGCGCCATCTCTCCGGATGACCAGTGCTTGACGTTGC
>JBBRXG010000106.1:0-10650 GCA_038248655.1 Gaiellales bacterium
ATGGAGGCGCTGTGAGGTCGCTCGCCTTCGGCTCGCTCTCGTGGGGGAAACCATGTCTCCCCCACGAGCCCCCTTCTTCTAGAGGACCGGAGGCCGACCTGTGAGGCGCTACGACGCGGTCGCGATCGGCAGCGGGATCAACTCGCTCGTCGCCGCCGCCCTGCTGGCGAAGGCGGGCTGGAGGGTGTGCGTGCTCGAGCGGAACGACTGGCTCGGCGGGGCGATTCGCACCGCCGAGATCACCGAGCCCGGGTTCGTGCACGAGGTCTTCGCCTCGTGGCATCCGCTCTTCACCGGCTCGGCCGCCTACGCGGAGCTCAAGGGCGACCTCGAGGCTCGTGGCGTGGAATACCTGAACACGGAGCTGCCGACGGCGACGCTCTACCCCGACGGGGAGTCGCGGTTCCTGACCACCTCGCACGAGGCAAACGTGACTGCGCTCGGACTGGGCTGGGAGCGGACGGTGGCGGAGTTCCTCCCCAACGCCGACCTCGCCTTCGGCGTGCTCTCCACCGAGCTGTGGTCGCGCGACGGTCTCCGGCTCGGTGCGAGGGCCCTACGGCGGCTCGGACGGCGCGGTCTCGTCGAGTTCGCCGGCGCGATGCTCTCCAGCTGCCGGGACTGGACCGCCGAGACCTTCGACGACGAGCGCGTGCACGGCATCTTCGCCCCGTGGGTGCTGCACACCGGCCTCGGGCCCGACGCGGCGTCGTCGGGGTTCATGGCGCAGGTGATCGGCGTCGCGATCGAGCTCGGCGGCATGCCCGTGCCGCGTGGCGGAGGGGTGAAGCTGGTGGAGGCGCTCGCCGGGATCGTCCGCGACGCGGATGGGAGCTGCGAGACAGGCCGTCACGTCGAGCGGATCGTCGTCGAGCTCGGACGCGCGACGGGCGTGCGGACGGCCGACGGCGAGGTGATCGAGGCGACCCGGGCGGTGCTCGCGAACGTCACGCCGCAGGCGTTGTACGGCGACCTGCTCGGAGGCGACGGGCCGGTGGAGGAGGCACGACGCTTCCGCTTCGGCCGCGGGGAGATGCAGATCCACTTCGCGCTTTCCGAGCGGCCCTCCTGGCGGGGCGACGAGCGGCTCGGGCGGACGGCGATCGTCCACCTCACGCCGGGGCTCGACGGCGTCTCGCGAGCGGTGAACGAGGCGGAGCGGGGGCTGCTGCCGACCGAGGCGACGGTCGTCGTCGGCCAGCCGATGGCGGTCGATCCCTCGCGGGCGCCGGACGGATCCTGGATCCTCTGGATCCAGCTCCAGGAGGTCCCGTCGCGGCCGCGCGGGGACGCCGCCGGCGAGCTCGACGTGGGAGCCGGTACGTGGACCGAGGAGCTACGCGAGGCATACGCGGACCGGATCCAGGCGCGGATCGCGGCGCACGCGCCGAACCTCGAATCCGCGCTTCTGCGCCGCGTCGCCTACTCTCCCGCCGACATCGAGGCGGCGAACCCGAACATGCCGGGCGGCGATATCTACGCCGGCTCGTGCGCGCTCGACCAGAACCTGCTCTGGCGGCCGCGCCCCGGCCTGCCCGGCCACAAGACGCACGTCGACCGGCTCTGGCACATAGGAGCCTCGACTCACCCCGGTCCGGGGCTGGGCGCCGGGTCGGGTACGCTCGTGGCCAGAGAGCTGCTCCGGCCGAGCCTGGCGGAGCGCCTCCTGAGGCGCCGCTAGTGCCCGTCGACCGAGACACCTTCGTGGAGATCATGGCCTCGTATCCCGCCGGGGTCGCGGTCGTAACCACCCTGGACTTCGACGGTACACCGCGCGGCCTGACGACGACGGCGGTGTCGTCGGTGTCCGCCGAGCCGCCGCTCCTGCTCGTCTGCGTCGACCTGACGTCGAGGACGCTGCCGGCGCTGAGGGCGGGGGGACGGTTCGTCGTCAACTTCCTGCGCGAGGGGCGGTCGGATCTGGCGCGGTTGTTCGCGTCGAAGGCCGACGACAAGTTCGAGCTTGTCGAGTGGCGTCGGAGCGCGAGCGGGATGCCGGTGCTCGCCGCCGACGCCCTCGCCTGGGCCGAGTGCACGACCGTCCACGAGCTCGAGCCCGGCGACCACGTGATCCTGCTCGGCCAGGTCGAGGAGGGCACGGGCGCCGCCGACGAGGACGCGCCGCTGATGTACTACCGCCGCTCGTGGGGGGTGTGGAAGCCCGCCACGCGCGAGATCGGCCGTCGCGAGATCGCCGCGATCGAGGTCAGCGGCCAGCCGCTCCGCTGGGAGGGCGCCGAACTGTAGCTCACCCGCTCCGCCTGCACGAGGCGGCCCCTTTCGGGTGCGGCCCCACGCAGGGACAGGCTTCAGCCTGTCCCTGGTCTCCGACCGTCGCGACGTCAGGCGGTTGCCTTCTCCTTGCGCGCGGCGCTCTTGAAGTGCGGCATCACCTTCGCAGCGAACAGCTCCTGGTTCTTGATCGCCTGCCAGTGGTCGAAACCGCCGGGGTTGACCGTGATCGAGATCTCGGTCAGCCCCTCGCAGACCTCCCGGACCGCCTCGATCCGCTCGATCACGTCGCCGGGCGTGCCGGCCCAAACGATGTCGCCTGCGATCATCTCGTCGTAGGGCGTCTCCGCCAGCTGCTCGAGGATCCCCGCCGTGTAGAAGCCGTAGCCCGCGGCGGTCAGCTCCTCGGTCGGCGGCTTCTCGTGCTCGACGAGCGGCGACGCGTTCCCGGCCAGGAAGCCCTTCATGCCCGCTTCGGCCTCGCGGATCGCCGTGTCGCGGTCCTCGTCGAGATAGCAGGCGTGGATCCAGACGATGTCGGGCTCGGTTCCGAGCTCGGCGCACTTCGCGCGGTACAGGTCGAGCTGCTCGCGCAGCGCCTCGTACGGCAGCAGCGGTGGAACGACGACGCCCCAGCCCTTCGAGGCGGCGAGGATGTACGTCTTGTCGGACGTCCCCCCGGTGAAGACGCGGAACTTCGCGCGCGGAGGCGGGACGATCCGCGCGTCGTGGACGTCGTAGAACTTCCCTGCGTACGAAAATGGCTCGCCCCCGCTTTCGAGCGCGGCGAAGAGGATCTCGAGCGACTCGTCGTAGCGCTCGACAATCTCGCCGTAGTCGACCCCGGCGCGCCAGGGAATCCAGCCGTGGCCGCGGCCGACGCCGAACTCGTAGCGGCCGCCCGTCATCGCGTCCGCGAAGGCGATCCGCGAGGCCAGCACCATCGGGTTGTGGTACGGAAGCACATGCACGAGCGTGCGGAAGTTGATCCGGCTCGTCCGCTGAGCGGCCGCCGAGAAGAGCGCGATCGGGTCCGGCGAGCACGAGAACTTCGGGAAGAAGAAGTGCTCGATCGCCGAGTACGCATCGAAGCCGAGCCGATCCGCGCTCTCGATCTGCTCGAGCACCTCCGCGTAGATCCGAGCGGGCTCCTTGCCGGGCCACCACTGGAGCTCCGAGTAGACGCTGAACTTCATTGCGGCGATCCTACGACTCCAGCAGTCGTCGGGCGATCACGAGCTGCTGGATCTCGTTCGTCCCCTCGCCGATCACGAGTAGTGGCGCGTCCCGGTACAGGCGCTCGACGACGTACTCGGGCGAGTAGCCGTAGCCGCCGTGGATGCGCATCGCCTCGGTCGCGCACTCGAGCGCGACCTCGCTCGCGAAGAGCTTCGCCATCCCCGCCTCCAGATCGGCGCGCTCGCCGGACTGCTTGCGGCGGGCGGCGTGGAGGGTGAGCTGTCGCGCCGCCTCGATCGTCGTCGCCATCCGGGCGAGCTTGAGCTGGATCGCCTGGTGCTCGGCGATCGGCTTGCCGAACGCCTCGCGATCGCGCGCGTAGGAGAGCGAGGCATCCAGCGCCGCCTGTGCGACTCCGACTCCGCGCGCGGCGATGTTCACCCGGCCGAGCTCGATTCCGGCCATGAACTGGCGGAAGCCCGAGCCCTCCTCCCCGCCGAGCAGGTTCGCCGCGGGCACCCGGAGACCATCGAAGGCGACCGAGCACGTCTCGAGCCCCTTGTATCCGAGCTTGTCGAGCGGGGCGATCGCGAGGCCCGGGAGGGCGCCGCGTCCCGCCTCCTTCTCGACGATCAGCGTGCTCGTCCCGCGATGCGGCGGGTCGGCGCCCGGGTCGGTCTTGAGGAGCACGGTCAGGAGCTCCGCCCGCAACGCGTTCGTGATCCACGTCTTCTCGCCCGTGACGGCGTACTCGTCGCCGGCTCGCTCGGCGCGCGTGCGGATCGCCTGCAGGTCGGAGCCCGCATGCGGCTCCGTCATCGCGAAGGCGGCGCGGATCTCGCCCGTCGCCATCCGGGGGAGCCAGCGCTTCTGCTGCTCCGCGGTTCCGAAGGTCTCGATCATCCACGCGGTGACGAAGTGGCCGTTCAGGATCCCCGAGAGGGACATCCACCCGCGCGAGAGCTCCTCGTTGATCAGGGCGTACGTCTCCAGGTCGAGCCCGAGGCCTCCGAAGCGCTCCGGGATCGTGACGCCGAAGAGGCCGAGCTGTCGCATGCCGTCGACGAGCTCGGCGGGATACTCGTCGGCGGCCTCCAGCCCGCGCGCGACCGGGATCACCTCGCGGTCGACGAATTCGCGGACGGCTTGGACGACCTCGTTGACGCCTTCGGCGTCACGACATCGCCTCGCGCCGAGGCCGACAGCCTCGTTGCCGCCTTCGTGCTCGGCTTCGTCTCTCACAGGAGCGCGCGGAGCTCGTCGTCGGTGACGAGCCCTCGCTTCTGCGCACCGAGCGCCTTCACCTTCGCGAGCAGGTCGGGCCGGCGCTCCTCCGGCACGTCGAGGCCAAGGCGCTCGCAGGCGATCCGGATCGAGTCGATCCCGCTCTTCTTGCCGAGCACGACCGAGCGTTCGGCGCCGACGAGCGCCGACGCATACGGCTCGATCGCCGGCGGGTCGTGAAACTGGCTCGCGACCGCGCCGCTCTCGCGCCGGAAGAGGTTCTCGCCGACGACCGGTTTCCACGGCTCGAGCTCGTAGCCGGAGACCTGGCGGACGAGACGCGAGACGTCGCGCGCGCGGTCGAGGCGCAGGTTCGTGGAGACGCCGTAGAGGGCGTCGAGAGTGAGCGCGACCTCGACCAGGCTCGCGTTTCCGCCGCGTTCGCCCATCCCGTTGATCGTCCCGTGCACCCACGTGGCACCCGCCCGAACGGCTGCGACCGCCGCCGCGGTGGCGAGCCCGAAGTCGTTGTGTCCGTGGAAGTGGACGGGCACCGCGGGGCCGAGCCACTCGCGCGTGCGGCCGATGAGGTCGCCGACCGCCTCAGGGGTGGCGATTCCGATCGTGTCGACGACGACCGCCTCCTTCGCGCCGGCCTCGATCGCGGTCTCGTACGCCTCCCGGAAGAAGCCTGGGAGCGAGCAAAGCGGCGTACTGCTTGCTTCTCGGAGGAGAACGGCTGGGAAGGCCAGATCGATTACCATGCCCGTCACGGCTTCCGAGCAATCGACGACGCGATCGCATGGAACGAAACCAACCGTGGCCAGTGGAAAGAACGGCACCTCGAGACGATCCGGATGCTCGACGTCTCCAATCTGCCGCTCCCCTCATGGATCGAGAAAGGCTTCGTCGAGCAGTGGGATCAGCTGAGGAGCTACTTCGTCGGCGTGGCACACCACGCGTCCACGAGTAGCGAAGAATTCTCGGGCGTATTGGCCGCGCTCGAGCGATTCGTGCTCGATCGTCTCAAGCCTCGTACGTACTCTGAGCATGCAACGCTGGACGCGCTGATCAAGGAGGCCGAGGGGCGTGGCTGAGCTCGATCCGGCTCTCGTCGATCGTGCGGTCGCTGAGGCCACCCGGCGGACCGCAAACTTCGACTACTTCTTCGACGCCCTTACGTCGCCTGACTGGATCGAACCGCTCGCGGAGCGCCGGATGTTTTCGGAGCCTCCCAAGCAGACGATCGACGAAGGCTACGTCCGTGCCCCCGGCTGGTCAGCTTCCCGCTATCTCGCCCGCATGGCAGCGGACGCTCCTGAGAGGGTGCTTCGCGTTATCCGCTCGATCGAGACCAACAACGAGCGTGTCCATGAGGACTTCATCAACGCGGCACTGGCGATGCCGCTCGAGTACAGCCGGATGGTGGCGCTCGCCGAAGCCGAGTTTCTCGCGAGCCGCGACTACGTCTACTACCTCCTCCCGCGCAAGGCGGCTGCTCTCGCAACTCATATGGCTGACCTCGGGGACACAGAGGTCGCCCTTCAACTCTTCCGCAGCCTCTTCACCCCAAGCCCCGTGGTCCGCGATGAGGGCTTCGGGATCAAGCGACCCCAGTCACGCATCTCGGACTGGGAGTACGACGACCTCCTGCGCGGACTCGTGGAGAAGCTCGTCACCGTCGCTCCACGAGAACTGCTGCGCGAGCTTCTGCGCCTTCTTGGCCAGGTCCTCGATCTGCTTCGGGCCGAAGAAGCAGACGACGCGCATTTCGATCTTCTCTCACGCATCTGGCGAGTGCGGATCGCCGATGATCGCGATCGCGCGACGCGCATCGAAGACTCGCTCGTGTCGGCCGTCCGCGACGCTGCGCGCGAGGCTCACGCCAACAGCCTCCTGACTGACGTAGAACTCGTGGAGCTACTCACGGCTCGGCCCGAGGAGCTGCTTCGCCGTATCGCCATGGACGCTTTATCCCGTGAGCCCGAGCCAGACCTGGAAGTCGTCCGCCAACTAGTTGTCGACCCGGAAAGCCTGGTCGATGAGCCAAGCGTGGAGCAGCGCGAACTGCTCGCAGCAAACGCTGCCCGCCTGCCTCGCAGGGATATCAAGAAGCTCGTCGAGGCGATTCACACGAGGCCGGATGTCGACCATTACCGCAAGCGGATGGCGGAGGCCCTCGAGCGCGAGCCAACCAACGAGGAGATCGAGCGATACGTCGCTTCATGGCGCGTAAGCCGGCTGGAGCTCCTCCTGGCCGGGCTCGACCCGAGCGAGCGCGCGGAGTACGAGGCGCTCCATGCCGTCGCGCCGGACGCCAAGTTGCCGGTGAGCTTCGAGGTGAGGACTTTCTCAGGCTCCAGGAGTCCCTTCACGATCGAAGCGCTGAATCAGCTCCAGGATCACGAGCTCTTGGAGCTTCTTCGCAGCTGGGAGCCTGCCGACAATCGACCCGCCACGCCCTCAGCAGAGGGTCTCGCACGCGCGCTCGCGGCTTTCGCCCAGCATGACCCGGCTCGCGTCGCGGCGCTCGCTCTTGATCTTCGCGACATGCGGCCGGCGTTCGTTCAGTGGGCATTCGAAGGCTTGGAGGTCGCTCTTCGTGAGGGCAGGAGCTTCGATTGGGCGCCTGTGATCGAGCTGGCGAAGTGGGTTGTCGAACAGCCGCGCGAGATCCCAGGCGGCCGGGGAGACGACTACGCCGACCTCGATCCAGGATGGGTCTGGACACGACGCGAGATCGTCTCGCTCCTCGAGAAGGGCTTCGATCTCGATGACGATCGGACGATCCCGCTGGACCAGCGCTCCGCAACTTGGTCGGTGATCAGCGCGGTAGCCGAAGACGCAGACCCGACTCCCGAAAGCGAAGAGCAGTACGGCGGGTCGAACATGGATCCGCTTACCCTCGCGCTCAACACCACCAGGCCGAGAGCCTTATTCGCGGCGATGTCGTACGGATCATGGATCAAGCGAGCCTTCGGTGAGCGCAGCGGCAGCGGCCTGCTCTCGTCGGAAGCGCCTGAGCTGGCGGAGCTTCTCGAGAGGCACCTCGATCCAGCAGCGGACTCATCGGTCGCAGTCCGGGCAGCGATCGCGAACCACTACGTGACTCTTTTCGTTCTCGACGCCAACTGGGCGCAGGAGCGCCAGACGCTGATCTTCCCAGACGAAGATTCGCCCTTACGTGAGGCCGCATGGGGTGCCTATGTGATCTACACCAGCCCGTTCAACGACGTGCTCGCGGCGCTGCGCGAGGTGTACGAACGCTCGGCTGAGCTTGCGGGTGCACCAGGCCACGGCTTCAAATGGGACACCGCGCCACAGGCAAGACTTGGCGAGCACCTGGCGAGCTTTTACTGGAGCGGAACAATCGGGCTAGACGACCCTTTGCTCGGAACTTTCTGGCGTGAGGCGACATCGGAGATCCGGCGCCACGTCGTCGACTTCCTGGGAAGGTCGGTTGCCGACTATCCGGAACTTGACGAACCAGCCAAAGATCGCCTTCTGCGGTTCTGGGACTTCGCTCACAATGAAGCGGTCGAGTCCGGATCTGTTGACGAGCTCGCTCCCTTCGCTTGGTGGGTGAAATCAGAGGCCCTGCCTCGAGAGTGGCGGATCAACAATCTGTTGGAGATCCTCCGCGAGGGCGTCAAGCCTGATCCGGCGTATGCCGTCATGGAGGGGCTGCCTGCTCTCGCGCTCGACGCGCCGGCCCCCACCGTCGAGGCGCTGCGACAGCTCCTCGAGGTCGAGCGCACAAGCTGGTCATTCGACTCGTGGGATGAGCAGATCGAGCAGGTCCTTCAAACCGCCCTGACTTCGGAAGATCCCGATGCGCGCAGACTCGCCGAAGAAACGACGAACTGGCTCGGCGCCCTGGGCTATCGCCAGTACCGCGGCTTGCTCCGCTGAACCTCCTACCAACGCTGGACTACGTTCGAGACGGCCGACCCACCGACCCGAACTCTCGGTTAGCGGTCATGACAGGGTGGTCGACGCTCGCGCCGAATCTCGTCTGGTGGTTATCGCCCGGCCGATCGGCGGAGCGTGAATGGCGACGGCGCGTATGCTCTGTGCCGGTGGACTATTCCACCAGCTTGGAGTCGATGTAGCCGAGCAAACTGCGCCCGACATTGATAACGAGCTGCGCCTCGGCCGGCCCAAGCAGGTGCTCATTCGGATGAGCCACGCTGGCGTTATTCCGAAGGGTGTTCAACGAGTCCAGGATGCTTGCCGAGCCGCGCAAGACGGTGTCGAGCTCTCTGGTTCGCGTGCCAACTTCCTGAAGCTTCGGGTGCTGCTGACGGAGCTTCTTGACGAGAACGGTCAAGGTGTCCTCGCGCCGGTGGCTGATCCCAGCTTCTTCGCAGAGGTAGTGAAGATGTCCGTGTAGAGCGGTATGCACACGATCAACGGCGCTGATTGGGCCGCTCGTCTTGATTAGCGCTTCGGCATCGTCGAGCGCCCTCAGAACGACATCGCTCGTCATCGCCGGCGCCGAGTTGACGAAATGAGCGCCTCGCTCGAGCCGCTCGGCCATCTCCTCGAGGGCTGCAGCTGAAGACTCGGTGCGAAGCTCCGAGCTACCGACCGGGTACTTCTCGAGGACACCGCGGATGATCCTCGCCTGTTCGTAGGGACCGACGTTTTCGAGAACAGCCATGAAGCGCTCGCGGGTCGTGCCGTGCTCGAGATGATCCCACGGGTTCAGATCAAGGTCGCAGTACTCGGCGTAGAACTCATCGTGTGTCCGGTAGGTGAAGTCACCGAGGTAACCGCCGGACACACCGACGTATCGGTTGACGATCCGGACAATCTCGCTCCGAGTCAGACCCACTGCACGGCCACGATTAGTACCTGCCTGCATCACGGGAGTCACGGTAGCCCCGAGCCCGGCTGAAATCGAAGAAACCCTCCCGATTTCAGGCCCCGTCATACTCGCTCCGTGGCGCTACTCCCGAGACCGGGCTTCCCGCTTGAGCGAACGATCCAGGCTCTACGCGAGCTCGAGGCATCGTCAACACACTTCAGCAACCCCGACCTCATGAGACAGTGGCAGGGCTACCTCAACTGGACGCACAGCGTTGAGTTGTTCTTCCGGACCTACTTCACCGGGTTCCGCCTCGAGCGTCTATACACCGACCGCTTCTGGCACGGTCAGTCGCTCGCACAGTCGAGTCCCTACGCACCTGGGTTGCTCAATAACGAGCACGAGGTTCAGGTCGCCTTCCTCAAGGAACTCGAGGATGCCCTAACGAAGGAAGAACAGCGGCAGGCCGACCACAAAGGCATCCCGATCGCCGTGCTCGACACGCACGTGCTCCTGCACTACACGCTCTTCACCGATGTGCCCTGGGCAACCGCGCTCGGAGCAGATCGCGTGCGTGTCGCGGTGCCACTTCGGGTGATCGACGAGTTAGATCAGAAAAAGGCTGCGCGTCGATCAGATATCGCCAACCGAGCGGCGACGGTCATCAAACACCTTCACGAGCGCCCCGGGTTGGCCGACGCACCCGTACCGCTCCGCTCAGGAGTGACGCTGGAAATCGCGCGCGTGCCGCAGATCGATACCGACGCCTACATCCCGCCGCTTTGGGCCGATGCCGAGATCCTTGATACCTGCGAGGCAGTCGCGATCTTCGCGAGCAGTCCTGTGACCTTGGTGACTGGCGACTACGGAATGAAGCTCCGTGCATCCGCGCGTGACATTCGCACGCTCGTGATGCCAGACGAGTACCGCATTGGGTCCACTGAATCGCAGCAGCGAGAAGGTCGTTCTAGATAGAGAAGCCCTGCGGGGGCCGGAAAGTGACAGGGACTCTGACCCTGACCCGACGCGCAGCCGACACGGCACAGACACACAGCCGGCGGCCAGCGAGGATGTCCCGGGCGTCGTGGAATTTCGCGGCGGCGGTCCCGGTGTGATCGCTACACGGCTGCGACGATAGCGGCCTCCTTGGTCGGGGTGCGAGTGGCATCGGAGTGACGGCGACGGTCGTTGTCGCGTTCGATCGC
>JBBRXG010000107.1:0-10507 GCA_038248655.1 Gaiellales bacterium
GCCTCCAGAAGGACACCGCCCTGGTCGGCGTGCTCGGCTCGATCGAGGCCTTCAAGCAGACCCAGATCGACCAGGCGGCGACCTTCAACTTCACCTCGGGTCTCGCCGCGGCGGCGCTGTTCGTCGCGGTGACGATCCCGCTCGCCCGGTTCACCGACTGGCTGGTCGCGCGCGACCGGCGGCGGCAGCTCGCGGGGGCGCCTGCGTGAGCGTCGGGACTGCGGTGACAGACCTCTCGTCCGACACTGCGCTGCGCCTGGAGAACGTCCACAAGTCGTTCGGCAACGCCGAGGTGCTGAAGGGCATCGACCTGGAGATCGCCGAGCACGAGGTCGTCTGTCTGATCGGAGCATCCGGGTCCGGCAAGTCGACGCTCCTCCGCTGCGTCAACCTGCTAGAGCCGATCGACGAGGGGCGCATCGTCGTCCACGGCGACGAGATCACCGCGCCCGGGGTGGACGTGAACGCGGTCCGCCGCGGGATCGGGATCGTCTTCCAGGCGTTCAACCTCTTTCCGCACATGAGCGTGCTCTCGAACGTGACGCTCGGCCCCCGGAAGGCGCTCCATCTCTCGCGCGGGCAGGCGGAGGCCGAGGGCCTCGAGCTGCTCGGCCGGTTCGGCCTCGCCGGCCGGCGCGACGACTACCCCGACCGGCTCTCCGGCGGTCAGCAGCAGCGGGTCGCGATCCTCCGCGCGCTCGCGATGAAGCCGCGGCTGCTCCTGCTCGACGAGGTGACGAGCGCGCTCGACCCGGAGCTCGTCGGCGAGGTGCTCGAGCTGGTCGGCGAGCTCGCGCAGGGAGGGATGACGATGGTCGTCGCCACGCACGAGATGACCTTCGCCCGCGAGCTCGCCGATCGCGTCTGCTTTCTCGACGCCGGCGTGATCCTCGAGGAAGGCCCGCCGGCGCAGATCTTCTCGTCGCCGAGGGAGCCGAGGACGCAACAGTTTCTCGCGCGCATCGTCGCCGCCGGGCGACTCTAGGCGATTGATCGATACATCGACCAATCGCCTGGCTGAAGCCGGAATTCGAGATCCCAGGGGCAATGCACAAACGCTACGGCAGCGCTCGACGCTGCCACGTCGAGTCAGATCACCTGCGAGATGGTTGATCGATGAGGTTCCGATCGATCATCTGGTACCGCGGTGTGACGAGAGCGCAACGAGGCGCTGACGGACACTTTCGGCGGCGGTAGTCCGGCCGGTACGAAGGGGGCCTACACCCTTTCCCCCTTCCGATCGGAGCTGCCATGTCCCGGTTTCGTCTTCTGCTTCCCCTGCTGGCGCTGCTGCTCGTCGCCGCCCCGGCTGCGCACGGCTCCGCGTCCGGCGTCGTCCTCAGCCAGGTCTTCGCCGGCGGCGGCAACAGCGGCGCCCCCTTCACGAACGACTTCGTCGAGCTCTTCAACGCCGGCCCCGGCGCCGTCGACCTGAACGGCTGGTCGGTCCAGTACGCCTCCGCGTCCGGCTCCAGCTGGCAGACGACGCCGCTCGCCGGCTCGATCTCGCCCGGCCACTACTTCCTCGTCCAGCTCGCCTCCGGCTCCGAGGGGTCGGCTCTGCCCACGCCCGACGCGACGGGGACGACGAACCTCGCCCAGTCCGGCGGCAAGGTCGCGCTCGTCCGCTCCGACACGGCGCTCACCTGCGGCGCGTCCGCGGGCAGCTGCTCGTCCTCGGCCGAGGTCGAGGATCTCGTCGGGTACGGCCCGGCGAGCGACTACGAAGGCGCCGGAGCGGCGCCCGCACTGAGCAGCTCGACCGCCGCGTCGCGTGCAGGATCGGGCTGCACCGACACGGGCTCGAACGCCGCCGACTTCGCGTCGCTCGCGCCGTCGCCTCGCAACTCTTCGTCTCCGGCGGCGTCGTGCGGAGGCGTCCCGGCGGCGGGTCCCTCGCAGGATGCGGCGGTCGAGATCGACATCCAGCCGGTCCTCTCGATCGCGCTCGAGCGGCCGACGGTCAGCTTCGGCTCGGCGGTGGCCGGCGACACTCCGTCTCCGGTTTCCGAGCGCGTGACGGTGGTCAGCAACAACGCCGCCGGCTACTCGCTCACCGTCCATCGCTCCGTGTTCACGCCGGCCGACCTGCCGCTCGGCATCGCCGCCACGGCACCGAGCGGCGCCCAGCTGGGAGGCGCGCTCGCCGGCGGGGCGAGGGCGGCGATTCCGATCCCGCCGGCCGCCGATCTCACCGTCGGTACGTCCTCGAACCGCAGCGCGGACGCCGGAGACGAGTGGCCGACCACGCTGGGCTTCACGTCCGCCCTGCCGGCGGTCGCGGCGGGTCACTACACGGCGACCGTCACGTACACGCTGATCGGGCGATGATCCTCTGCTTGGCGTTCACGGCCTGCGCGCTCGCACCCGCTGCGACGGGTGCGAGCGCCGCGCGGCCGCCTGTATCCCTGGTCGCCTCGCCCGCCCGCGTCACCCTGGCGGGTCGAGCGAGAGCAACGATCCGCGTGGCGAACACGGGAACGGCGCCGGTGGTGGTCGACGTCACACGCGCGGGTTATGCGCTCGATCTTCGCGGCCGCCCGAGGGTCGTCCCGGGCCGTGCGCGTCCGCGGTCGGCCGTCCGGTGGCTGCGCGTTCGGCCGGCGAGGCTCGTGATCCGCCCGCGTACGGCCGCAGTGCTCGCCGTCAGCTCGGTGCCGCCGGCCCATGCCGAGCCAGGCGATCACCAGGCGCTCCTGCTCGCCACCACGCGCCGGCGACGCAGCGCGGCCCTGTCGGTGCGGATGCGGCTGGGCATCGTCGTCGTCGTTCGCGTCCCCGGCCGGGTCGTTCGTCGACTCGTGCCGGTTCGGCTCCGCGTCCGCCGTGCGGGCCGGACGCGGCTGATCGAGGTGACGATCGCCAATCGCGGCAACATCAGCGAGGTGCTCGACGCGCGGTGCGTCCGTGTGACGCTCCGGCGGAGAGGCCGCCTCCTGACCACGCTCCGGGCGAGGGAGCGGAACCTCCTGCCGAAGACGAGTGGGATCGCCGAGATCCGCTACCGCGGTCCGATCCGCGGACGGCTGGTGGCGCTCGTCGAGCCGGCGATCCGCCGGACCTGCGCCCGCGGGCCGCGGCGGGCATTCGCCGTCCGGTTGTAGCGCGGTTCAGGGGCAATGCACAACGCTACGGCTGGGTCACCGCCGCCAATTCGAGTCACACACCACCTGCTAGGGGAGCCGCGGTGCGAAGAGCGCCGACAGCCCGCCGCCGAGGACGAGCAGAATCGCCGCCAGGGCGAGGAATTCGTTCGTCACTTCCTTCCGGCCCGGCTCGCGCCCGACCAGGTTGCCGAGGTTGGCGTATGCAGCCTCGAGCGCCTTCGCCGACCGGGCCTGCGAGAAGGTCCCGCCGGTCGTTCTCGCGATCGCCCGCAGGGTGTCCGGGTCCGGCGGCACGGGAATCCTCTGCGGCCCGCCGCCGAAGCCGCCTCCGCCGCCGGGACCGCCCCCGCCGAATCCACCCGGGGGACGCTCCAGGAAGCCGTTCGGCGTGCCCAGGGAGACCGTGTACACGGGTATGCCGGCGCTCCGTGCGCGGGCTGCGCCTTCGAGCGGTTGGAGGTCACCCCGCGTCTGGTGCCCGTCGGAGAGGAACAGGATCGAGACCGGGCTTCGAGTCGGGTTCGCGATCGAGTACGCGATCGTCTGGGCTCCCGGGGGAGCGGCCGGCTTGGCCAGCTCGACCGCCGCCGCGATCGCGTCGCCGATCGCGGTTCCGCCGAAGCCCGAGAAGAAGTCGAGGCTGTCGAGGGACTCGCGCACGACGTCGTGGTCGGTCGTCGGCGGTGCGGCCAGCTGAGGTTCGCCCGCGAACGCGATCAGGCCGACGCGGACCTGCTTCGGCACCTTGTCGAGGAACGTCCTCACGGCGGCCTGCGCGGCCCCGAGCCGGCTGGGCTTGACGTCGGTCGCTCTCATCGAGCCCGACACGTCCACGACCAGGATCACGGTCGACCTGCTCGACGCGACGAGCGTGCTGCGGTGCGGGCGGGCGAGGGCGACGCAGAGCGCGGCAAGCGCGAGCAGGAGGATCGCGGGCGGCACGTAGCGGCGCACCGATCGGCCGCGCGAGACGCTGTCGAGTACCTCGAGGTTGGTGAAGGTCATCGCGTGGCGAACCGGTCGCCGATCCAGGAACAGGTAGACTGCCACGGCGACGGGCAGGGCGAGGAGCGTGAGCAGGAGCAGCGGGTGGCCGAAGCTCATCGTCCGCCCGCGCAGACTGCCGCGACCTGCACCACGCCGCGGCCCCGCCGTGCCCGCACGGCGACGACGACGCGATCGCCCTCGGCGCGCCCGGTCGCCGAGAGGCTCGCGACCAGCGCGGGCAGGGGCGGTTCCGGCGTGGAGAAGCCGCGGGCCGTGTACCAGGCAACGAGCCGTTCGTCGGTGCGGCATGCGACTACGACTCGCCGGGCGCTGGAGGCCCGCACCGTCCGGACCCGCCGGGTCGTCGGCTGTCCGGGCGGAACGGTTGCCGCGACCCCGGTCGGTGTCCGCTGCCCCGCGCCCGTCGCCGGGATACACCCGATGTGTGGCCGGAAGGTCGGGGCCCGAGCGCCTTCGCCGACGAACGAGGCGACGAATGCGACCGCCCGCCCGGTGGAGATACCCGGCGAGACGGGGCTTCCCGAGGTTCCGAGGAAGGCGAGGTCGATCGCGCCGTCGCTCAGCTCGGCGTCGAGACCGGCGACGACGAATCCGCGCGGGCAGGTGAGCTGGTACTGCACCTGGTGGCGCGGAACACTCCGGCTCGTGGGCACCACCACCCACGGGCCCGCCACCGGCACGCACGGGTTCAACCCGCGGCACTCGTTCGTTGCACCCGCCGGCGTCGCCGTCACGGCGGCGGCCGCTGCCAGGGACCCCGCGAGAACCAGCAATCGCCTCATGCCACCTTCCTGAACCAGAGCACCGACAGCCCGGCGCCGGTGACGAGGAGCAGTGCCGCCCCGCCGGCGAAGAAATCCGTGATCTCCCGAGTCGTCCGCTTGTGCCCGATGCGCGAGCGCAGCTGGTCGTACACGGCTCGAAGCTGTGCCTCGCTGGCGGCGCTGAAGAACTGTCCTCCGGTCAGGCGGGCGATCAGCTGGAGGGTCGCGGGGCTCGGTGGGACGCGGATGGTCTCCGTGTACCCGTTCGGGAGCTGATGCTGAACTGTGCCCTCCGGCGTTCCGAGCGCGACCGTGGAGACGGGGACCTTGAGCGCCCGGGCACGCTCGGCCGCCGCCCTGGGCGCGGTGCGTCCGCCGTCTCTCGACCCGTCCGAGATCAGGAGGACCGACGTCGGCGGGACGGTGCCGTCCTCTGCCCGCTGGCGCCGGCCGAGGAGCGCGGACAGCAGCACGGCGTCTCCGAGGGCGGTTCCCTCCCCGGTGTGGAGCGCGTCGATCGCGCGGTGGACGAGTGTGCGGTCGTCGGTGGGAGCGACGGCGAGCTGGGCCCGGGAGGCGAACGAGACGACGCCGACCCGGAACTTCTTCGGGATCTGGTCGACGAAGAGGTGAGCGTCGCGCTGCGCGGCGGCGAGGCGGGTCGGGCTCACGTCGGCGGCGCCCATCGAGCGAGAGACATCGATCGCGAGCAGGACGGTCGCCTCCTCGCGCGGGACGGTCACGGTTGCCCGGGGCCGGGCGACGCCGACGATCAGCGCGGCGAGGGCTGCGAGGAGGATCGCGACCGGGAGGTGGCGTCGCCGGCCGGGCGCGCGGTCGACCAGGTTTGGGAGCAGCGACAACGAGGCCCACCGTCGTGCGAGACGGCCACGCCGGTGCTCCCGCAAGGCGTAGACGGCGATCAGCGCCGGAATCGCCAGCAGCCAGAGCAGGGTTGCCGGAGACGTGAAGCTCATCGCGCCCTGCGCAGGAACCAGACCAGGCTGCGCAGCCAGTCGCCGGAGGTTCCGAGCACGGCGTGGCGGACGCCCAGCGACTCGAGCGCACGGGCGAGCTCGCGTCGCTCGGCCTCCGCGGCCGCCGCGAAGCGCTCGCGCAACCGCTGGCTGCGGGTGTCCACCCGCACGTGCCGGCCGGTCTCCTGGTCGACGAGCCACAGCTCGCCCACGCTGGGCAGCTCTTGCTCGCGCGGATCCCTGATCTCGACGGCGACCACCTCGTGCCGGCCGGCGAGCTGGAGCAGGGGGCCGCGCCAGTCGCGCGGGCCGCGAAAGTCGGAGACGAGGACGACCAGCGAACGCTGGCGTGCGAGCGAGTCGACTCGGCGTACGGCGTCGCCGAGCGAGGTCGCGCCGACGCGACCCGGTGAGGCTTCGGGCTCGTCGCGCAGGGTCGCGAGCAGGCCGATCAGTCCCGGTCGGCCCTGTCGCACCGGCACCGATCGCGAGTGCTCGTCCCCGAAGGTGATCGCCCCGAGCCTGTTGCCCCTCCGGGTCGCGAGGTGGCCGACGGCGACCGCGACGCCCTCCGCGACGTCTGCCTTGCGGCGATCGGCCGTCCCGAACCACATCGACGGCGAGGTATCGAGGACGAGCCACGTGACGAGGACGCGCTCGGCGAGGTGCACGCGCACGTGCGGCTCTCCGGTCCGCGCCGTGACGTTCCAGTCGATGTGGCGGACGTCCTCGCCGGGTGCATAGGGCCTGATCAGGGCGAGCTCGGTCCCGTCGCCGAGCTTCGCCGACCGGTAGTCGCCGGCGAGGAGCCCCTCCATTCGCCGTCCGATCGAGACATCGAGCGACTGCAGCAGCCGCTCGGGGATCGGGCCGGGACCGGGACGGGCCGGACTCGGCGAGGCCTCGAGAGCGCGGCCGATCCTCACGCCGCGGGCGTCTCCGCGAGATCGAGCTGCGGGACCGGAACCGCTGCGAGGACGCGGTCGAGGATCGCGTCCGCGCTCACGTTCTCGGCCAACGCCTGGTAGGAGAGCACGATCCGATGGCGCAGGGCGTCTTTCGCGAGCGCGTGCAGGTCGTCCACCACGACGTAGTCGCGGCCACGCAGCAGTGCGAGCGCCCGTGACGCCAGCACCAGGCTGATCGGCCCGCGCGGGCTGGCCCCGTAGGAGATGTACGCGCCCAGGTCGTCGAGGCCGTGCGCGGCCGGGGTGCGGGTCGCGTCCGCGAGCGCGACCGCGTAGCTGATCAGACCGGGATCGACGTAGACGCCGGCGACCGAGCGCTGGAGGTCGCGGAGGGCGTCGAGCGTCAGTTGCTCTCTCAGCTCGGGGGCGTCTTCGAGCTGCCGTTGCACGATCGTCAGCTCCTCGTCGTGGGAGGGATAGCCGATCAGGATCTTGAGCATGAATCGATCGACCTGCGCCTCCGGCAGCAGGTAGGTGCCCTCGGACTCGATCGGGTTCTGCGTCGCCATGGTCAGGAAGGGATCCGGCACGACGTGACTGCTGTGCCCGATCGTGACCTGGCGCTCCTGCATCACCTCGAGCAGCGCCGACTGGACCTTGGCCGGAGCGCGGTTGATCTCGTCGGTGAGCAGGAAGTTGCAGAAGACTGGCCCGAGCTCGGTATCGAAGGCGCCGTCGGTCACGCGGTAGACGCGTGTGCCGACGAGGTCCGACGGTACGAGGTCGGGTGTGAACTGGATTCGCGAGAACGTGCCGCCGAGGACGGCCGCGGTCGTCTTGATCGTCAGCGTCTTCGCCAGGCCGGGAACGCCCTCGATCAGGAGGTGACCCTGGGAGAGCAGGCAGACGAGGACGCGCTCGAGCATCGCGTCCTGCCCGGCGATCACCCTTCTGATCTCGAACAGCGCCTGCTCGAGGCGCTCACGAGCCTCGGCGGGCACGACGGGGCCGTCAGCGGACTTGGTCAAGGGGCCTCCTTGCTCGCGCGGATGGAAGGATTGCGAAAGAGAAGCATGCCTGCCTGAGTATTGGCTGAGAATCGCCGGATCGGATTACGTGGCCCGTGCCGGGGGCCGGTACGCGTGGCGACGATCAGCTTCCGGGAGCGCCTGCGCCGGGTCGTGTCCATCCCTGTCCCGTCGGTGCAAGGCGGACAGGGCCGGGAGGCACTCTCGTCGGGTCCCCCGGGCAGGCGTTCACCGTCGTTCCGGAGTAGAACGGTCAGGCCCCGGCAACCCACCGAGCGTGCGAGAGGACGGGCTCGATCGCCTCCCAGGAGCTGCCGACGACCCGCGTCGAGCCGGCCATTTCCTGGAGGTACGTGTCCCAGGTGAGGGCGCCGTAGGCGGCGATCTTCGACGATGAGGGCTCGTCAGGAGAAGCCCCGGCTCGAAAGCCGGTGATGATCGCGAGTCCTGTCGGACGGACATTGGAGAGGCGAACTCGAAGATCGGGCCGCTCCTCGATCAGGAAGTGGACCGCCTTCCAGGTGTCACCCGCCCACTTGCGGCTCGGCTGCCTCGTTGCCCGGGCTTCGTCGCGTGGGAGGCAGTCGTGCATGAGCACCGCCGAGCCGGGGTGGCAGTAGCGCTCGACGTTGTAGAAGTCCCGGAGTGCGTAGTCGAAGAGATGCTGGCCGTCGATGAACGCCAGGTCGACGCCTGCGACCCCGGAGGACAGCATTCGGCCTCGCGCTTGCGAAGAACTCGTCCGAGGTAACCCCCTCGATCCGCATCCGATCCGTGCCGGTAGCGGTCGGGGAGGGGTGCGGGTCGATCGCGATCACCTCGGTCTCCGGGCCTGCGAGTACCGCGCTCTTGCCGTGCTTGAAGCCGATCTCCAGGTAGACCCGCGGCCGCAGGTAGGCGTGGATCGAGGCCAGCAGTGTCCGGTACGACGCCATGATCGACATTCTGCCCGCCGCGCGGAATCGGAGTCCTGGGCCGGGGGCGACCGAAACGGTTCGACGCCGCCGCCGCGGGTGAACGCAGTGCGCACAAGGTCGTGCACAACCGCACGGTCACGACAACGGACGTCGTTGCGCTTTCCTCCGCTCTGAGTAGGCTCGGTCCGGTCCACAGAGCGCGATGGTCGGGTAACGTCCGCAGCGTTGGCATTCTCGCGGGCTGATCCAAGGTTGTCATACAATAGTTCGTGTAACCTTGGCTAAAGATTCTCGCAGGCCAAACTTACAAAGCCGAGATGAAATACCGCGAAGTCGCGCTGACATGGCCACCACGTCCTGAGGCGCTCGGCTGGCGCCGGGCTCGGCGAGGCGGCAGCTACACCGCGTACGTACCGGAGCCTGTCGCCGACCTTGACCCGGTCCTGCCCGCATCGCTGCTTCCGCTCGTCTTGGGCGCCGAGGACGCAGTCCGCGCGACCGGAGAGGGCATACCCGCCTCCCTCAACCTCGAGGCCCTAGCCCGACAACTGCTCCGAGCTGAGTCCGTCGCTTCATCTCGGATCGAAGGTCATCTGATCTCGCATCGTCGGCTTGCCAAGGCGTCGTTCGGCGGCGCCGCCGACGTGAACGCTCAGGCCGTGCTCGGCAACATCGCCGGCATGGAGCGGGCTCTTGCGCTCGCTGTCGAGCCTCGTGTCTTCACGACCACGGACCTGCAGGCCGTGCACCGGGCGATGTTCGAGGGGAGGCGAGACGATCACCTCGCAGGCCTGATCCGGACGGAGCAGAACTGGATCGGCGGCGAGGCGAGCAGTCCGCTCGATGCGGAATTCGTGCCGCCGCCGGCCCGGGAAGTCCCCCGTCTTCTCGAAGATCTCTGCGCGTTTCTCTCGCGCGACGACCTGCCGCCCGTGCTCCAGGCCGCGATCGCGCACGTCCAGTTCGAGACGATCCATCCCTTCCACGACGGCAACGGTCGCGTCGGCCGGGCGGTCATCCACGTCGTCCTTCGCCGACGCAGCGTTGCCGGCCGGATCCTCCCGCCGGTCAGCCTCGTGCTGGCCGCTCGCGCCGACGAGTACGTCAAGGGACTGACGAGCTTCCGCTACCGCAACGAGGAGGACTGGTACGAGCTCTTCAGTCGTGCGCTCGACGAAGCCGCGCGCGCCTCGGACGCCTTCGCGCAGCAGGTGGTCGAGCTTCAGGAGCGGTGGCGCGAAGCCGCGGGGCGGCCGCGCAGGGGATCGGCCGCGGCGAAGCTGATCGATCGGCTGCCGTCGCACCCGATCGTGAACCTCCAGACCGCGATGGCGCTGACCGGCGCTTCGGATGAGGCCGTGCGCCTGGCGTTCAACCGTTTGGAGCCGGCCGGGGTCATCCGCCAGACGACCATCGGGAGGCGGAACCGCGCGTTCGAGTGCATCGGGCTCTTCGCGCTGCTGGACGAGCTCGAGCGCAGCGTCGGCCCGCGCGGCCGCACTCCTGCCCCCACACGCTGAGCGCTGCATGAGCGAGCGTGACGCGACTGGCCGAGCTTCGAGCGGGCTGCGCGCAGGAATTTGCTTGCCGCAGCGGTCGCACGTCGTCTCGATCGACGCATGTCCCATGGAGGTCGTGATCGCGCGCGACAGTCTTCTCGATGGTTCTGGCGATCCTGCGGTGGACCACTCGAGGCTGTGACGATTCGAGAGTGCCCCCGGCATGAATCGAACATGCGCACGCGGTTTAGGAAACCGCTGCTCTATCCACTGAGCTACGGGGGCGAGCGGGGCCACGA
>JBBRXG010000108.1:0-10338 GCA_038248655.1 Gaiellales bacterium
GAGACCCGCGTCGCCGAGCTCGCCGAGCTGCTTCGGGGCCTCGCCCCATGATGTCCTTGCAAGGACTGCGACCGTAGATTGATCGGTGCAATTACGGGCGATACGCTCCTCGTCGCAGGCGGTGAGCCCGATGTCTGTCATCGCCACGGTGACGATCGAGGCCAGAGGGTGGCTCGCACCGTGAACCGTCGCCGGAGAGCGCAGTGAGCCTCACCCGTCTCCTCTTCCTCGCGACGATCTTCTGCGTGACCTTCGAGAAGGTGCACTGGAACGTCGCCGGCACCGTCAGCCTCGCCGACGTGCTCGCGATCGGCTTTCTCGTCATGTGGGTGCTCGAGCGCCTCGCGCTCCGCGACCGGCGGCTTCCCCGCACGTCGGCCGTGGTCACCGCCTTCGGCCTCGTCTTCCTGCTCGTCTACCTGCTCGGCTACTTCGACATCGACACGGCCGACGGGGTCGGCCAGTTCGGCAAGGGGATCTTCAAGTGGGCGATCCACATCCTCTTCCTGCTCGCCGGCGTCGGCTACCTCGCGCGCCGCTCCGAGCGCTTCTACTGGCGGACGATCGGCATCTTCACCGCGGGCATCGTCTTCAACGCCGCCTACGGCGTGCTCCAGCTCGTCGCCGCGCAGGGGGGACGGAACCTCGACAACGCCGTGCTCTCGCCGCTGACCGGCGGCGCGAGCTCGATCAACATCTACGGCGCGGTGGCGGGGCAGAGCGTCTACCGGCCGAACGCGCTCACCGGCGACCCCAACCACCTGGGGATCATGCTGGTCGTGCCGCTGCTCGCGCTCCTCCCCGTCTACCTGCGGCTCGGCCGCCCCCATCCCCTGCGAACACAGCTCGCCGTCGTGCTCGCCTTCCTGCTGATCGTCGAGCTGGCGACGCTCTCGCGCAGCGGCCTGCTCGGGCTCGGCGTCGGCCTGCTGGTGCTCGCGCTGCCCTATCGACGCAAGCTGCGCTCGCGCGAGCTGCTCGTCCCGCTCGCCGCCGCCCTCGCGCTCGTCGGGATCGTCGTCCTCTCGCGCCTCCACTTCTTCGAGATCGTGATCCGCTCGCGGTTCCAGACCGGGGGCCGCTCGACCTCGGCGCACTTCGGCGTCTACGACTTCGTCCCCAACGTCCTCGCCGCGCATCCGCTGTTCGGCCTCGGCTTCAACAACTTCTCGGTCTACTACGAGGCGGTCACCGGCAAGACGAACTGGGGCCCGCACTCGTTCTACGTCGCCCTGCTGGTCGAGACCGGGCTGGTCGGGACGGCGGTGTTCGCCGTCTTCCTCTGGTACCTGTTCCGCAGGCTGCGGGCGGCGCGGGCGATCGGGCGCGCGCTCGCCGCCGTGGGTGATCCGGCAGCGGCGCGCGTGCGCCCGCTCGCCTGGGGGCTGACGGCGGCGCTGGCCGGTACCCTGGCCGCGAACGCCTTCTACCTGACGATGACCTTCTACTACTTCTACGTCCTGGCCAGCTTCGTGCTCGCCGCACCGCTCGTCTTCGGCGCACGCGCGCCCGCACCGGCACCGCGAACAGGCTACAGCAGCAGTACGTCGGTCAGCTTCTTGCCCTCCGGAAGCGCGGTCAGCTCGCGAACTGGCCGGTAACGCGGCTGCCAGGACGACGTCGCCTCCGCCAGGTTCGGGCTGCGGAGGTCGACGATGCGTCCGTACCGCTCCTCGAGCCGTGCCAGGAAGGGGCTCGAGTCGGCGAACTGGCCCTGCCGCACTGTGAAGACGATCGGCACCCGGCGCTTCAGGAAGGCGGCGGCCGAGGCCAGCGCGGCCTCCTCGCACCTGCTGCAGTCGAACCAGAGGAGGCCGGCCGCAGCCGGATCGACGACGCCGGCTTCCGCGAGACCGTCGAGGGTGATCGTGTCGACGGTGACGGCCCGCGGCGACGGCTCGTCGACGAGCCGGCCCTTCATCCAGCGGTGGGACGACTCCTTCCGGCTGCCAGGGAGGAACGACTGCCGGCGGTCCGTGTCCGCCGCTCCGCCGGGGACGACGGTCACGCGCTCGTCCAGGGCGTTGAGCGCGACGTTCGCCCGCAGGAGCGGAAGGTGGGCCGGGTCCGGCTCGATCGAGACCGCCCGGCGGAAGCCGTGCCTTGAGAGCGCGGAGATGGTCGTCGTCCCGATGTGGGCGCCGACGTCGACGAACGTCTCTCGCGCGAGGACGTGGCCGGCCTGCGTGAGCAGCGCCGCCGCCCGCTCCAACACCACGAAGTCGGAGCGCTCCGCGTGGACGAACAGCTTCGGATCGGTGGACGTGGGCAGGAGGAAGACGTCGTCGCCCCGCTCGATGGCGACGTACGGCGTCATCGTGCCTGCCTGCTCCCAGAACCCCGCTCGCAGCTCTCGCGCGCGCGTCGCCGGATCCGGACAGCGGAGCAAAGTTCGAAGCGATCGGCGACGCGACACGTGGTCCTCCCCTCCGGCCGGGCGATTCTAGCGACGGCGCCACCGCCGGCGGCGGTCCGTGGCCGTCCGGATACGCTGCTCGCCGCGCAGTGAGAGTCGTCGTCCTGACCACGTCGTACCCGCGCTCCGCCGACGACGTGGTCGGGCGCTTCGTCGCCGACGCGGTCGAGCGTCTCCGCGAGCGTGGTGTGGAGGTCTCGGTCGTCTCGCCGCTCGCCTTTCGGCACTTCGGGATCGCCTACGGGCACGGCGTGCTCGGGAACCTGCGCCGCCGGCCGCTGCTGGCGCCGCTCCTCCCGGCGATGGTCGGATCATTCGCCCGGGCGGCCCGCCGGGCTGCCCGGGACGCCGACCTCGTCCACGCGCACTGGCTGCCGTCGGGCGCGGTCGCCGCGCTCACGGGACGTCCGTTCGTCGTCCAGCTGTGGGGCACCGACGTCGAGCTGGCGCGGCGGGCGCGGCGGCTCGCCCGTCCGCTCCTGCGCCGGGCGCGGGTCGTGATCTGCGCCTCCGAGGAGCTCGCGGAAGCCGCGCGCGAGCTCGGGGCCGAGTCGGTGCGCGTGATTCCGAGCGGAGTGGACCTGCCGGACACGGTCGCCCCGCCGGACGAGCCGCCGCACGTCCTGTACGCGGGCCGGCTGTCCCCCGAGAAGGGCATCCTCGACCTGGTCGCCGCCGCTCGCGGCCTGCCGCTGGTCGTCGCCGGCGACGGGCCGCTGCGCGAACGCGTCCCGGGCGCGCGCGGTTTCGTCCCCCACGTCGAGCTCCTCCGGCTGTACGAGCGCGCCGCCGTGATCGCCTGCCCGTCGCGGCGCGAGGGGTTCGGCGTCGTGTGCGCCGAGGCGATGGCGTACGGCCGACCGGTGGTCGCCTCCGCGGTCGGCGGGCTGCGCGACCTCGTCGTCGACGGCGAGACCGGCCTGCTCGTCCCGCCCGGGGACACGGCCGCGCTGCGCTCGGCGCTCGAGCGGCTGCTCGCCGACGCCGACCTGCGGCGGCGGCTCGGCGCGGCGGCGCGGCAGCGTGCCGCCGAGCGGCTCTCCTGGGAGCGATCGGTCTCGCTCACCCTGCGCGCGTACGAGGACGCCTTGGCGGTGGAGGCGCCCGGCACCTGAGCTACCCTTTGGCGGTGCCGCGCGAGCTGATGATCGACGACGTCCGGATCGCGGACGACACCGACTGCTGGGTGATCGCCGAGATCGGGCACAACCACCAGGGGTCGCTCGAGAACGCGAAGCAGCTGTTCGAGGAGGCCGCCAGGTGCGGTGCGAACGCGATCAAGCTCCAGAAGCGGGACAACGCCGCGCTCTACACGCGCGAGTTCTTCAACCGCCCGTACGAGAACGAGAACAGCTATGGCCCGACCTACGGACTCCATCGGGAGGCGCTCGAGTTCGGCCGCGACGAGTACCGGGAGCTGAAGGCGTACGCGGCGGAGCTCGGAATCACGTTCTTCGCCACCGCCTTCGACTTTGCGAGCGCGGAGCTGCTCGCCGACCTCGACCTGCCCGCGTACAAGATCGCCTCCGGCGACCTCACGAACACGCCGCTCCTCCGCTTCGTCGCCGAGATCGGCAAGCCGATGATCATGTCCACCGGCGGGGCGACGCTCGACGACATCCGGCGCGCGTACGAGACCGTCGCGGACGTCAACTCGCAGATCGGCTTGCTCCAGTGCACGGCCGGCTACCCGGCCGAGTGGGAGGAGCTCGACCTGCGCGTGATCGAGACCTACCGCCAGCTGTTCCCCGACGTCGTCGTCGGGTATTCGGGACACGACAACGGGATCGCGATGCCGGTCGTCGCCTACGTGCTCGGTGGCCGCATCGTCGAGAAGCATTTCACGCTCAACCGGGCGCTGAAGGGCACCGACCACCGGTTCTCGCTCGAGCCGGTCGGCCTGCGCAAGCTCGTGCGCGACCTCCGACGGACGCGCGTCGCGCTCGGCGACGGGACGAAGATGCCTCACCCGAGCGAGGCCGACCCGATCACGAAGATGGGCAAGAAGATCGTCGCTGCGGCCGCCCTGCCCGCAGGGCACGTGCTTCGCCGCGAGGACCTGGCGCTGAAGTCGCCGGGCGACGGCCTCCCGCCCTACGAGCTCGACAGCGTGGTCGGCCGCACGCTGCGCCATCCCCTGACCGAGGATGCCGCGCTGACCTTCGAGCATCTCGAGGAGCTCATCCCCGGGGCCGCCGAGCTCCAGCACGCCGGCGCACGGGCCTCCGGCGACGATGGGCGCTGACGGCCTCGCGGGCCGCGTCGCCGTCGTCACGGGAGCGCTGGGCAAGCTGGGGCCCGTCTGGAGGGAGGCGCTGACCACGGCGGGCGCGACCGCGATCGGGATCGACCTCGACGAGGCCGAGGGCGTCTTCGCCGGCGACGTCACCCACCGCGGCTCGCTCGAGCGGGTGCTCGCCACGATCACCGACCGGCACGGGACGCCCTCGATCCTCGTGAACAACGCGGGGATCGACGTTCCACCCGGCGGGGGCCACGACGCCGAGCTGATGCGGACCCTGGCGGTCAACGTCGCCGGCGTCGTCAACGCCACGGAGATCTTCGGCGGCGCGATGTGCGAGGCGGGCGCCGGCTCGATCGTCAACATCGGCTCGCTCTACGCCTCGATCGCACCGATCCCCGCCTTCTACGCGCACCTGGACCCGCCGTTCACGAAGCCTGCCGCGTACGGGGCTTCGAAGGCCGCGGTCGTGAACCTCACCCGCTACTACGCGCGCCTCTGGGGCCCGAGGGGCGTTCGGGTGAACGCGCTCTCGCCGGGCGGCGTCGCCGGCGGGCAGGACCCGGAGTTCGTCCGCCGGTACGAGGAGCGCGTCCCGCTGGGCCGGATGGCCGAGACGGCGGACCTGGTCGGGCCGCTGCTCTTCCTCTGCTCCGACGCGTCCGCGTACGTCACCGGCCACGAGCTGCAGGTGAACGGAGGCTTCACGGCGTGATCGCCCGCGCGCTCCGGAGGAAGGGGCGATCGTTCGCGCTGGTGACCACGTTCAACCAGGTGGGGTACGAGCGGTACGCGCGCCACATGATCGCCAGCTTCGCCCGCTGCTGGCCGAAGCAGGTGACGCTGTACTGCTACTGCGAGTCGTTCCGCCCGGACGATGTCGCCCGGAACGTGCGGTTCCTCGGCCTCGAGGAGACGTGTCACGGGCTGGTGGCGTTCAAGGAGCGTCACCGCGACAACCCGCGGGCGCACGGGCTCGTCCGGCACGGGCCCCTCGACGACCGGGGGAAGCCGGTCGGGCTCGGCTTTCGCTGGGACGCCGTGCGGTTCGCCCACAAGGTCTATGCCGTCACCCACGCCGGACGCACGCTGGCCGAGGACGTGATGTTCTGGGCCGACGCGGACACGGTCACGTTCGAGCGGGTGCCGATGTCGTTCGTCGAGGGACTGCTGCCGGCCGACAAGTACCTCTGCTACCTCGGGCGCTCGTACTTCACCGAGTGCGGCTTCGTCGGCTACAACCTCAGGCACGAGCAGAACGCGAGGTTCATGGGCCGCTTCCGGCAGTTCTACGACGAGGACCTCGTCTTCGACGAGTTCGAGTGGCAGGACGACTGGATCTTCGACGTCGTCCGGCGCGAGTTCGAGAACGGCGGCCTGATCGAGAGCAGGAATCTGACCCCCGAGAACGTCGGCGACGCCCATCCGTTCATCAGCAGCGAGCTCGGCAACTACCTCGACCACCTCAAGGGGCCGCGCAAGGACCGGGGGCGGAGCGCCGCCGACGAGCTGGAGGTGCGGAAGGAGCCCCCGTACTGGCGGTCGGACTAGCGTGCCGCCGGACTGGCACCGTCCGAGACCCGCGATGCGCCTGCTCTTCGTCATGCTCTACCCGGGGTACCTCCGGTACTTCGACTCGCTCGTCGACGAGCTCACTGCCCGGGGGCACGAGGTCGACCTCGTCTGGCACATCCCGACGCGCCAGGCCGAGGGCCTCGTCGCGCTCGAGGGCAACGAGCGGGTGCGCGTCCACGTCCTGCCGAAGCGGGGAACCGGGCTGTGGGCCCTCGTCGGCCGCCGGCTCGAGCTGACGATCTACTTCGTGCGGTACCTGGACCGGCGCTTCCGCGCGGCCGGCTACCTGCGCCGCCGCGCGAGCGAGCGGGTGCCGTGGCCGTTCAGCCGGCTGCGGACGCTCCCCGACCCGCTCGTCCGCGCCCTGCTCGCGCTGCTCGTCGCACTCGACCGAGTGCTGCCCCGACCGGCCGCGTTCGACCGCTTCCTGGAGGAGCTCCGGCCCGACGCTGTCGTCGTCAGCCCGCTGGTGACGAAGGCGAATCCGCAGGCCCTGCTCGTCGCCGCCGCCCGCGAGCGCGGCATCCCCACCGCCGCCGCGATCGCCAGCTGGGACAACCTGACCTGCAAGAGCATCGTCACCGTTCCCCCGGATCGGATGCTGGTCTGGAACGAGACGATGCGGCGCGAGGCCTGGGAGTACCACCGGTTCCCCGCCGAGCGCGTGATCGTGACCGGTGCCCAGTGCTTCGATCGCTGGTTCGGCCGCACGCCGAGGCGCGACCGGACGGCGTTCTGCGCCCGCGCCGGGCTGCCCGGCGAGCCTCCGTACCTGCTCTTCGTCGGCTCGACCGCCTCGATCTCGTCCCCGGACGCCGAGGTCGAGTTCGTGCGTGCCTGGCTCGGCCGCCTGCGGGGCGATCCCGTGCTCGGGCGGACGCCCGTCCTGATCCGGCCGCATCCGTACAACACCCAGCACTGGAGCGGCGTCGACCTGTCCGACGTGCCGGACGTGGCGATCTTCCCCCGGGGCGGGGCGAACCCGGTCGCGGACGAGGACCGCGCCGACTACTTCGACTCGCTGTACCACGCCGCTGCGGTTGTGGGGGTGAACACCAGCGCGATGATCGAGGCGGCGGTCGTCGGCCGCCCGGTGCTCACGGTCACCGACCCCGAGTTCCACGACTCCCAGCTCGAGACGATGCACTTCCACTACCTGCTGCCCGAGAACGGCGGCTTCGTTCGGGCCGCTCCCTCGATCACCGCCCACCTCGACCAGCTCAGGGCGGTGCTGGCCGACCCGGAGGGGGTGCAGGCGCAGATCGCGGACTTCGTCGGCTCGTTCGTGCGCCCGCACGGGGTCGACCGGCCGGCGACGCCGATCGTTGCCGACGTCCTCGAGGCGCTCCCTGCCCTCGACCCCGAGCCGTACCCCGCTCCGCCGGCGTGGCAGCGCGCCCTGCTCTCGCCCCTGCTGCTCGTGCCGGCGCTGCTCGAGTTACCGACCCTGGCGCGCAACCGCTTGCGCCGCCGCGCCCGACGGCGCGAGCGGCGCCGGGCACGGCGCCGGGCGTACGCGAGCCGTCATCTGTAGCTCCGCGAAGACCTCTGGGTCGACTGGACGGTAGCCTGAACAAGTGATCGAACCGGAGAAAAACGTTCGCGTACAGCTACTCATCCGCGCGGTGCTCGTCCGCGTGGGGCGCCGGAGGCTCGTCATCTGCAAGCCCGATTACCGGCGGTTCGGGCACATCGCGCTCGACGTCCTCTACGCTCTGGAAGCAGCCCGGGACGAGTCCGCATCGCTGCTCCTTGTCCGCCCTCCCCGTGTCGTCGCTGAGGGGCTGTTTCACATGGTCGCCGACGGGGTGAGGGTGCGTACAGTGCCTCGAAGCCTCGCTCCCCTTTCGATGGCGCTCTGGACGATCACGCGCCGCCTTCCGCCGCCTCGATCGGTGCGGGACGGACGTCTCCACGCCCGCCTGCGGCGGTGGAACCGCCTCCGCCGCCGGATCGACGCGTTTACCGGCAAGCATGACTGGGCGCGAAGGTGGCGAACGCCCCTGCGCCGGGGTGGCAAGCGACTACTGCGAGTGGATGGAGCCAAGAAGCCGGCGAACCTCTACCTTCGGCGACGGCTCATCCGCGTAGCCCAGCCCGCGCGGCTCGCTCCGCCTTTCGAGCGCCGTTGCGCGGCGTTCTTCGCGCAGGCCGGGATCGGCCCGGACGCGGCAGTGGTGAGCATCCATGCACGCGGGTGGGGGTTCCACCCCGATACAAGCGTTCGAATGCGTCACGAGATCCGCAACTCCGACATAACGACCTACTTTCCAGCCGTCGACCATCTCGTCGCACGTGGCTACTGGGTGGTGCGACTCGGCGACCCCTCGATGGAGCCCGTGACACGGCCTGGGGTTGTAGACCTCGCTCCTTTGCGCCCGGAGACTCCGGGCCTGGATATCTTCGCGTTGACGCGAAGCGAGTTCCTGCTCGGGAGTCAGTCCGGACCCGCCGAGGTCGCCCTGCTCACAGGCACGCCCCGGGTGATCGTCAACGCGACCGATGTCGTCGAGAACTGGCCGATCCGCCCCACCGACATCCTGCTTCTGAAGCATGTCTACGACGAGGAGGAAGGGCGAACCCTCTCCCTCGACGAACTGCTCAGGCCCGAACTCCGGGACCCGATGCGTGGGCTGAAAGGATCACCCCGCTATCACTTCGTGGACAACACGAGCGACGAGATCCTCGCCGCCGTCCAGGAGATGCTGGATCTGCTTCACAAGGGCACGCCCGAAACGGACGACCAGCGTGCTTACCGGGACCGGGCCACGGCCGCCGCGGCAGCCCTCCCCCGACTGCGCTGCGGGGCCGACGAGGGCTACCTCGGAGACGGGCGCATCGCGCGGGTCGCGTTCGGCAGCCCAGTAGGCCGTCGCACGTCCCCTGCGGCACGTCGAGGTCGAGCCCGTTCAGGGCCGTGATCTGCCTGTAGCGCTCGACGACGCTTCGCAGCCGGATTGCCAGTTCGCCCGCCACGCGCTTCAGGATGCCAGCGAGCGCCTCGTAGACCCGGCGATTGTCGCGACGATTGGAAGAGTAGAATCCGGCCCGATGCTCGGTCACAACTCGCAGCTGAAGCAGATCGCAGAGAGGCTGGGAGAGATTGAGGCCAGCCTCAAACGTGTTGCTCGCCGCCAATCGGACGTGCAACGACAGGTTGCCGCAATCACGCGGATCCTGACAATCGGGGAGCTGGAAGCGTATCCAGGAAGGCTCACTGCGCGACGGTTCCGACTCGCATCCCAGAACGAGGAAGACGGCCTCACCTGCGCGCTGCTTCACGAAATCGGTGTTCCTCTCTGTCGCTTCGTCGAGATCGGCGCAGGCGCAAACGGCGGTAACAGCGGCTTTCTCGTCTCCGAGCTCGGTTTCGAGGGGATGATGGTCGACCAAGGCGACGATCGACTGAAAGCCGTCGAACAGTTCCTTCAGACAACAGACAGGGTAAAAGTCGTCGCAGAATGGGTCACCGCCGAGAACATCAACGGCCTGATAAAGGCGAACGGATTTGACTCCGAGATCGATGTCTTCAGCCTCGACATCGACGGCAATGACTACTGGGTCTGGAAAGCGCTTACTGCATGCAGCCCACGCATCGTGATCGTCGAGTACAACTCCTTGTTCGGACCTGATCGAAGCGTGACCATTCCGTACGATCCCGAATTCTCGGTGGCGAAAGATGGGCCGTTTGGGCGGGCGTATTACTACGGCGCGTCGCTTCGGGCGCTCACTGAGCTTGCGAGGACGACCAAGGGCTACCGTCTCGTCGCGGTCGAGCCGCAAGGGGTCAACGCGTTCTTTCTCCGCGCCGATGTAGCGTCGCACGTTCCCGCATGCGACCCTCGCGCTGCCTACCGAATCAACCACAGAGATCGGAAGCTGTTCGCCAACGGATTCGACGTCTACGAGGCGATGGAGACGGCAAACCGCCCCATCGTCGACGTATCCGCCGAAGACTGCGGCTCTTAGGGATCGTCAGGCAACAACCTGAAGGGATAGGGTCGTGGGTGTCGTAATACGGTGGCGTGATCGACGAGGAGGCGATCGGGGAGCGCTACCGGGCGTTGGCGGGCGAGCTTGACGAGCGCCGGCGTCGCCTGTGGGC
>JBBRXG010000109.1:0-10096 GCA_038248655.1 Gaiellales bacterium
CACCGCGGCGCCGCCGGGCTCGATCCCGTCCACCTCGACCTCGGGCGCGCCGATCATGAAGTCGGTGTGGGCGCGGGAGCGGTTGATCCCCATCGCCTCGAGGTCGGAGTCGTCGGGCAGACCGTCGGGGAGATCGAGCGCGGCGATCACTGCGGTGCCGTAGGCGATGTGCGAGGCGGCGTTCTCGTCGAACAGCGTGCTCCAGAAGGTCAGCCCCGCCTGTCCGACCCGCGATGTCCGATCGACCAGCGCGACCTCGCCGAGGCGCGACGCCCCGTCATCGATCGCCGTCTCGGCCCGGACCTCGTCTGCTCCCGTCGATGCATCCACCCTCGTGATCCGACCGCCCGAGAAGGTGACTTCGAGGTCGTCGACCACGGTCCCGCCGGTGAGGACGAGAGGCTGCGAGGCACGTACGGTCCCCTCCGTCCGCCGATGGTCGGGAGTGGTGAAGACCTCCTCGGTCGGCAGGTTCGGAACGTAGAAGCGGTTCCAGCCGGTGGTGGTTCCCGCCGCCATCCAACGCGACTGCGGCAGCAGGCCGACGATCAGGTCGGTGCCGGGTCCGCGGAAGCGGACCGCGTCGAAGCGCCGCTCGTTCAGCTGCCCGGCCCGTTCCTGAAGCACCCGGATGTGCTCGGACCACGCCGCCACCGGGTCCGGCTCGTCGAGTCGGACCGTACGGCGGATCGCATCCCACAGGCGGGCGACGTCCGGCTCGGCGAAGACCTGCTCCGCCCAGCCCGGAGTCGGGAAGGCGACGATCGTCCACGGCATCAGCCCTCGGTCGTACGCATCCCAGTACGCCCGGCGGATCTCCGGCACCACCGACTGCGCGACCCGTTGCGGGTCGACGCCGGCGAAGAGGCCCGGGTCCGGCTCGCCGACGATGTTGACCATCGCCGTCCGCCGCTCCCCTTCCTCCTCGACGCGCTGGAGCGCCCAGCGCGGGGCCCAGCCGACGGCCTCGTCGGGGGCGAACGCCGCCTTCGCGCGGCGAAGGTGCACGTCGCGGTAGTTGGCCTCCACGCTGCGGGCGCCCTCCTCGTAGCCGACGCGGGCAATCGCGCGGACGAGCGGTGCATGCTCGACGTAGGCGACCACCGTCACGTCCTGACCGTCCTCGACGTTCACGCCGATCCGCAGGGCGAGCCGCGCGTAGGCGTCGAGCTCGTCGGTGCGATCGGCCCAGAACGCCGCTTCGTCCATCGTGCGGACGCTACCGTAGAATCGGCCGATGGAGGCCCGCTCGACCGTCCCGGCCATCGCCCCGCAGCGAGAGCGGATGGAATGGGGTGAGCTGGGCACGGCCGCCCGCGAGCTCGCAGGGCAGGTCGCGGCCGACGGCTACCGTCCGGACCTGATTCTCGGGATCGCCCGCGGCGGGCTCCTCGTGGCAGGCGCCCTCTCGTACGCACTCGACGTGAAGAACTCGTTCACGATGAACGTCGAGTTCTACACCGGCGTCGACGAGCGGCTGCCCGTCCCGATGCTCCTGCCGCCGGTCCCCGAGCTGGTCGACCTCCACGACGCCCGGATGCTGATCGCCGACGACGTCGCCGACACGGGCCAGACGCTCGCGCTCGTGAAGGGCTTCTGCGCCGGACAGGTCGGCGACGTCCGGGTCGCGGTCCTCTACGAGAAGCCGCGGTCGATCGTCAGCTGCGAGTACGTCTGGCGCCGCACCGACCGCTGGATCGACTTCCCCTGGAGCGCAGAACCGGCCGTTCGGGCAGGCTCGGTCCGCCCGGAGCAGGCGAGCGTCGCGATTGACGATGCGCACGAGAGCGTCCAGGCCCCCCGGATCGAAGCGACCGCCGACAAGGGCGGCCATGGCTGAGCTCGATACGCGGCGGCAGGCAGGCGAGCCGCTCGCCGTCCTGCTCGTTCACGCGAATCCATTTCAGCGCGCGATACCGGTGCCGCCCTACGGGCTCGAACGGGTGGCCGCCGCCGCGGAGACGGCAGGCGCGAAGGTGACGATCATCGATCCGTTCCTGTTCTCGGAAGCCCCGCTCGAGGATGCCGCAGCCGCCGCCCGGCGTGTGCGTCCCGAGGTGATCGGCGTCGGCCTCCGCGTCGTGGACGACTGCATCACGATCAATCGTCTGGACGCCCGTGCCGACCAGCCGATCGACGTCAGCTGGTTCATGCCCGAGATCCGCGACCTCTGCGACCGGCTCAGAGCGGCGGCACCGCAGTCCGTGCTCGTCGCCGGTGGGGCGGCGTTCTCGGCCTTTCCGCAGGAGTGCCTCGAGTACCTGGGGATCGAGTACGGCGTCGTCGGCGCGGGCGAATCGGCCTTCGCCGAGCTCCTGCGCCGCTGGACACAGGGTCGGGCGCTGGAGGGGGCGCCCGGAGTCGTTCGCCGGGGGGAGGCCTCGTCGCTCGAGCGGCTGACGACGGCGGGCCTCGACGCGCCGACGAGACGCGAGCCCGTCTATTCCGCGGCAGCGTCGTTTCCGGTCCGAACGCGCAGCGGCTGCGCGATGCAGTGCAGCTACTGCCTGACGGCGAACATGCTGCGGCGACACGCGAACGGCGACGTCGAGCGCGTGCTCGACGAGATCGAGTCGATCGTCGCGGAGGCCGCCAAACGGAGCTTCGGTCGCGTTCCGATCTTCTTCGCGGACGACGAGTTCAACCTCCCCGACGAGGACCACGCGATCCGGCTACTGCAGGGCCTCGTCGAGCGGGGAGTGGCCAACAGGCTCCAGTGGCGCGCCTACTTCAATCCGACGCCCTTGTCCGCGGAGCTGGCCGACCTCGTGCGTAGCACGAACGGACAGGTCAGCCTCACGGTCGACACCGCCTCGGAACGGGTGATGGAGCGCTCGCAGAAGCCGTTCCGCCTGCGGCACCTCGAGGCGGTGATCGGCCTGCTCGCCGAGCATCGGGTGAAGACGGACATCGGCCTGATCTTCGGTCTTCCCGGCGAGACACAGGAAACGATCGCCGAGACAGTCGCGTACGTCCGGCGACTGCCCTCCGAGGTACGGGTCGTGTACTCGGCGGGTGCGCGGGTCTATCCGCACACGCCGCTCGCGCGCATCGCCGACGCCGAGCCCGAGCGCCTCTACGGCTCCCAGGCCCCCGGCTACTTCGCGCCGGTCGTCTACTGCTCGCCGATCGCTCCACGCGAGCTTGCCCGGCAGCTCGCCGAGGAGTTCGCCCAGCTCCCGAACGTCGCCCCGGTGACGCTTGCCTACGAGGACGCGCCGCAGATTCTCGCTCGCGCCTATCGAATCGCCGTCGGGGAGGACGGAGACGAGCGCTGGCTCGCGCTCCTCCAGAGCGAGGAAACCCACGCCGATCCCAGCCTCGGCAGCCCGCAGAGCGCCCTGCTCACCCTCGCCCACGTCGCCGAGTGGCACGAGCGCTTCGACCTCGCCCGCCTGGCCTGTCGTCGACTGGCGCGGTACGGCGAGCTTCCCCCCGGCCTCGCTTCATGGCAGCTCCGGCTCCTGGACCTTCGCTACCGGTGGCGAGCACGCGCCGCCGACCGCGCACGCCGATCCGGCCGGGACGTCGTCTAGACGCTTCGGGGCAGGACGGCGAGGATCTCGTCGAGCTCGGGGAAGCGTCCGGCCTGCTCCTTCGAGAACACGAGCAGGCCGTCCGCAACCACGTCGAACTGGCTCTTGCGCCCCGAGATGTCGCTCGCCTCGAAGCCGCGCGCCTTCAGCTCGGCCACGAGACTCGTGGCCCGTTTGTCGTACCCGTTTCAGACGGGGCAGTAGTAGATCTCGACCGTCACCTCGCCGACTCTAGCCTCTGGCAGCCTCGAACCGGCGGGCGACCTCCGGCCAGTTGACGACGTTCCACCAGGCGGCGAGGTAGTCCGGGCGCCGGTTCTGATAGCCGAGGTAGTAGGCGTGCTCCCAGACGTCGATCCCGAGCAGCGGCTCGTCGCCGGTCAGGATCGGGCTGTCCTGGTTCGCGGTCGAGTAGACAGCGAGCCCGGTTCCGTCCCAGACGAGCCACGTCCAGCCGCTCCCGAAGCGCTTCACGCCGCCGTCGTTGACCGCCTCCTTCAGCTGCGCGAGCCCGCCGAACGTGGTGGCGATCGCGGCCGCGAGGTCGCCGGCCGGCTCTCCGCCGCCGTCGGGGCTCATGATCTCCCAGAAGAGCGAGTGGTTCGCGTGGCCGCCGGCGTTGTTGCGCACGGCGGTGCGGATCGCCTCCGGCATGCCGTCGATCTCGGTCAGCACGCTCTCGACCGGGCGGTCCGCCCACTCGGTGCCGTCGAGCGCCTTGTTCGCGTTGTCGACGTACGCCTGGTGGTGCTTGCCGTGGTGGATCTCCATCGTCCGCGCGTCGATGTGGGGCTCGAGGGCGGCGTGGTCGTACGGGAGTTCGGGCAGCTCGAAGGGCATTCGCTCTCCTCCTGTGTCGGAATCCTCTCGATTGTCGCAAACGTAGGATGGGCCGCGGTGCGTGTCGTTCTCGGCTGCGGCAACTTCGGCGGCATCGGCTCGGCGCCCGCGTTCTTCGGCCGGGGCGAGACGCGCGAGCAGGCGTTCGAGCTGATGGATGCCGGCTGGGCGACCGGCCTCCGCTGGCTCGACACCGCGGATGCCTACGGCGGCGGCCGGAGCGAGACCTGGATCGGCGAGTGGATCGAGCAGACGGGCAACCGGCCGCGGATCACGACGAAGACCTTCAACCCGATGGAGGAGGGCGCCGACAGCGGGCTGGCACGCGCACGCGTCATCCGCCAGGCGGAGTCGAGCCTCGATCGTCTCGGCGTCGACCGGATCGACCTCTACCTCACCCACGAGCCGGATCCGCGCACGCCGGTGGCGCAGACGCTGTCGGCCTTCGAGGAGCTCGTCGAGCGGGGCCTGGTCGACGCCTGGGGCGTGAGCAACGTCGAGGCGGCGGGCCTCGGGGAGTGGCTCGAGGTGGGCCGGCCTGCGCTCGTCCAGAACTCCTACTCCCTCCTCGACCGCAGGGACGAGGCGGAGGTGATTCCCCTCTGCGCCGAGCACGGCATCGCCTACCAGGCGTTCAGCCCGCTGGCGGGCGGCTGGCTGACCGGCAAGTACCGCCGCGACGAGGCGCCACCGTCCGGATCGCGCATGACCATGCGGCCGGAGCCGTACCGCCACCTCGAGACCGACCGGATCTACGACGGCCTCGACCGCCTTGGCGAGGCCGCCGCCGAGCGCGGCGTCTCGACAGGCGGCCTCGCGCTCGCCTGGGTGCTCGGGAGCGCAAGCTCGATCGTCGCCGGCCCGCGACGGCCGGCCCACCTCGGCATCGTCACCGAGGCGCTGTCGCTCGAGCTCTCGCCGGCCGAGCACGAGAGCGTAGGCTCGCTCTTCGGCTGATGTCGATCCTCGTCCTCACCCAGGCGGACGTCGAGGCGCTCCTCGACCTGGAGGGCTGCATCGGGGCGATGACGGAGATCCTCGAGGCGCTCGCCCGCGGCGAGCTCTACCAGCCGCTCCGCTCGCTCGCGTTCCCGCCCGGCGAGTCGAGCGGGATGGGACTGATGCCGGCGCACCGTGGCGGCGCCTCCCCGGCCTACGCGCTAAAGACGATCTGCCTCTTCCCCGACAACCCGACCCGCGGGCTCGACGCCCACCAGGGCACCGTCACCCTGTTCTCGGGCGAGACCGGCGAGGTGCGCGCGCTGATGAACGCGTCGGCGATCACCGCGATCCGGACCGCGGCGGTCTCCGCGGTCGCGACACGCCTGCTCGCGCGCGAGGACGCGAAGGAGCTGGCGATCCTCGGCTCGGGTGTCCAGGGTCGCTCGCACGTCGCTGCGATGCGGGCGGTGCGGCCGTTCGACCGGATCCGCATCGCCAGCCGGACGTTCGCGGGCGCGCAGGCGCTGGCGGACGAGACGGGCGCGGAGGCGGTCGAGAGCGCCGAGGAGGCGGTCCGCGGCGCCGACGTCGTCGTCACGACGACCAACTCGAAGGAGCCGGTGCTGAGACACGACTGGCTGAAGCCCGGAGCGCACGTCAACGCGGTCGGCTCGAGCGTCAGGAGCACCCGTGAGCTCGACACTGCGACGGTCGCGAGCTCCTCGCTCTTCGTCGACCGGCGCGAGTCGACCGAGAACGAGGCGGGCGACTACCTGATCCCGCTCGAGGAGGGTGCGATCCCCGGGCCGGGGCACATCAGGGCCGAGCTCGGCGAGATCCTCACGGGCGCGCATCCGGGGCGGACGTCGCCGGACGAGCTGACCGTGTTCAAGTCGCTCGGCCTCGCGGTCGAGGACCTCGCCGCCGCCGAGTACGTTGTCCGGCGCGCCCGGGAGACGGGCACCGGCACGACAGTCGCGTTTTGATCCCGCTCGCAGAGATCGAGCGGGCTCGCGAGCGGATCGCCGGCGCGGCCGTGCGCACGCCGCTCGTCAGGCTGCACGTCGACGCCCCGGCCGAGATCTGGCTCAAGCTCGAGAACCTCCAGCCGATCGGCTCGTTCAAGATCCGCGGCGCGACGAACGCGATCCGGGCCGCATCGAGGGAGGAGCTCGGGCGTGGCGTCGTCACCGCCAGCGCCGGCAACATGGCGCAGGGCGTGGCCTGGGCGGCCCGCGAGGCCGGGGTTCCGGTGACGATCGTCGTGCCGGACCACGCGCCGCGGACGAAGCTGGACGCGATCAGGCGCCTCGGAGGCAACGTCGTCGAGGTTCCCTTCGAGGAGTGGTGGCGGGCGATCGAGGAGGCCCGCTTCGAGGGCGCCGAGGGTCTCTTCGTCCACCCGGTTCAGAACGAGCTGGTCATGGCCGGCAACGGCACGATCGGGCTCGAGCTGGTCGAGGATCTCCCCGGGCTGGACACGGTCGTGGTCCCGTTCGGCGGTGGCGGCCTGTCGAGCGGAATCGCGAGCGCGGTCCGGCAGCTCCGCCCCGGCGTCCGCATCGTCGTGGTCGAGCCCGAGACAGCGACCGGGATCAACGCCGCGTTCGCGGCCGGCGAGCCGACCGAGGTCGAGTACACGCCGTCGTTCGTCGACGGCTCCGGCTCGCGCAAGGCCCTCCCCGGAATGTGGCCGCTCGTCAGCGAGGTCGTGGACGGCGCCGAGGTCGCCACCCTCGACGAGACCGCGGCCACGATCCGCCTGCTGGCCGAGCGCGTGCGGGTGATCGCCGAGGGCGCCGGCGCGCTCGCCGCGGCGGTCGCGCTCTCGGGCCGCGCGGGCGGCGGGACGATCGCGTGCATCGTCTCGGGCGGGAACATCGACCCGCCGATCCTGGCCCGGATCCTCGGCGGCGAGACGCCCGAGTAGGATTCGGGCATGCTCCAGGTCGGCGACCGGTTCCCCGTCGAGAAGCTGCCCGTCGCGATCGACGGGCCCGCGGTCGTCTACTTCTACCCGGCCGCGCTGACGCCGGGATGCACGATGGAGGCGAAGGCGTTCAACGACCGCTACGACCGGTTTCGCGACGCCGGCTACGAGGTGGTCGGAGTGAGCATCGACAGGAGCGAGAAGAACGACGAGTTCCGGGCCGAGTGCGGGCTCGACTTCCCGCTCGTCTCCGACGAAGGCGGCGCGCTGAGCGGTGAGCTCGACCTGCTGAAGCAGTACGGCGAGCACGGCACGTTCGCTCGGCGGGTCACCTACCTGCTCGCCGCGGACGGAGTCGTGCAGAAGGTCTGGGACGTCTCCGATGCGGGCGCCCACCCCGAAGAGGTGCTGGCCGAGATCGAAGCGTGACGAGGGCGGTGACGAGATCAAGTAACAGACTGTTACAAGCTCGGCTCCTGGGCATGACCCCGCTTGCGACCGAGCCCGGTGACAGTCCTCGGGACTGTCACCGCTCGAGCGCATGAGCGTCGCTCGCCTCCGCCTCGCTCCCGTGGGGGAAACCATGCTTCCCCCACGAGCCCCCTTCTTCCGGAGGCCGATCTCTTTGGGGAACCTCCCGGTTCCCCTCGGACCCCTCCTCGCTCATCGGCCAAAGGTTGGCCTATGAGCGGCGGATACCTCGTCGCCGAGCGGGCCGTGCCGCCCCGCGTGAGCGGCACGGTCGAGGAGCGCGTGACGATCGACAGCTCGTGCGGCTGCGAACGCCTCGAGCAGCGCGTCCTGCGCCTCGGCGCCGGCCGCTCCGACGAACGCAGGACGGGCGGAGCCCAGGAGGTGCTCTACGTCGAGGCCGGAAGCGGGACGCTTCACCTCGACGGCGGGGACGCGCACCCGCTCGAGCCGGGCACGGGCGCCTTCCTCGTCCCCGGCGACGCCTACGCGGTCGACAACCCGGGGCCCGTCGAGCTGAAGATCGTCTCGGTCACCGCGCCCTGCGAGGGATCCGCTCGATCGCGGGTGATCGTGCGCTACGACGACCGGCCCCCGCTGCCGGCGACGCCGAATCGCGAGTTCCGCCTGCTCGTCGACCAGGAGGCCGGCTGCCTCGACGTCACGCAGTTCGTCGGACTGATCCCGCCCGGGCGCGCGCCCATGCACAGCCATGCGTACGACGAGGTCGTGTACGTGCTCGAGGGCGAGGGAGTCCTCCATCTGGGGGGAAAGGACACGGTGCTCGAGCCCGGGACGTGCATCCACCTGCCGCCGCTCGAGGAGCACTGCCTGGAGAACACGGGGCCGACGCCGATGCGCGTTCTCGGCGTCTTCCACCCGTCCGGCAGCCCGGCGTCGAAGGCATCCGTCGCTAACGATTAGGCACCGTTCGACGTCCCACTACGTATCGGGTCGAGACACAGACACCGCTTGGCGTCGACCCTGCAACCGAATACGATCTGACATCCCCACGGCAAGGAGACTGCATATGCGGAGACTGAAGTTCATCCTGCCATTCGCGGCTGCGGCGCTGACGCTCGCGGTCGCGACGGTCGCGTCCGCGCGGCCCGAGCGCTCGGCGGCGCCGGCGGCGGCATCGGCGACATCGGCGGCGCAGAAGATCAGCTGCAGGAGCCCCCTGAAGATCGCCCTCGTCACACCGCTGACCGGCGGCGCCGGCTTCCTCGGAAACGAGCAGCTCACGTGGGCGAAGTACGCCGTCAAGACGATTCCGAGGGCGCTCGGTCTGAGGGTCACGCTCGTCACCGGCGACACACCGGTCGAGCAGGGCCTCGCGCCCGCGCAGACCCTCGCACAGAAGTACGTCTCCGACCAGCGTGTCGTCGGCGTGATCGGCCCGGCGACCTCGGGCGGCGTCGCCGCCTCCAGCAAGACGTACTTCCAGGCGGGCATCGCGCACATCTCGCCGTCCGCCACGCGCACGTCGTTGACGCAGGGCGCGAACCGGGAAGGCACACCGGCCTTCTTCCGTGTCGTCCCCGGCGACTACGTCCAGGGGCCGACCGACGCCAACTTCATGGTCGACAAGCTGAAGGTGAAGAAGGTCGTCCTCCTCGACTTCCAGGAGCCCTACTCGGTCGGGCTTGCCGACGCGGCCGAGGCGACGCTGAAGAAGCGCGGCGTCACGACGATCCGGCTGTCGGCCCCGAACACGACGACCGACTACTCGTCCTACGTGACGAGAGTCCCGAGCGACGCCGACATCGTCTTCTTCCCGACGCAGAAGCCGCCGGACGCGCAGACGTTCGCCCGGCAGCTGGTCGAGCAGGGCAAGAAGGCGAAGGTGTTCGGAAGCGACGGCGCGAACGGCCCGGGCCAGTTCAAGGCGGCGGGCTCGTACGTGTCGAACTTCGCACCCGACATCACGGGCATCGCGGCCGACAAGGCGCTCATCGCCGGGTGGAAGAAGGACAACCCCGGCAAGAGCGTCGGCTCCTTCGGCCCACCGACGTATGGCGCCGTCCAGGTGCTCCTGAATGCGGTCAAGCGAGCCTGTGACGCCGGCAAGGGCAGCCTGCCCAACCGCCGCGCGATCGTGCGTCAGGTCAAGCGGGTGCGGATCCCGAACTGGATCCTGGGAGGCAGCTTCCGCTTCAGCACGAAGTCGAACGACCCGCTGAACGCGAAGTTCTACATCTTCCAGATCCAGCCGAACGGCTCGTACAAGCTCGTCGGCTAGTCGAAGCATGAACGACGTCGTGCGGCCCCCCCACAACCCGGCCCCCCCCCCCAGAGAGGATACCCAAACCCCGGGAGGCCCACAAAAAAAAACAACAAAACGGCGACCCCGTGACGCAGGGCCCCCACAAAACCC
>JBBRXG010000110.1:0-9990 GCA_038248655.1 Gaiellales bacterium
AGCGCCGCCGACGGCGGCGAGGAGCAGACGCCGTTCCGCGCGCTCGGCCACTCGAAGGACCACCGGCCCGACCTGCCGCAGGTCGTGATCGGGCTCGCCGTCACCAAGGAAGGGATCCCCGTGCGGGTCTGGGTCTGGCCGGGCAACACCAACGACCAGACCGTGATCGGCGAGGTCAAGGACGACCTGCGCGGCTGGCGGCTCGGCCGCTGCGTCTGGGTCGTCGACCGCGGCTTCTCCTCCGAGGCGAACCTGCGCTACCTGACCCGCGGCGGCGGCCACTGGATCGCCGGCGAGCGGATGCGCGACGGCTCCCCCGACGCCCGCGCAGCGCTCGCCCGCCCCGGCCGCTACCAGAGCGTGCGCGACAACCTCAGGGTCAAGGACGTCCGCATCGGCGACGGCGACAACGTCAAGCGGTTCGTCGTCTGCCACAACCCGGCCGAGGCCCAACGCGACAAGGCCGAACGCGACCAGCAGATCGCCCGGCTCGAGGCCGAACTCGAGCGGATCGAAGCCGGCCAGCGGAAGGCGAAGACCGACAAGCAACGAGCGGCGCACACGCGCGCCGAGTGCGCCTTGCGCGACCACCCGACCCTCGCCCGCTACCTGCGCCAGACCGCGTCTGGCCGGCTGCAGGTCGACCGTCGCAAGATCGCTGCCGGGGAGCGGGACACGATTCCGGCTTCGACGTCCTATGCTGGAACGAAGGTGCGAGAGCCCGAAGAGGACCGAGAACAGAAAGAGCGGAACCCACGCCTCGATCGTGTCGACCTGCTCGAACCCGAACAGGCCGGCGGCGAAGCCGTGCTGGAAGACCAGCACCAGCAACCCGTACGCAGCGCCGACCGACAGCAGGTTGAGGAGGACCGAGATCGCTGCGATGCCGACCGAGCGGAAGACGACGGTCAGGAAGACGAGCGTCAGGCCGAGGACGATGGCGATCACCCACGGCGCCGGGCCGATCACGGAGTCGAAGTAGTCGATGTTCTCCGACGTCGTCCCGCCGACGAGGACCTCCGCATCGGTTCGCTCGAACGCTCGGGGAATGATGCTCTTGCGCAGGTCGCGAACGGCGGCGACGGCATCGTCGCCCGAGGGGTCGCCGCGAACGGGCACGGCGAGGACGGCGACCTTCCCGTCCCTCGAGGTGCCCGTCGTTCCCGGACCGAAGCGGGGATCGGCCGCCAGTCTCGTCCGCAGCCGCGCCAGCGCCGTCCGGGCCGCAGGCTCCGTAGCGCCCTTCGCGACGACGATCTCGACGGGGCTCGTCGTCGCGCCCGGAAAGTCGCGCTGGAGCGCGGCGTAGCCCTGGCGCGACTCGAAGCGCCCGGGGAGGGCGGTCACTCCGCTCGTCCCCACGTGCAGGCCGAGGAGCGGCGAGGCCGCTGCGAGGAGGACGGCGATCGCGAGCGCGAGGCTGAGTCCCGGCCGGCGCAGCACCGCCCGGACGATCGCGCCCCAGAAGCGGCCTTCCGGATTGGTCATCTCGAGCGAGCGCCGGCCGACGATCGGGATGCGCAACCGGTCGACGCCGTCGCCGATGAGCCCGAGGAGGGCCGGCAGGAGCGTCGCCGACGCGACCACGGAGACGGCTCCGACCAGGATCGCCCCGACGGCGAGGCTGCGCATGATCGAGTTCGGGACGATCAGCATCCCGAACATCGCGATCACGAACGTCGTCCCGCTGAAGACCACCGCCCGGTTGGCCGTCGTCGCAGAGGCGGCGATCGCGTCGAGGCGCTCGAGCCCCCGGCCGCGCTCCTCCCGGAAGCGCGAGATCACGAACAGGGCGTAGTCGATCCCGAGGGCGAGGCCCATTCCCGTGAGCATGTTCACGACGAAGATCGAGAGGCTGAACGCCTGCGCGAGCACGGCGACGAGGCCGAGTGCGACGGCGATCGAGGGCAGCGTGATCAGCAGCGGAACGAGCCCGGCGACGACCGATCCGAAGACCAGGAGCAGGATGACGAGCGCGGCCGGCAGGCCGATCCGGAGCTCGCCCGACTGGAGGTCGCTCTCGGAGAGCTTGTTGAAATCCCGGTCGAGCGTGTTCTGGCCGGTCACGGAAGCCTCGAACGCGGGCAACGCGTCGGCGCGGTCGACCGCACCGACGATGTCGTCGATGCCCGAGTCGGAGGCGTCGGAGAACTGCACCATCGTCGCCCGGCGGTCCCGCGAGACGAGCGCGGGATCCGGGACGTCGAGATACGTTCGAACGCTGTCGACGCCGCCCGCGCGGCGGACGTCGCCGGCGAGCGTCCTGACGACGGCGTCGAACTGCCGCGTGCCGACCCGATAGCGGGCGGAGCGCACGACGACGACGTCCGTGACCGCGGCGGCCGCCGTCGGCGGGAAATGCGCGGCAAGCAGGTCTTCGGCGCGCTGGGACTGCGGGTCGTTGGTCGGGTTCCCCTCGGTCGTGAGCGAGCCGCCGAGGAGCGCGCCGATGGCGAAGACCGCCAACGCGACGACCGCGATCCACGCGCCGACGGTGCGCCACGGATGCCGGGCGCAGGCAAGTGCGATGGCTTCGACTCCCTTCCTTCGACGAGGTGGTGGCTGCTCACCATATCGGGCTGCGGTTCGACTCTTCCCCGGCTCCGCACGAGGACTTGGCGCGCTCCTGCGCGGGACGTCTCGGGGAGCCCCGTGCAGCAGCGCCTGACACCGACTCGAGAGCCGTAGCGGTCGCCGCTCTCGGAGCGTTCAGTCTCGTCTCTGCGGACAAAGCCAGCCTGACGCCGGGCAGCGGCGATCACGATGGGCGCAGATGCGGCCCCCAAGGGAAAACGGCGGCTGCCTTCTCCCTGCCCGTGCTCCGTCAACATCGCGGCCCGGTCCGTCCGACGCTGGTTGGAGCATTCACGCTGACAGGGTTATTCACCCATCAATGGAGGACAGATGACTTTCTCGAAGTGGGAGCGTTGGGGGCCGCTTGCCGGAGTACTCGCGGTTGTCTGCTGGATCGTCGCAATCATCATCGGTACCCACTCCCCGGACTCGAACAGTTCGGACGCGAAGATCTCGGCGTTCTACACGAGTCACTCCCATCAGGTAGACGGCATCGTCGCCTTCTTCATCTTTCTCGCCGGGATCCTGTTGTTTCTCGGTTTCCTGGCCGCACTACGGAGCCGCCTGATTGGCGCAGAAGGGACGCCCGGCCGACTGACCGCTCTCGCCTTCGGATCTGGTCTTGTCAGTGCAGCCCTGTGGTTTCTCGCGATCGCGTTGTTCACGGCGCCGGCCTTGGCGGCGAACGACACGGGCAAGTTCAGGCTCGACCCGAACAGCTACCGGCTGGTCAACGACCTCGGCTACGCCGTCTGGGTCGGCGCAGTCGTCGTCGCTGCGGTACTCGTCTGGGGGGCATCCGCCGTCGCGCTACGAAGCGGGCTGTTTCCGAAGTGGTTCGCGTGGCTCGGCGTGCTCGCCGGGATCCTGCAACTGTTCGCGATCTTTTTCCTGCCCGCGTTCATCTTCTGGGGTTGGGTCGTGATCGCGTCACTCCTGCTCGTCTTCCGCTCTGCGACCGCACGAACGCCCGAATCGACCGGGACGGCGTAGACGATTCCTCGAACAGCGCCCCGCCGCGGAGATCGACCGACGCGGCGGGGGCCTCGGCAGCTCACCAGAGCGCCGGGCTGTGCGGGATCGCGCACGCTCGGCGCCGTTCTGTAGATCGGCGCCGTTCTGTAGAAAGGCGCACCCGACCGGTGCCCAGCTTGCGACAAGGTCTCGCCCGGACGCGGCGGATTAGAGATTCTTCTCCATCCAGTGATGAGCGAAGGGGTCGCGGTTGAAGGCGGGGATCTCGAGGTAGCCGGATGCCCGGAACAGCCCGAGCGCTTCGGGTTGTCGATTCCCTGTGGTCAACCGGACACGCTCATAGCCGAGCCGGCGAGCGTGCATCTCCAGCTCTTGCATCAGCTTCCCCGCGAGACCACGGCCTCGTGCGGACTCGTCGAGGAAGACCCGTCTGATCTCAGCCGTTTCGGTATCGACGGCCTTCAGACCGCCGCAGCCGACCGGCCGCCCATCGACGTACGCGACGACCCACGCGCCGGTGGGAGGCCCGAGCTCGGACGGATCTGCGCTCGGCGACAGATCGGGATCCCATCCCGGATATCGCGAAACGATCTCCGCGAAGAACGCTCGTTGAAGCTCACCCGACGCATCGGTATCGGCCGGCTCGAGCGCCAGCGTCAGACCACGATCGCTCATACGACCCTTCGATCCTAGGCAACGCGCACGTCACTCGCACGTTCCCGCGCCGCGCCGTCGCACCCCGGCCGCTTCTAGTCGGGCGGCGGGGGCGGCAGGTCGTCGCGGCCGCGCAGGCCGCGCTTGAACTCGCGGCCGCCCTGCTTCAGCGACCGAAGCATCCTCCCGAACCGGGCCGTGCCGAACACGAACAGGATCACGGCGGCCAGGATGAGGAACTGCCAGAGGCCGAGCGTCGCGAGCATCGCTCCTGCGAAGGGTACTCACGTCCGGGCGCGATCCGTGGTAAGCAATGCCGATGGCGACGGCGGTGGCTGCGAATCGGACCGCGCGCATCCGCGCGATCTCCCGCGACGAGACGACGGTTCGGATCCTGATCGTCCCCGTCGTGATCGCCTTCCTCTGGGGCGGATGGGAGCTCTACAAGTGGATCTGGGAGACGGCGGGCTGGACGTGGCCGTTCGTCGTCGACGACACGACGATGCCGCACATCCACGACATCCTCGCCGCCTTCGGTCAGCCTGCCCAGACCGGCGGGCCGCTCCTGATCAGCTCCCTCCTCTCGGCGGCGTGGTTCACGGCGAAGGAGGCGCTCGCCGGCTTCGCGCTCGGTGCAGCCGTCGGCTTTCTGATCGCCGTCCTCCTGGCGCACTCCCGGCTGCTCGAGCGCGGCCTCCTCCCCTACGTCGTCGCCTCCCAGACGGTGCCGATCCTCGCGATCGCGCCGATGGTGGTCGTCGGCCTCGGCAGCAAGGGCGTCGAGGGCTGGCAGGCGGTCGCGGTGATCGCCGCGTACCTGACGTTCTTCCCGGTCGCCGTCAACGAGCTCCGCGGGTTGAAGTCGGTCGATGCGCGCTCGCTCGAGCTGATGCGCTCGTACGCCGCCGGCCGGTGGGCGATCCTCTGGCGCTTGCGCGTGCCGACCTCGCTTCCGTACCTGTTCACTGCGCTGAAGATCTCCGCGACCGCGAGCGTGATCGGGGCGATCATCGGCGAGGCGCCGGCCTCGATCCAGGACGGCCTCGGCGGGGCGATCGTCAACTTCAACCAGTACTACTCGCTCCAGCCGACGAGCCTCTGGGCGACGAACATCGTCTGCGCCGGCCTCGGGATCGCCTTCTTCCTCGCGGTCGCGATCACCGAGCGGGCCGTCCTGCGCCGGGCTCCGGAGCACGTCGCATGATTCGTCGCTCGGCTCCGCCTCGCTCCCGCGGGGGAAACGGCCGGTTTCCCCCGCGTGCCCCCTTCCCTAACTCCGCTCACACCTCAGCAGCGAGGGCGAGCCGCGCCCGCCATGTCGGGCGCGGCGACGGAAACCTCTCCCGCGCTGGAGCATCGCAGCTGTGAATGCAGGGCAGACACAGCCCGTCGTCTCGATCTCGGGCGTTACGAAACGGTTTCCCGGCGGTCTGACCGCGCTCGCCGACATCGACCTCGAGGTGCAGCCCGGCGAGTTCGTCTCGCTGATCGGCCCCTCCGGCTGCGGGAAGTCGACGCTCCTGCGCGTGATCGGCGACCTCACCGACGCGTCCGAGGGAGCCGTGACCGTGAACGGCAAGAGCGCCCACCGGGCGCGGCTCGACCACGACTACGGGATCGTCTTCCAGGACGCTGTCCTCTACGACTGGCGGACCGTCGCGCGCAATGTCTCGCTCCCCCTCGAGATGCTCGGCTGGGAGCGCGACCGGCGCAAGGAGCGGGTGAGAGAGATGCTCGAGCTCGTCGAGCTCGAAGGCTTCGAGTCGCACCGGCCCTGGCAGCTGTCCGGCGGGATGCAGCAGCGTGTCTCGATCGCACGCGCGCTCTCGTTCAACCCTGCGCTTCTGCTGATGGACGAGCCTTTCGGCGCCCTCGACGAGATGACGCGCGAGCGCCTGAATGGCCAGCTCCTCGAGATCTGGGAGCAGAGCCGGAGCACCGTCGTCTTCGTCACCCACTCGATCCCCGAGGCCGTGTACCTCTCGACGCGGGTCGTCGTCATGTCCTCGCGCCCCGGCCGCATCGTCGCGACGATCGACGTCGACCTCCCCCAGCCCCGGACCTTCCAGACACGCGAGGCCCCGCGCTTCTTCGAGCTCGTCACCGAGGTCCGGGAGGCGCTGGCCGGCGGCGACGGATCGGTGACGGCGGCTGCGTCCGAGGAGCTCTCCTGAGCGTGCTCGCCGCCGATCCGACGGCTCCACGGCTCCCGGCGCGGCTCGCCGCCCGCGTCGGGTCGTGGCTCCCCGCCCTCGCCGTCTTCGTCCTCGTCATCGGCATGTGGCAGGGGCTGACGACCGCGTTCCACGTCCAGACCTTCCTGCTCCCCAAGCCGACCCAGATCGCGACCGCCTTCTGGAACGACAAGGGCTCGCTCTGGAGCTTCGGCGTCTACACGTTCAAGGAGGCGCTCGGGGGCTTCGCGCTCGGCTCCGGCCTGGGGATCCTGGCCGCGCTCGGCTTCGCACGCTGGCGCCGCCTCGGAGCGGCGATCATGCCGATCGCCGTGGCGGCCAACGCGGTGCCGATCATCGCCTTCTCGCCGATCACGAACAACTGGTTCGGCCTCCTGAACCCGTTCTCGAAGATGGCGATCGCGGCCGTCCTCTGCTTCTTCCCGGTGATGATCAACACGCTGCGCGGCCTCACCTCGGTGAACCCGCAGTCGATCGAGCTGATGCGCTCGTACGCCGCCGGCACGGTGGCCACGTTCCGCTGGGTCCGGGTGCCGAACTCGCTCCCCTTCATGTTCACGGGACTGAAGGTGGCGACGGTCCTCTCGATGATCGGCGCGATCGTCGGCGAGTACTTCGGCGGTCCCACGAACGCCCTCGGCGTCAGCATCCTGAACGACTCCCAGCTCTTCAACTACCCGCGCGCGTGGGCGGGCATCGTGCTGGCGAGCGCGTTCGGGATCCTCTTCTACGCGACCGTCGCTGCCGCCGAGCATCTGACCACCGGCTGGCGCCGCGCGCTCTGATTTCCGTTCCGGCCGCCTGAGGTTCAGAATGGGGGCGGCGGCGTCCCACCCGGGGCCGCATGGACGAAGAGGGAGGACGCATGAGTCGCAAGAGATGGATCGGGGTGATCGCCACGCTCGCGGTCGCCGCCGCGGCGTCGTGGGGCGCGGTCGCCGCGACGGCCGGCTCGGCCGCTCCGAAGCTGACGAAGGTAACGCTCCAGCTGAAGTGGGTGACGCAGGCGCAGTTCGCGGGCTACTACGCCGCGCTCGCCAAGGGCTACTACAAGGACGCCTGCCTCGACGTCTCGATCAAGGTCGGCGGCCCGAGCATCACGCCGGAGACGGTCGTCGCCGGCAAGCGGGCCGACTTCGGGATCGACTGGCTGCCGAACCTGTTCGCCACCCGCGAGCAGGGCAGCAACCTCGTCTCGATCGCGCAGGTCTTCGCCCGGAGCGGGATGACCGAGCTCACCTGGCGCGCGGGCGGGATCAACACGATCGCGAAGATGCGCGGCAAGAAGGTCGGCGTCTGGTGCTGCGGGAACCAGCCGGAGCTCTTCGCAGCGCTCCAGAAGAACGGGATCAACCCGAAGAGCTCGAAGGACGTGACGATCGTCAACCAGCCGTTCGACATGCAGCTGTTCCTCAAGCACCAGGTCGACGCTGCGGCTGCGATGACCTACAACGAGCTCGCCCAGGTCCTCGAGACGAAGAACCCGAAGACGGGCAAGCTCTACCAGCTGAGCGACCTGAACGTCTTCAAGATGGCGAGCCCGGCGGTGGGGACCGGCATGCTCGAGGACAACGTCTTCGTCCGCGCCGACTGGCTGAAGAACGCCGCCAACCAGGCGGCGGCGGTCAAGTTCCTGAAGGCGTCGTTCCAGGGCTGGATCTACTGCCGTGACCACCAGGCCGAGTGCGTGGCCACCGTGCTGAAGAACGGCTCCCTGCTCGGCAAGGGCCACCAGACGTGGGAGATGAACGAGATCAACGCGCTCATCTGGCCGAATCCGGCCGGCATCGGCCTGCCTCCGGTGGGCGCGGTGGCGAAGACGGCGGCGATCGCGCGGACGTACGGCGTGCTCAAGAAAGCGCCTGCTGCGAGCGCGACGAACTACACCTACGCGCGGAAGGCGGTCGCACAGCTGAAGGCGGCCGGCGTGGACGTGAACGGCAAGAGCTGGAAGAAGGCGACCGTCGCGGTCACGCCCGGCGGAAAATAAGAGCGACCGAGGAGGGAGATTCGCATGAGCCGTAGGCTCGACGGAGGCTCACAGGGAGCGAAGGGGCCGGCTTTGCCGGCCCTGGAGCGGGTGCCATGTCCCTGCTGATCAAGGGTGGCCGCGTCGTCACGGCCGCCGACGTCTACGTCGGCGACATCCTGGTCGAAGGCGGGCGGATCTCCCTCATCGGCGAGTCGCTGGACGTGCCGGCCGACCGTGTGATCGACGCCTCCGGCGCGTACGTGCTGCCGGGCTGCATCGACCCGCACACGCATCTGGACATGCCGTTTGGCGGCACCGTGACGTGCGACGACTTCGAGTCCGGGCACGTGTCGGCTGCCTTCGGCGGGACGACCTGCCATGTCGACTTCTGCATCCAGCCGCAGGGGTCGTCCTTCGGATCGGCACTCGAGGCGTGGCACGAGAAGGCGAACGGGAAGGCGATCATCGACTACGGGTTCCACATCGCGGTGACCGACCTCCGCGAGGGAGGGACGCTCGAGGAGCTGGCGTCCCTCCCCGACCAGGGGGTGACCTCGTACAAGCTGTTCATGGCGTACAAGGGCGCGCTCCAGGTCGACGACGAGACGCTCTTCAGGACGATGCAGGTCGCGGCGGCGACGGGCGCGCTCGTGATGGTGCACGCCGAGAACGGCGACGCGATCGACGTTCTCGTCAGGGAGGCGCTCGCCCGGGGCGAGACCGAGCCGCGCTACCACGCGCTCACGCGGCCCCCCGAGACCGAGGGCGAGGCGACGAACCGGGCGATCCAGCTCGCGCGGGTCGCCGGGGCGCCGCTGTACGTCGTCCACGTCTCGTGCAAGGAGTCGCTCGACCCGATCGCGACCGCCAGGGAGAAGGGCTGGACGATCTTCGGCGAGACGTGCACGCAGTACTTCTTCGTCGACGAGACGTTCCTCGAGCGACCGGATTTCGAGGGCGCGAAGTACGTGTACACGCCGCCGCCGCGAGCGAAGGAGAACCAGGATCACCTCTGGGCGGCGGTGCGCTCCGACGTCCTCTCGGCGGTCTCGACCGATCACTGTGCGTTCAGCTGGGACGGGCAGAAGTCCCTCGGGCGCGACGACTTCTCGAAGATCCCGAACGGCGGGCCGGGGATCGAGAACCGGCTGCAGATGATCCACCAGTTCGGGGTCCGGCCCGGGCGGATCTCGCTGAACCGGATGGTCGAGCTCCTGAGCACGAACCCGGCGAAGCTGTTCGGCCTCTACCCGCGCAAGGGCACGCTGGCGGTCGGCTCGGACGCGGACATCGTCGTCTTCGATCCCGACAAGAAGATGACGCTCTCGGCGTCGTCGCACCATTCGCGGGCCGACTACAACCTGTACGAAGGCACTGAGGTGACCGGCTCTCCGCAGATCGTGATCCGCCGCGGAGAGCTGCTCGTCGACGGCGACGAGCTGGTCGCGGAACCCGGTTCGGGGCAGTTCGTGAAGCGGGCGCGGTTCGGCGAGGAGCTGACGCCGGCCCGCAGCGCGGTCCCTTCATAGCTCGACGACGGACGCCGACTGCCCCTACGTTGCCGTTTCGGGCCATGTCAGGGGTCTGACCCCTGCCATGGCCGGATTGGGCGATCACGAC
>JBBRXG010000111.1:0-9968 GCA_038248655.1 Gaiellales bacterium
GATTATGACCCGTCCCGCCGTCACCGGCTGCTGAACGGGCTCGACGACATCGCGCTGACCCTAGAGCACGAGGACGAGATCGGCGAGTTCGAGGCCGGGCGCCGCGCGCCCGTGGACACGACGGCGCTCCCGGCCTAGCTGACGGCGAAGGTGACGGTAAGTCGCCCCGGCAAGGAGAGCGACGGCGACGACCCCGATTACTGCAAGCGAGCGCATGTGCGGTCTATACGCCGCCGACCGGACGCCTTGTCACACCACGCGCGCCGTCTTAACAGAACGAGGGCTTACCCTCGGTTACATTTGCGGGCGCCCCTGCATCGGAGAAGTGCGCGCAAATCAGCCTTTTTCAGGGTGCCCGATGTCCGGACTCCTTACGCTTGCCTCAGGGCCCTCTGGTGCGTTTGTGGTGCGCTAAGTGATTAGACTACGAGTCGTGAAGCGTTACCGCCGCCTGCGTCGACTGCGACCGGACGCGGAGTTGTATCGCCGCCGGGCAGCGGGGGAGAGCGTGCGCGCGCTCGCCCCCGACTACGGGGTTGCGCACACGACCCTGAGCCGCCACTTCGCCCGGCCGCAGGCAGCCGCGCAGGTCAAGCAGGCAGAGCGGCTGCTGAGCGCCGAACGGCGAGTGCTGGCGGCGCGCGCGCAGCACACGCACGGGCAGAGCCCAGCCGGGCGAGCGAGCGAGCGGCCGCCGCGGTCGAGGCAGGCGGAGGGATCCAGGCGGTGATCGAGGCGACAGGGCTGCGCACGCTCACAAACGTGCTCGGCTTGAGCGATCCGGCCCTGCTCGCGCACGCGTTCGAAAACGATGACGCGCGCGCACGCGGCCCCCGCCTCCGCCGGCTACGGCCCGACCCGGAGTTGTATCGCCGCCGCGTGCAAGGGGAAAGCCTGCGCGCACTCGCCCGCGACTACAGGGTTGCGCACACGACCCTGAGCCGCCACCTCGCCCGAGCGCAGGCAGCCAAGGAGCTCAAACGGGCAGAGCGAAGCCTGCGCGCGGAACGGCGAGACGCCGCAGCCCACCTCCGCGCCGAGCAGAAGGCTGCACGCGACGCAAGCCGTCTCGCCAGGCACCAGGCCGCCGCGAGGCTCGCCTCCGCACAACCTCCGCGCCTCGGCAGGATCATCCGCCCCCGCGGAGGATTCAACTGGTAGCCGAGCACAGCCACCGCTAGCGCCAGCGCCAGCGTGCGCAGCGGCCAGTGCCGGGCATAAAAGTCGCGGTTCCAACAGAACGCGACGTACTCGACCGGGGGGGTTGCCCCAGGCCGATGTTGAGCCGATACTGAGTCCGTACAGGCAAATGGGGCGGCACCGCGCAAACGGCCCGCCCCCGGACACGAAGGAAGTGCCTTCATGTCGGGAACCATTCTCTCAATCCGCTGCCAACAGCGGAAATCGCTTCTGCCACTCGGATCGGGCGAGCGCGTCATCAACGGGCTCGTCTACTACAGCGCGGCCTGGCTCGGCCCCCCGCCAGCGTTCGAGCCCGAGGCAGTCAAGGCCGCGCCCGAGCCGACCCGCGGCGTCGGCCGCGGTCCAACCGTCAGACACGGCCCGGTTGGCTAGGGTGGCCGCGATGGAGCGCCGGGTGACGGTCGAGTTCGGCCCCTCGCGGTCGAAACGGTTCGCGAAGGCACTCGCCGAGGCTGAGAGCGGCCCCGGCGAGTGCCGCGAGCTCGAGCCGGGGAGGTACCAGGTCGACTTCACCCTTGGCGAGGATGGCGCCGTCTACGCCGGCCTCGCCCGCTTGCTCGAGCGGATTCGGCACTGGCGGGCGACCGAGGTCTGCGAAGACGATGAGCCGGTCTCCGTCTTCCACGCAAAGGAGATGGCTTGGTGCGCCTCCTTCAATCTCGAGTCGTTTCGGGCCTGCCGCTTCCACTTCGGCTCTGGCGTTCTGCCCCGCTGTTCGGTCTGTCCCCTCTTCGATGCCGAGCGCGCGATCCGCGACATCCTGGGCGAGAACCCACGCACGGGGGCAGTCGTTGAGATCACCATGGGCCCGAAGCTGCTCGCTCTTCTCGCGGGAGAGCTCCCGCCTGAGTTCGACGAAGACTTCGAGTTCCCCGACTTTGTGCCAAAGGAGTGGGAAAGGCCTGCCGGTGAAGAGCGGCGGGGCTGAGGCCCAACGGCGGCGGCCGGTGATCAGGCTTGAGCATGATTCGATTGTGCCAACGGAAAGAAGGACGATCATGCGCATCGGCAGCCGCGAAGTCAGGCTCACCAACTTGGACAAGATTTTTTTCCCGCTGCCGGGGCTAACGAAGGGCGATCTCATCCAGTACTACCTCGACATGGCGCCGTACGTGCTTCATCAGGCATCCCGACGGCCGATGCAGATGAAGCGCTACCCGGACGGCGTGGACGGCTTCTTCTTCTACCAGAAGCGCGTTCCCGAACCGCACCCGGACTGGCTCGACACGTTCTTGATCGAGTTCCCGAGCGGTCGGAGCGCGAACTTCCCGGTCGTCGCCGACGCCGCCGGCCTCGCCTGGATCGCGAACCTGGGCTGCATCGAGCTGCACACATGGCATTCTCGGATCGACGACATCGAGCGACCCGACTACCTTCTGATCGACCTCGACCCGAGCGAGGGCAACCCGTGGTCGCACGTCCGCGAGATCGCGATGGTCGTCAAGGACGTGATGGACGAGCTCGGCCTCGTCTCGTTTCCGAAGACCTCGGGAGCGACGGGGCTGCACATCCTCGCGCCGATCAAGCCCGAGCTCCCCTTCCCGCAGGTGCGCGACTTCGCCAAGGCGCTCGCGAAGGAGGTCGAGCGCCGGATCGACGACCAGGCGATCGCGACGACGACGTGGAAGGTGGCGGATCGTGTCGGCGTCTTCGTCGACTACGGCCAGAACGCGCGCGACCGGACGATCGCCTCGGCCTACTCGATCCGGCCGACGCCCGACGCGCGCGCATCCGCGCCGCTCCGCTGGGACGAGGTGCCGCGCTGCGATCCGGCCAGGTTCACGCTGAAGACGATGAGGAAGCGGATCGACGCGGTCGGCGACCTGACGGCGGGCATGTGGAGGCGGAAGGTCAGCCTCGCCTCGCGCCTCGACGCCGTCGACTGAGCTCTCGCTGGCGCTACCGGAGCAGCTTCGAGAGAGTCAGCGTGTTCGCACCCGGCGGCTCGCGCACCTCCCGCCACGTGCACTGCTCCGGCTCCTTGTCGTCGCGGAAGCGGATCAGCTTCGTCCCGTGGCGAAACCGGTGTCCCTGCACCTTGTCGTACCGCACCTCGACGACCAGCTCGGGCCGGATCGCGGTCTCCTCGAGCTCGCCGCTCCCCCAGCGATTCGGCTCGGAGAAGCCCCGCTTCGGCGCGCCCTTCGTCAGCGGCTTGATGCGCGTCAGGATCTCGTCGTGCCGGCCCGCTGCGACCGCGGCCGAGCCCACGTAGTCGATCTCGCCGTCGTCGCCGTACAGGCCGAGAAGGAGCGTCGCCAGCCTCGTCGGCCGCTCCTTCCAGCGGACGCCGACGACGACGCAATCGGCGGTCCTGTGCGCCTTCACCTTGACGACGCCGTCACGCGAGCCCGGGAGGTAGGGGAGACCGAGACGCTTGGCGATCACGCCGTCGAGACCGAGAGCATCGAGCTGGTCGAGCCATTGCCCCGCCTTCTTCACGCTCTGGGTCGACGGTGAGATCGTGAAGGGAAGCGGCTCCAGCGCGGCCCGGCGTTCCTCGAGCGGCTGCTCGTGCACCTTCTTCTTCTCCCAGAGCAGAACGTCGAAGGCGATGAACCGGGCCGGGATCTCGCCCGACAGCTTGCGGATCCGGCTCTCGGCCGGGTGGAGGCGCATCTGCATCGAGTCGAAGTCGAGCCGCCCGCCGCGCTCGATCACGATCTCGCCGTCCAGGGCGGAGTGGGGCGGAAGCAGGTCGCCGAGCGGGCGGAGCTCGGGAAAGTACCGGAGCAGAGGTCGCCCGTTGCGGCTCCAGAGGGCGAGCTCGCCGCCGTCGTTCTCGAGGACGCCGCGGAAGCCGTCCCACTTCGGCTCGTACTGCCAGCCGTCCCCTTCGGGAAGCTCGCGCACCAGCTCCGCCTCCATCGGCGGAAACGGAACGTTCTTCCCGGGCATGCCGGGAAGGTACCCGCCTACTTCAGCCAGGGTGCGAGCAGGTCTTCGATCTCGCGGCAGCCGCGCGGGTGTTCGAGCCGTCCACGGACCTCCCGGTCGGAGACGACGAGCAGGGTCGGCGTCTCCTCGACCCCGAAACGCTCGACGAGGTCGGGACGCTCGCCGACGTCGATCGGTACCAGCGTGAACGTGCCGTGGTTGTGTCGGCGTTGCAGCAGCTGCGCGACGAATCCCTCGGCCCGCCTGCTCTTTCCGCACACGCGGGAGTGGAAGAAGACGAGCCGCGGCTTGGCGACGACCTCATGCTGCACGGCCTCGACGGCTCGAGCCATGACCCACCTCCAGTTGTTCGTAGTGCGGGCGGGACCGGGCCCGGATGACGGTACATCGCATACCCGTTCTTCCCGCCCGTGTAACGCCGGGGTAGATTCAGTTCGTGCGGAGGGTGGCGGTCACGGGGCTCGGGGCGGTGACCCCGCTCGGCAACGACTGGCGGTCGACGTGGGACGCGGCCGTCTCCGGGCGGAGCGGGATCGATTTCATCAGCACCTTCGACACGAGCGGCTTCCCGGTGCGGATCGCGGCGGAGGTGAAGGGGTTCGATCCCGCCGGGGTGGTCGGGCCGAAGGAGGCCCGCCGCCTCGACCGGAACGTGATCCTGGCCGTCGCCGCCGCGACGGAGGCCGCCGGCGACGCCTCGCTCGACGGCGTGTACGAGCCGGGGAGGGTCGGAGTGCTCTTCGGGACCGCGATCGGCGGCATCGCCGGGATCGCCGAGCAGCACGCCGTCCTCACCGAACGAGGCGCCGATCGCGTCTCGCCCTACTTCATCCCCTCGGTGCTCGTCGACACGGCCAGTGGGCAGATCGCGATCGCGCTCGGCGCGCGGGGCCCGAACTACGCGCCTGTCTCCGCGTGCGCGACCGGCTCGACGGCGATCGGCGATGGCGCCGAGGTGATCAGACGCGGCGCCGCCGATGCGATCCTGGCCGGGGGCGCCGAAGCCTGCCTCGTTCCGCTGATCCTGGCCGGGTTCTGCGCGATGCGCGGGCTCGCGGCGGAGGAGGAGCACCCACCGCGGGCCTCTCGCCCCTTCGATGCGACGCGCGAGGGATTCGTGATGGGCGAGGGCGCGTGCGTCCTCGTGCTCGAGGAGCTCGAAGCGGCGCGGGCCCGCGGCGTGCACGTCTACGCCGAGGTGCTCGCCTACGGAGCCTCGAACGATGCGTTCCACCTCGCCGCCCCGGACCCGGCGTCCGTCGGGGTCGCCGAGATGATGCGGGCCGCGATCGAGCGGGCCGGGATCGAGCCCGAGCGGATCGGCTACATCAACGCCCACGGCACCTCGACGCCGCTGGGCGACGCCGCGGAGACGCGGGCGATCAAGGAGGTGTTCGGCGACCACGCCTACGACCTCGCGGTCTCGTCGACGAAGTCGGTGACCGGCCACTGCTTCGGGGCGGCCGGGGCGATCGAGGGGATGATGTGCGTGCTCGCCCTGCACGAGGGCGTTCTGCCGCCGACGATGAACTACGAGACGCCCGATCCGGAATGCGACCTCGACTACGTGCCGAACGAGGCCCGCCGCGTCCAGGTCGAGGCGGCGCTGTCGAACGCGATGGGCCTCGGCGGCCACAACGGCTGCGTCCTCTTCGGACGCGTCTGAACAACTTGTCTCTCGTTCGTCACGGGCTGGTGCCAGGCACCAGCGGTGGACGAGTCGGTGCGCTTCCGGCACAGGATCAGTGCCAGGCACAAGTTGTGGACGAGTTTTTACAGAACTGCCACGCGCTCAGATCGTTCTCGCTCGGCCGTCGACGACCTCCGGGGTGAGCTCGTCCAACGATTCGAGGACGAGATCGGCATCCGCCAGCGCCTCGTCGCGGGGCGGAAACGACGGATTCGGGATCGCGATCACGCGCATCCCGGCCGCTCGCGCTGCGCCCAGACCGGCGTGGGAATCCTCGATCGCGGCGCACCGGGCCGGCGCAACGCCGAGCCGCCGGCACGCTTCGAGGTACACGTCCGGCGCCGGCTTGCCGCGGGCGACCTCCTCCGAGGAGACAGTCGCCCGGAAGAAGCGGTCGAGGCCGGAGCGCTCGAGCACGAGGTCGATGAGCACGCGATTCGAGGACGACGCCACCCCGAGCGGCCAGCACGCCGCGAGCCGTCCGACCGCCTCGACGGCGCCGGCGATCAGGGGCAGCTGCTCGCGGTAGCGCGCCGCCATCCGAGCGACGACCGCGGCCGCGATCTCGTCCGGAGATTCCGCCAGCCCGACCTGCTCGTGCATGTATCTCGACCACTCCGGCGAGCTCATCCCCATCATCGCCCGCTGCGCACGCTCGTCGTAGCGCCCGCCACGCTCCCGGGCGAGGCGCTCGCGCACCTCGTCCCAGAGCTCCTCGGTCTGGACGAGCACGCCGTCGAGGTCGAACACGACAGCCTCGATCACAGCGTCCGGTAGCCCGAGCCGAGATGAAGGAGAGGCGCTGCGGGCGCGCCGAGCTCCGCCGAGAGCACCTCGCCGACGAAGAGCGTGTGGTCGCCGGTCCCATGCTCGGCGGCGAGGCGGCACTCGAGCCATCCGAGCGCGCCCTCCAGGAGCGGCGCCCCGGCCGCGCCTTCCCGCCGCGCGATTCCGTGCCAGAGCGCGATCGGCGGCACGCCGCGCGCGAAGTGCTGGGCGAGTCGCTCCTGTCCGGCTGCGAGCAGGCTGAGCGCGAAGCCGCCCGCCCGGCGGAGCAGCTCGTGCATCGCCGCCTGGCCGGCGATCGCCACTCCGACGAGCGGCGGATCGAGCGAGAGCGAGACGACCGAGCCGACCGTCAGTCCGAGCAGCTCGCCGTCGGCGTCGACGGTGAGCACTGCGACACCGTGCGGGAAGCGGCGCATCAGCGCGCGCAGGTCGGCCCCAGGCTCCACGCGGCCGATGCTAGTCGGCCAGCTCCTCGCCGAGCACGCCGGCGGCGAAAGCCCGCCAGGCGAGGGCGGAGTCGCGGAGAAGCCCGTCCAGCGCCGCGGCAACGATCGGCAACCCGTCGGCCTGTGAGCGGAGGGCTTCGAGCGCGCGCGTTAGCTCGGTGCGTCGCGCCGGCAGGTCGAGCTCCTCGGCGAGCGCCGTTGCGGCCCGCCCGTTCGGCTCGATCTCCCGGTGCGGATCGCCCCCCGCGGCCAGCAGGAGCATCGCCCTTCGCACCGCTCCACGCCGCTCGTCCTCCTCGATCCCGAGCTCGGTGCCTGCGATCCAGGCGAGCGTGACGCTGGCTTCGACGCCCTCTCCCGACGCCTCGACCTGCTCCAGCAGTCGACGGTTCAGAGCGACGCCGCGGGCCGGAGGGTCGGCAGGGCGGTGGCCGGGCCTGCGTAGACGAGCGCCACGCCGAGTCCGAGGCGCAGCCAGTCGTCGGGGCCGGCCATGCTCGGCGCGGTCAGCAGCTTGCGCACGCGTGCAGCCTACGGCGCCAGGCGCTCGATGATCCAGCTCTCGGCGCTGCGCCGGTAGCGAAAGCGGTCGTGCAGCCGGTCGAGTCGGTGCTGCCAGAACTCCCACGCGGCGGGCGCGAGCCGGTAGCCGCCCCAGCTCGACGGACGTGCGATCCCGTCACCGTGTCGCCGTCCCAGCTCCGCCGCCGCCCGCTCGAGCTCGTCGCGACTCGCCACGACCTCGCTCTGCGGCGAGGCGGCCGCCGACAGCCTGCTACCGAGGGGCCGGGAGGCGAAGTACGCGTCCGACACGTCTGTAGAGAGCCGCTCGATCGTCCCCTCGACCCGAACTTGACGCCCGAGCGGATGCCAGTAGAGGACGAGTGCGGCACGTGGATTCTCGGCGAGCTCTCCACCCTTCCGGCTCTCGTACCCGGTGTAGAAGCTCAGGCCGTCTTCCCCTGCCCCCTTGAGCAGGACGATCCGCGCAGATGGTGTGCCGGAGCTCGTCGCGGTGGCCAGTGTCATCGCCTCCGGCAGCTCGATGCCCGCCGCTCGCGCCTCGGCCAGCCAGCACTCGAACTGGCGCACCGGGTTGCGATCGAGGCTCTCGCGACGCAGAGGCCGGTCGTGGTCGTCCATCACCACGGCGAGTCTACGCCCGGCACATCGAGCGTTCGCCCAGCGCGGGCCTCAAGTTCGAGGCCGTTCGAGACGACAAGAGAAGTGACGTGTCGATCGTGCTCGCCGCCGTGTTGCTCTGGCTCCTCGCCACCCTCTGCGTCCTGGCGGCCATCCTCGTCGCCGGTTGGCGCATCGGCAGGCGGCACGGACGCAGTCCCGAGAACCGAAGCGAGACGAACCGGCAGCCGGCAGGCCCGGGAAGCTCGATCTCGGAACGGTCGGCGCCCGGGCGGACCTCCCGGGTCTGATCGTCTCCGCGGTCGACCGTCCGGCGCGTGGGTTATCGTCCGACGGCGTAATGCCCCACTGGGTCACGCTCCTCGCGGTTGCGCTCGGAGCCTGGTTCGCGCTCTCGATCGTCGCCAGCCTGCTCTTCGGACGGATGCTCCGGGCCTGCTCAAGGGCGGCAGCCGAGCGCCGGTTGCGGCGGTCGACGGCGCGGCTCGAGTCCTATCGGCGCCAGCGCGCGTAGCTCTCAGCTGCCGGCGGAGCCTGCCGGTCGTGTCGGGAAGCGCAGGACTCCGAGTCGGTTTCCCACGAACTCGGTGAACGCGAGCTCGCCGATCCCGAGCGGTGCGATCGCGGTCGGCTGCGCGTTGGGCGTCGGAAGCGCGTAGTCGAAGACCCGCCCGGCCGGGGTGATCACCCCGATCCGGTTGCGCCCGCGGTGCGGAGGTCGGTCAGTGCCTGCCGATCGCGAGCCTGCGCCGAGGCGAGAAACTCCTTCGCACCGCGTGGCCGGGCTTGCTGCGCGCCGGCCGCGGCCGCGGCGAGAAACGCGGAGACAACCGCCGCTAGCACCGCCAGTCCGCTCGGCCTCATCGCTCACGAGTCTAGGCCCAGCAGGCCCGGCGCCAATCGGGGACAAGCCGTCCCGGCAGGAGTCGGCTGCCCGGGCTCGAAGTGTGCCGCCTGCGGAAGCCGTCGGTTCGGCCTCCGATGACACCTCCCAAGGGAAGGTACTGCGGCTTGATCAGATCGCGCTCACCTCGGTACGCGAATGTCGCTGCGACGCCCACGCTCCTCTTCTCACTCGCGGGAACAGGCACGGCAGCGACCCTGACGGTCGGTGCCCTCACCGGGAAGGACGTCCGGGACGGCTCCCTGACCCTCCGGGACCTGTCTCCCGCCTCCATCCAGGCGCTCCGCGGCAAGGGGCCGAGCAGCAAGAGCCTCATCGCCAGCAGCCTCAGGCTCGCCGCCTACGCCGAGTCCGCACAGTAGACCCTGCCGGACGACTCGTCGTTCCACTCCGCCTGGTCGGTCAGCTTCAAGGCCGCCGCCGACCAGATCTTCATCGTCACCGGCAACATCGGCGGCGCGAGCACGCCGGGCTGCTCGAGCGGGGATTGCACTTACTCGGAGCGTCTGGTCCAGGACGGCAGCACTGTCGTCTTCGAGCACGACTCGGACGGGACGACGACCGGCCAGCAGCCGGGCGGGTTCATGACCTTCGCAGCCGGCAAGCACACGCTGAGCTACGAGGTCCGTGGCGACTGTCCCGGCTCACCGGCAGTCGTCGGGGGCCAGCAGGTCGTGATGATCCCCTTCACCATCCCGTAGACGGATCCGGCGGGACGCCCGGCGAGCCTCGCCCCTCGGAGCAGCGAGGCTCGCCGCCGTCCGGTCCGCTCCGTAGAGCACGTCTTCGATCCCCGAAACAGGCGGCGGGACTGGGATTCGAACCCAGGAGGCGCTTGCACGCCCAACGGTTTTCAAGACCGCCCCGTTCGACCGCTCCGGCATCCCGCCGCGGC
>JBBRXG010000112.1:0-9899 GCA_038248655.1 Gaiellales bacterium
CCGACGCCTTCCGCACCGACGCCTTCCGCACCGACGCCTTCCGCACCGACGCCTTCCGCACCGACGCCTTCCGCACCGACGCCTTCCGCACCGGCGCCTTCCGCCCCGACACCTCCCGTGCCGGCGCCGCCGACGCCCGAGTCCTCGCCGCTTGCGTCGGCGCCGGCGGACGTCTCGGCCGCGCCGGACTCCGACTCCGGCGACGAGGGGACGGCGAGCTCGAGCGGAAAGCCCGCGAACCGGCCGCCTCCGGTTCAGGCGTCGGCCGCCGAGCCGCCCCCGGCCAGCCCGGAGCCCGCAGCGGCGGCCGGCCCGGAGCAGGCGCCCCCGAGCCGCCCCGGCAACGGGTGGGGGGACTCGCACCACGAGCACGCCGGCCCACCGGGACACGGCGACGGACCGGATGGAGACGACAGCGGCGATGACGACGTGGAAAACGGGAACGGCAGCTGCCACGGCGCCCGGCATGGCGACGGCGACCGCCACGACGACGGCGACGGCGACGGCCACCACGATGGCCGTGGTCACGACGATGGTCACGGCTACGATCGCGGCCACGGGCACGGCCGCTGACGCTCCCGCCTAGGACACCTCGCTCGACTCCTCGCTGTCGTCGGCGGCGACCACCCTTCCCTTGCCCGCCCGCTTCGCCCGGTACAGCGCCTGGTCGACGCTCCGGAACAACGACGTCGCGTCGTCGTCTCGCCCGAGCTCGGCCATTCCGGCAGAGATCTGCAGGTTGGGGATGCGCCCGATCGGCTGCCCCTGGATCGCGACCTGCAGCCGCCGGAAGAACTGCTCCGCGTCGTCGAGCGACGACTCCGGAAGGATGACGGCGAACTCGTCCCCTCCGACGCGGCAGGGGATGTCGGCGCCGCGCACGACCGAACGGAGGCGCTCCGCGACCTCGGCGAGCACCGCGTCGCCGCCCAGGTGACCGATGTCGTCGTTGATCGCTTTGAAGTCGTCGAGGTCGAAGAAGATCAGACCGAGGCGGCGGTCGTAGCGATGCGCGCGCTTCACCTCCTGCACGAGCGTGTCATGGAAGTAGCGACGGTTGTAGAGCCCGCTCAGCGGATCGCGAACGGCCAGCTCGTGAAGCTCGCGGAACTGACGGGCGTTTTCGATCGCCCGTCCCGCGGCAAGGGCGAGCTCCTCGAGGGGGGCGATGACGTCGTCCTTCCCCTCCTCGACCGCCCGCCGCCAGAAGACGGCCAGGGTCCCGATCGGCGCCCCTTGCTCGGGCGAGAGCGGGAGCAGCACCCCGATCTGGATCGCGTTCGCCGCCGCGCTGTCTCCGGGGAAGCGGTACCGGATCGTGAGCGAGCGCGAGCGCCTCTCCGCCGGCCAGCTGCTGAGCAGCGGAAGGGCTTCGTCCGCCCCGAGGTTCATCGATTTCACGATCGGGGGGCCGCCCTCGCCTGACAGCGAGACCGCGGCTGCGTCGGCGTCGGCGAGGAAGGCGGCGCTCTGCAGTACGCGGGCGAGCAGCTCGTCGAGGTCGAGGGTCTCGGCGAGAGCCGAGAGCTGCCGCACCCAGCGAAGCTCGGATTGCGCCTTCCGGAGCTCGTCGGCCTCGGATGCCCCCTGCCGCTTACCCGACCCGGCGAAGCGCCGGTAGCCGACGACGAGGACGATCGCCGCACCGACGAGTGCAGCCGCGAGCGCAATGGCCAGACCGGTCAACGAGCCGCCTGGATGCTCGCGTCCAGGTTCGTCCCGGCCGCGCCGGCCCGCAAAGCATCCTCCTGCTCGGATAGCCGCACGCCGACCACGCTCCTTGTGACTTGACGCCGCACGAGGACCCCTCCTCGTCGGGACGGAGGCGATCCGCGGAGACCATCCTTGCAGGTCGCGTGGTCTGAACCGCCATCGGCGCTACCGCCTGGCGGCGCGGCGCCGCCGGTCCACCGACCGCCTCGCGCGAGTGAGAGCCCGGCTGCCGGCCGCGCGAACCACGTCCACATCTGTTCCTCTCCCCTTCTGCACATCCGGTTTCACGTCCATGCCTAACCGTACTCAGTGCACAGATCGGGTCAAGGAGGCGCTACGAGCTGAGCGCCAGAAAGGGGAGATAGGTCGCGATCGAGATCGCTGCCGGGCTCGGTAGATCGTCGCGGAGGCAGATCGTCCGGTTCAGCGCCGACTCCGCCCGCTTGCGCGCCGCGTCCTCGTACGCCTGGCGGCGGGCGAAGGTGCGCAACGCAACCGCGACCGCCGGACGGGCGGACTCGTACGGAACGGCGCCGAGCGGAAGCGCCGCCTCGAGCGGAGTGACCGTGAACGAGCCGAGGCCGGTGGTGAACGGCGACGCCTGCGCCGTGGGCAGGCGGAACAGCGCGCCCGGCGCCGCGACCGTGAGCGCGAACCCGGACGTGCGGTTGCCGAGCCACGGAGCCGCCGGGGCGACCGTGAACGGGCGCGCCAGCACGTCGGGGTAGGTTGCGTAGAAGCCTGCGATCTGCGCCTCGGTCGGTGCCGGCACCCCGATCGCCGACTCGGACTGCTCGCGGATCAACTCGTCCGCGATCGCGGCCCGGGCGACGTAGATGTTCGCCCTCGCCTTCGTCAGCGCGGAGACGAACGCCGGCCGCGAGCCCTCGAAGCTGCCGGCGATGATCGCCTGCTCCGCCTGGAGCACCCGCTCCGCCGACACGCTCGCGAGCCCCCGCTCGACGAGGCGGTCGAAGAGGATCGTGAAGGCAACGTCGCGGTCGCGTGTCACGGCGGTCATGCGGGACAGGTCGGTCTGGCGCAGCGACTTGCCGTCGAGCGAGCACTGCACGCCCTGCGGCAGGTCGATCTGGCCCTCGGTCAGGGAGTCGCTGAAGCCGTCACCAGCAGAGCCGGGCCCGTCGCAGAGGCTCGGATCGCGGGTCCAGAGGTAGACGCAGGCCGCCGCCTGCTTGTCCGGGTCGGCGCCGGCGGTGCTGAACGTCCCCCACCCCCACGACCAGACCGTCGCGACGCCGAACTCGGCGGCCACACGCTTCACGGCCAGCGTGTTGAGCTTGACGAACTCGAACCAGGCGCTCGACGGCTGCAGCCCCTCGCGGCCGCCGGCGCCGGGCCCGGACTGGAACCCGAGCACGAGCCCGAGCTTCGCCACCGGGATACCGATCGCGGTGTACGCGGCCAGGGCAGACCGGAATGTGACACGCATCCGCCGGCTGCCGGGGATCACGCCCTGGCGGGCGACGGCGGGCGCGTTGAAGTAGACCTCCGGCACGAGGTCGCCGGCCTGGGCCGCCTGTCGCCACCAGTCGGCAGCCTCCCCGCCGGTATAGGGCGCGGAGTTGACGAGCAGGAACGGATGGGCGCCGCGGCCGGCGAGCTGGCGCATCAACTCGAGCACGTTCGCGCGGTACTGGGCGTTCGTCGCCGTCCACGGCGTCGTCGTCGATGCCCCGTTCAGCTCGTTCAGCGCGATCAGCGGCGTCGAGCACGTCGTCGAGGCGACCGCCTGGTTGAACAGCTTCTCGCCCGCCGGGGCGATCGTCGCGGGATCGGCGGGCGCGGTGGTCGTGCCGACCAGCGCCCCGAGCTTCATGTTCCAGTAGACGGTCTTGGCGCCGCCTCTCCGGAGCGCCGCCGGAACGGCGGATCCCGAGGTTGCGACGACGATCCCCGGCCTCCCGAACACGGCCTGGCGGAAGGCGACCGAGCCCTCCGAGTACTCGATCCACAACGGCTTCGCGTCGGGCAGCCCGCAGACAGCCGCCGCGCCGGCATGCGCCGGCGCGGCCGGAAGCGCGAGACACACCCCGGAGAGAACGAGCAGCTTTCGCAGCACAGTCTCGGTTCAGGTTAGCCATGGGCGCCCGCGATCCTGCGGGCGCCCATGGTTAGCTTTCGTCGAGCGGAGAGTCGACCTCCGGGATCTCCTCGGCCTCGAGATCGGAGCGCTTGGTCGGATCGTCGACTTCCGGCACGAAGCCGAGCCCGAGCGACTCGAGGTCGATGCCGCCCCCGTCGGAGCCGATCTCCTGGAGCGCGGCGAGCAGCGTCTCACGCTCGTACGCCTCCTTCGGCACCTTCTCGGACGGCCCGATCTCGATGTTCCGGTAGCGCCTCAACCCCGTCGCCGCCGGGATCAGCTTCCCGATGATCACGTTCTCCTTCAACCCGAGCAGACGGTCGACCTTCCCCTCGATCGAGGCGTCGGTCAGCACCTTCGTCGTCTCCTGGAAGGAGGCGGCGGAGAGGAACGACTCGGTCGCGAGCGACGCCTTCGTGATCCCGAGGATCAGCGGCTCGACCGTTGCCAGCTCGCCCTTCTCCTTCTTCACCCGCTTGTTCTCACGCTCGAGCGCGACCTTGTCGACCATCTGTCCAGGCAGGAAGTCGGTCGTCCCGGAGTTCTCGACGCGGATCTTCTTCAGCATCTGCCGGACGATCAGCTCGATGTGCTTGTCGTGGATGTCGACCCCCTGCGACTTGTAGACCTTCTGCACCTCACGGACGAGGTACAGCTCGGTCGGCGTCGAGCCGCGATCCGCCCGCGCGTGCAGCTCGAGCAGGTCCGCAGGGTTGAGCGAGCCCTCGTGGAGCGGATCGCCGGGCTGGATCTCGTCGCCCGTCTTCACCGTCAGCCGCGTACGGCGCGGGAGCTGGTACTCCTTCGGCTCCGCGTCCTCGGCGGTCGTCATCGGCTCGATCGTCACCTTCGGGCCGCGCTCGGTCTCCTCCACGTGCACCCGGCCCCCGATCTCGGCGAGGCGAGCGGCACCCTTCGGGTTCCGGGCCTCGAAGATCTCGACGACGCGCGGGAGGCCGTGAGTGATGTCCGCGCCGGCGACGCCGCCGGTGTGGAACGTCCTCATCGTCAGCTGCGTGCCGGGCTCGCCGATCGACTGCGCGGCGATGATCCCGACCGCATCGCCGATCTCGCACATCTCGCCGGTGGCCAGGAAGATCCCGTAGCAGGCTCGACACACGCCGTACTCGCTCTTGCATTTGAGCACGGAGCGAACCGGCAGCGTCGTCGTCTCCGTGCCCTCCAGCTCGTCCATGACCGTCTGGAACAGGGCGTTGTCGAGCACCTGCCCCCTGGCGGCGAGCAGGGTCTTGCCCGGCTTGCCGCTCGCCAGCGGCTTGAAGACGTCCTTCGCCACGATCCGGCCGAGCAGGCTCCGGTTCGGGCCCTCGGGCAGCCTGATCGGCAGATCGACGTGCTCGTCCGACTTGCAGTCCTCGTCGCGGATGATCACGTCCTGTGACACATCCACGAGTCGCCGGGTCAGGTACCCGGAGTCGGCCGTGCGCAGCGCGGTGTCGGCGAGGCCCTTGCGGGCGCCGTGCGTCGAGATGAAGTACTCGAGCACCGACAGGCCCTCCATGAAGTTGGCCTTGATCGGGCGCTCGATGATCTCGCCCTTCGGGTTCGCCATCAGGCCGCGCATTCCGGCCAGCTGTCGAATCTGCTTGAACGACCCGCGTGCGCCCGAGTTCGCCATCATGAAGATCGGATTCAGCTCGTGGAGCGTCTTCTCCATCGCGTCGGAGACGACGTCCGTCGCCTCCGTCCAGATGTTGACGATGCTCTCGTGCCGCTCCTCCTCCGTGATCAGCCCGCGCTCGTACTGCGCCTCGACCTCGGCCACGCGCTTCTCGTACCCGGCGAGGATCTGCTCCTTCTCGCGCGGGATGACGATGTCGTTCTTCGAGATCGTCACGCCGGCCTGTGTCGCGTAGCGGAAGCCGTACGACTTGATCGTGTCCAGGACGCTGGCGAGCGTGTGCGCGCCGTGACGCTCGGACAGCTCGGTGATCAGGAGATCCATCTCCTTCTTCGGAAGCGTCCGGTTGACGAACACGTACTCGACGGGCTCGCCGTCCCCGCGGAACGCCTCCAGGAGCGAACGCTCGATCGCCGAGTTGAGCACGACCCGCCCGGGCGTGGTCACGATCACCTCGCCGTTCCGGCGGTACTCGATCGGCTGCTGCAGCTCGATCTGCTTCGCCTCCAGCGCGAGCACGACCTCGTCCTCGGAGCCGAAGCGCCTCGGGCGGTCGGCCGGCTTCATCTTCGTCACGTCCACCTGCGACAGATCGGTGTCGCAGTAGGTGAGGAAGTAGCCGCCGAGGATCATGTCCTGGGTCGGGGTCGCCAGCGGGCGCCCGGAGGCGGGCGAGAGGATGTTGTTCGAGGAGAGCATCAGGATCCGCGCCTCGGCCTGCGCCTCCGCCGACAACGGCAGGTGGACGGCCATCTGGTCACCGTCGAAGTCGGCGTTGAACGCGTGGCAGACGAGCGGGTGGACCTGGATCGCCTTTCCCTCGACCAGGACGGGCTCGAAGGCCTGGATCCCGAGCCGATGCAGGGTCGGTGCACGGTTCAAGAGCACCGGGTGCTCGGCGATCACCTCCTCGAGCACGTCCCAGACCTCGGGGACCATCGAGTCCACGTACTTCTTCGCCGCCTTGATGTTCTGGACGGACTTCCGCTCGACGAGCCGGCTCATGATGAACGGCTTGAAGAGCTCGAGCGCCATCAGCTTCGGCAGCCCGCACTGGTGCAGCTTCAGGTTCGGCCCGGCGACGATCACCGACCGGCCCGAGTAGTCGACGCGCTTACCGAGCAGGTTCTGGCGGAACCGGCCCTGCTTGCCCTTGAGCATGTCCGAGAGCGACTTCAGAGGCCGGTTGCCGGGCCCCGTCACCGCGCGGCCGCGGCGGCCGTTGTCGAACAGCGCGTCGACCGCCTCCTGGAGCATGCGCTTCTCGTTGTTGACGATGATCTCGGGCGCGCCGAGGTCGAGCAGGCGCTTGAGACGGTTGTTGCGGTTGATCACGCGCCGGTAGAGGTCGTTCAGGTCGCTGGTCGCGAACCGGCCGCCGTCCAACTGCACCATCGGGCGCAGCTCCGGCGGGATCACGGGCACCGCGTCGAGCACCATCCACTCGGGCTTGTTCTCCGAGGTGATGAACGCGTTCACGACCTTCAGCCGCTTGATCGCCCTGGCCTGCTTCTGCCCCTTCGAGGTGCGAATCGTCTCCCGCAACGAGGCTGCCTCTGCGCTGAGATCGAGATCCTTCAGCAGCTCTCTAATCGACTCCGCGCCCATCCCACCGCGGAAATAGATGCCGAATCCGTACGCCGAGCCGAAGCGGTCCTTCAGCTCGCGGAAGATCTGCTCGTCGTTGACGACCATCTTCGGCTCGAGGTCGTTGAACAGCTGCCAGGTGGTCTCGAGCCGGCGAACGGCCTCGACGGCCGCCTCGCGGGCGTCGTTCCGCCGTGACTCGATGTCGAGGTACATCTCGCGCACCTTCTGAAGCCAGGCGACGATCGCGTCGAGGTCCTCCTTCGCGATCTTGCCGTCGGTGCGGAGGCAGAGGTCGTTCGTCTGCTCACGGATCGCCTCGGCGTCAGCCTCGAGCGGCGCCTGCTCGAGCACCTCCTTGAGCAGGCCCTTGCCGAGCTCGCGCGCCTTCTCGAGGTTCTTGAAATCAACGCCGCCGACGTAGTCGGCGTCGTTGCTCTCTAGCTGCTGCCCTGAGAGGAGAGGGGCGACGATCCGGTTTACATGCTTCGTGACCGCGCCCTTCTTCGAGCCGGTCGCCTTCCCCAGCTGCTTGTGCAGCGGCGCGAGCGCCTCGCGGATCTGGATCGCCGCGGTCGCGACCGACTCGAGCTCGCGCGGGGCGAGCTTCCGGTCGTCGCGGATCGCCGTCGAGCGGACGAGCTCGCGGATCTTCTTCGAGTCCTCCGTCGTCACCTTGGGAGCGATCTCGACGAACAGGCCGCCGACCAGCGACCGGACCTCCTCGAGCGTCGGCAGCACCTGCTCCTCGGCCCAGTTGTTCAGACCGCGGACCCAGAAGTCGTCGTCCTCGTCGAAGTCCTTCTCCTTGCCCTTGGTGAAGAAGTCGCGGCGGCGCTGCAGGCGGCCCTCGAGGGCGGCCAGCTGCTCGTCGCGGTCGACGTCGAGGCGCTCGCTCTCGGAGCGAACCTTGTCCTCGAGGTCGCTCAGGTCCTTCTTGCGCGCCTCCACGTCGACGCCCGTGACGATCGAGGCGGCGAAGTAGAGCACCTTCTCGAGCTCTCGCGGGGCGATGTCGAGCAGGTAGCCGATCCGGCTCGGCACACCCTTGAAGAACCAGATGTGCGAGACGGGGGCGGCGAGGTCGATGTGACCCATACGCTCACGGCGCACCTTCTGCCGTGTCACCTCGACGCCGCACCGCTCACAGATGATCCCCTTGTAGCGGACGCGCTTGTACTTGCCGCAGTAGCACTCCCAGTCCTTGGTCGGACCGAAGATGCGCTCGCAGAACAGCCCGTCGCGCTCGGGCTTGAGCGTGCGGTAGTTGATCGTCTCCGGCTTCGTCACCTCGCCCGACGACCAGTCGCGAATCTGCTTCGGCGACGCGAGCCCGATCCGGATCGCGTCGAAATCGTTGATGTCGATCATGCCATTCCTCCTGCGGAGGAATGGTTAGAAAAGCGGCACGGGCTCAATTCTGTCCTTTCCCATCGTCAATCACTAACCATTTCGCGAAGCGAAATGGCCTCAGTCCTCGACTTCGTTGGCGAGGTCGGCCTCGAGCGCCGGCGCACCGTCTCCGCCGGCCCCATCTCGGTCGGCACCGTCTCCACCGGCACCGTCTCCGTCGGTATCCGCGTCGGTCAGATCGGCGAGCGCCTCGTCGGCGGGTAGCGTCAGCTCGCCCTCCTGGTCGACGCGTTCCTGACCCTCCTCGACCTCCTCGGCGGTCGGTACGCGGGCGGCGGCCCGGAGCGAGCCCGGGGAGAGGTCGATGCCGAGCTCCTCCGCGGCGCGGAGCAACTCGTCGTCCTCCTCGCGGACCTGCACCTCCGTGCCCTCCTCGGAGATCACGTGCACGTCGAGCGCCAGCGACTGCATCTCCTTCAGCAGCACCTTGAAGGACTCGGGGATCGACGGCTCGGCGATGTTCTCGCCCTTGACGATCGCCTCGTAGGCCTTCACCCGCCCGACCGTGTCGTCGGACTTGATCGTCAGCATCTCCTGCAGGGTGTACGCGGCGCCGTACGCTTCGAGCGCCCACACCTCCATCTCCCCGAAACGCTGGCCGCCGAACTGGGCCTTGCCGCCCAGCGGCTGCTGGGTGACGAGCGAGTACGGCCCCGTCGACCGCGCGTGGATCTTGTCGTCGACGAGATGGAGCAGCTTGAGGATGTACATGAAGCCGACGGTGACCTTCTCCTGGAACGGCTCGCCGGTCTTGCCGTTGAACAGCCGCACCTTGCCCGAGCAGCGCCGACCCTCGGGGCGCTTCGAGTCGACGTTGAACGTGATCGGCGAGTCCGGGTTCTGGATCGTCCACTCGACGAGGGCGTCGTCGACGTCCTTCTCGCTCGCGCCGTCGAACACCGGCGTAGCGATCGGGGTCGGCGGCCGCGTGCCGTCGGCGGCTCGATCACCGTTCTCGGCGAAGACGCCGTGGAACGCGGCCCAGCCGAGGTGGGTCTCGAGGATCTGGCCGATGTTCATCCGGCTCGGCACGCCGAGCGGGTTGAGCACCACGTCCACGGGCGTGCCGTCCTCGAGGAACGGCATGTCCTCCTCGGGGACGATCTTCGAGATCACGCCCTTGTTGCCGTGGCGGCCGGCGAGCTTGTCGCCCTCGGCGATCTTCCGCTTCTTGGCCACGTAGACACGGACGAGATCGTTGACGCCCGGCGGCAGGTCGTCGCCGGCCTCGCGCGAGAACGTCTTCACGTCGATCACCTTGCCGCCCTCGCCGTGGGGGACCTTCAGCGAGGTGTCGCGGACCTCCCGCGCCTTCTCCTTGAAGATCGCGCGGATCAGCTTCTCCTCGGCGGTCAGCTCGGTCTCGCCCTTCGGCGTCACCTTGCCGACCAGCAGGTCACCGGAGCCGACCTCGGCCCCGATGCGGACGATGCCGCGCTC
>JBBRXG010000113.1:0-9839 GCA_038248655.1 Gaiellales bacterium
CGAGTGTCGAGCCGATCTCGACTCCGACGTCACCCTGCGCGTGCTCGAGCAGGGTCCTCTGATCGTCCGCGTCCTGGCGACGGGTCGCTATCGAGCGCGCGACGGTGCGACGCTCCTGGATTTCGAGGTCGAGCTCGAAGCAGTGGCCGGCGGCGCGGAGGTCACGCTCGACTGCCGTCTCGTCAACCGCGAGCGAGCGCCCTCGTCGTCGATCTCCGAGTGGAGAGCCGAGCTGGAGCTGACGCGGCCCGAGTCTGCGTGTTGCGGCGTCTTCGACGCGATCCACGAGACCCGCTCGCCCCTCGCGCTCCGGCAGGACGGCTCCGGGCATCTGCGCGGCATCTTCGCCGTGAGCACGGTCGACTCCGCCGTCGGGGACTGGGACGACGCCGTCGACCCGGCCTACCGGGACCGCTGGGAATGGGCCGAGCTGCAGGGCCGACACGGGTCGAACTGGGTCGACGTCCGCTGCGCTGCCGGAGACCGTGTGGCGGTCGCCGTCCCCCGGTTCGTCGACGATCAGCCCAGCGAGCTCCGCTTCGACGCGGGAGGCGTGACGATCGGCCTGTGGCCGGCCGGCGCCGGGGCGCTGGAGCTCACCCAGGGGATGGCGGCGACCAGGCGAATCGCCCTGTCGGCGCACGACGGAGAGGGCATCGACGCGTCGCGCTTCGCCGCCCGGATGGCGACCCCGCTGCTCGTCGCAACGGGAGAATGGCCGCTCGCGAGCGGGGTGGTGGCACACCTTCTGCCGTGTCGCGCCCAGCACCACCCGGGTCTCGAGTCGTACATCCGGGAGGAGCTCTTCTCCTGGTGCCTCGTGGGCCAGGCTACCGGATTCCTCGACCGGGGCGACTGCATGCAGGTCCCGCTCGGTCCGCGGGCCGGGTTCACCGCGAACAACGAGCACGACGCCCTCCTCGCCCTCTGCCTCCACTACCTGCGGTCGGGGGAGCGCGCATACTTCGACTCCGCCGAGTCGTATGCCGATCACCTCGCCGACGTGGACGTCGTTCATCACAGCGAGCGCAATCGATTCGAGACCGGCGGCGTTCGCGCGCACGGCCGCAACCACGTCCACTACGTGCCCGCGCGGACGGCGGCGGGCGCCGTCGAGACCTCCGTCGACACCGGGCACATGTGGGTGGAAGGCTTGCTCCTCTTCTCCGCGATCTCGGGCCGGGACCGTTATGCAGAGGTCGCCCGCGGGATCGGCGACTGCCTGTTGCGCCTGGAGGAGATCGGGTGGACGCGTCCCGAGCCGGGCCCGAGGAATAGCGGCTGGCCGCTCGTGGCCCTTTCCGCGCTCTACGCAGCCGGCCGCGACGAACGCTATCTCGTCGGTGCCCGCCGGATCGCGCAGTCCGCGCTCGCCGCGCAGGGTGCCGACGGGCGCTGGACGATGCGCCTGGGCTTCTGGGACGGCTACTGCGCGTGGCAGAACTGCGTGCTGCTGACCGGCCTCGCGCGCCTGCTCTCGGTCGACCCCGACCCGTCGCCGGCGGTCGAGGCGAGCTTCCGCGCGGGCGCCGACGCTCTGCTGGAGCTGGGCCGCTACGAGGACGGCGGCTTCATCTACCTCGACCGGTTCGACTACCGCTGGGTCTCGCGCACCGGCCTGATCCGCGAGGCGCTCGCGGCGGCGTACGAGCTCACGGGCGAGGAACGGTTCCTCGCCGCAGGCCTCGAGGGCGGCTCCGCCTGGTACCGCCCGAGCGGCGGGGTCGCGACGAGCAACGACATCGCCGAGTGGCGCGGCCACCTGCCGTTCCTCGGCGCCCTCGAGCGTGCCGGCCTGCTGCAGGATCTCGACTCGGCGCGCGTCCCGGCGCAGGGCGTCTGAGCATGCCCCCGCCTCGGACCCTCATCGACGTGAACGCGGCGATCGGACCGTGGCCGAACGGCGACTGCGAAGCGCTCGACGCGGCAGCGATGGTCGAGCGCCTCGACGCGCTGGGGATCGCGCAGGCCGTCGTCCATCACACCGTCGCTGCGACGTACGACGCGGCAGCGGGCAACGAGCGGCTGCTTCGCGAGATCGCGAACGCGCCGAGATTGATCCCGTGCTTCGTGCTCGGCCCGCTCGAGACCCTGGAGCACGGCGATCCGTCGACCCTCGGCGAGCGGCTCACGAGACAGGGCGTGGCCGCGGTACGCGTCCTGCCGCTCGACCATGCGTGGTCGCTCGGTGGACGAGAGGCGAGGTTGCTCGCCGAGACGCTCGCGGCGACCGGGCTGCCGCTCCTCGTCGATCTCGCCCAGACGACGTGGGAGGACGTCGACGTGCTCGCCGCGCACGTGCCGTCGCTCCAGATCGTCGTATGCCGCGCCGGTTACCGCGAGCTTCGCCGCCTCCTGCCGCTGCTCGACCTTCACCAGGGTCTGAGCTGCGATCTCTCCTACTTCGCCGCGCACGACGGCGTGGAGGAGATCGTCTCCCGCTTCGGCGCCCGGCGCCTGCTCTTCGGCACCGGGATGCCCGCGTGCGAGGCCGCCGGCGCCCTGATGCGGCTGACCTTCGCCGACGTCTCGGACGCGGACGCGGAGGCGATCGCGTCGGGCAACGCCGAGCGGCTGCTCCGCCTCCCGCCCGGGAGCGGGGCCGCGGAGCCGGCCGACGAGACGCTCGCCGCGCTCCGCGCAGGGATTCCGCCGGCTCGGGAGGTCTTCGACGCCCACGGGCACCTTGGCGCATGGACGGCGTTCTGGCTGCCGCGCCCGGGCGCGGAGTCGCTGCTGGCGGTGATGGAGCGTTGCGGCGTCGCGGGGATGGCGCTCTCGTGTCTGCTCGGGATCGGGCCCGACCCGGTGAGCGGGAACGCTGAGACCCTCGCGGCCGTCGAGGCGTCGGACGGCCGGCTGTGGCAGTACCTCGTTGCGGCGCCGCACCGCCCACAGGACGAGCAGGCGCTCGAGGACGGGCTCGCCCATCCTTCGGTCGTCGGCCTCAAGATCCACCCCGACACCCATAGCTGCCCGGTCGACGATGCGGCGTACCGGTGGGTGTTCCGGCTCGCCGAGCGCGTCGGCTGCCCGGTGCTCGCGCACACGTTCGGCGGCACGCCGTGGTCCGATCCGCTCCGCTTCGACGCCGTCGCCGGGGCGTTTCCGTCGGTGCGGGTGATCCTTGCGCACGCCGGGGTCACGCCGGTCGGGTTTCGACGCGCGATCGACGTCTGCCGTCGCCACGAGCAGCTCGTCGTCGACACCTGCGGCTCGTACATGACCGGCGAGTGGATCCGGCGTCTCGTCGGCGAGCTCGGTGCCGAGCGCGTCCTTTACGCCTCCGACGCGCCGTTCATCGATCTTCGCTACGGCCTCGGACGGGTTCTCGGAGCAGGTCTGGACGAGCGCGAGCTGGGACTGGTGCTCGGCGCGAACGCGAGACGGCTGCTGAAGATCCCGGCACCTCTGACCTCCCACATCGCCTGACCTAGGAGACACGCCATGTTTCTCGCGCGAGTACGGATTGCCAACGACGTCGTCGTCGTCGCACGCATCGGGCCCGGTGTTCTCCTGCGCCTCGACGAGCTCGACCAGGAACGCCGCGCAGATCCGGTGCAGCTGCTGGAGCACTACGGGCACGAGGAGCTCGCCTCCCGGGTCGAAGCACTCCGGGGGAGGGAAGACGAGTCCTCGCTGGTCGCCGAGGACAGCGTCGTCTTCGAGCCTCCCGTCGCCACCTGCGCGAAGCTGGTGTGCGTCGCGTTGAACTATCCGGCCCACGCGGCGGAGGGAGAGTTCGAGGTTCCCGCGAACCCGATCATCTTCTTCAAGCCCTCGACGACGCTCGTCGGGCACGGCCAGCCGGTCATCCGGCCTGCTCGTTCGCTGCGGCTCGACTACGAGGTGGAGCTGGCCGTCGTGATCGGGAAGCGTGTGCGGGACCTGCCACGTGAGCGCTGGCAGGAGGCGATCGCCGGCTACACGATCTTCAACGACATCACGGCGCGCGACCTTCAGCTCGAGGCAATCGAGGCGAACGTGCCGTGGGATCGGAGCAAGGGCTTCGACACGTTCGCGCCGATCGGGCCGTATCTCGTGACACCGGACGACGTGCCGGACCCGCACGACCTCGACCTCGAGATCCGCGTCGGCGACCGAGTTCTGCAGAGCTCGAACACGCGCCACATGATCTTCGACATCCCGTGCCTGCTCGAGGACATCAACGCGGGGATCACGCTCGAGCCCGGAGACATCATCGGGACCGGTACGCCCGACGGTATCGGCCCGGTCGAGCACGGCGACGTGATGGAGGCGACGATCGGTCACTTCGGCACGCTGCGTAGTCCCGTTCAGTTCGCCGCCGAGGGCTCGCAGCTGGTCCCTGCATGAGCTGCACGCTCCGCGCGGGACGGACGCTCGACGGCAGAGCCGGCGAGGTCGACGCCTCCTGGACCCCGCGCGAGGGCGGGTGCCTCACCCTGCGCCGCGGCGGCGTCGCCGCTCGGCTCGACGTCGAGATCCACGGCAGGGTCGGCGGCGAGGAGCTCGTCCTGCGCCAGTCGGAGGACGTCCAGCCGCGACTCGTCCCGCTCGAGGAGGGTCCGGAACGGCTCGGGGTGCGCTCCCTCTGGTCGCTCGTCGACCGGTTCGACACGGGCTACGGCGAGGCGATGCAGGAGGTCTACGTCACGCGGCACGGAGAGGTCTTCGTCGCGCTCGCGGTGCGCATCGTCACCCGGGCCGACCTCGTCGTCGACCGGGCGGCTCTTCGTCTCGACGTGGAGGGCGAGCTCGCGGCGACCGACGGCGAGCTGCTCGCGCGCGCCGGGGACGACTGCCTGCTCGTGACCTGGCCGCGCGGCCGCGGACGCCGCTTCGACACCCTGCTGTGGCGACAGGCGCACGCGCCGTTCTACGAGCGCTGGCCGCCGCTCTTCGACCAGTGGTCGCTCGACGACGCCACATACGGCTGGGAGCGCTTTCCCGGTGCGGGCGCTGCGGTCGACCCCGCCGGCGGGCGGGCGTCGCTGGCCTGGGCGGACGGCGCCGCCGTGCCGGCCTCGCCGCAGCTCGACCTGCGGGGCCTCGTCTGGCTCGGGCTCGGCGCCGAGGAGGAGATCCGCCGCGCGGCCGCTGCGCACGAGCAGCCGCTCGAGCCCCGAGTCGACGGCGGCCGTCTGCGCTGCTACGACGAGCTCGACGGAGCGTACGAGGTCGCCGTGGACGCGGGAGATGCGTGCACGGTCGAGTTCCCGCCGGATCCGCTCGCGCGCCCGCTCCGCGTCCGTGTCTTCGGCCTCGAGGCACGGGGCGGCTTCGACGTCGAGCCCGAGGCCGAACTCCTGCTCCTCTCCGAGCGCGGGCGGGTCGACGACCCGCTCGTGTGGGTCGAGGTCGACGCGGACCGCCGTGCCGACGAGGCGCTCGTCGCCCTTCGTGCGCATCCCGACCGGGCGACGCGGATCTCGTTGCGCCCCCGCGAGGGGCTGCACGTCGCGTACCAGCGTCGCGACCCGCGCCGCCGGCTGACGGTGCATCACCCTGCGGACCTCGAACGCCCTCTCGTGACGCTCGACCTCGCGTCGCTCCACCTGGTGGATGTCCGGCGCCCGGGCGGCGCGCGGCCGGCGATCTTCGACGCGCCGCTCTTCTGGATGCGCTACCTCCCGAAGGCGGCGGCACACATCGCCAACCGGCTCGTGACGTTCGAGATCGTCGAGTCGTCGCCGGAGCTCGTCGCGGTCGACGTCGAGTCCGAGACGCCGGACCGCCTCGTGCGGTCGCGCTATCGCGTCGAGGTCCCGTACCACCCCGATCACGTCGAGGTTCGGATCCGCGCCGAGCTCGGAGGCGCGGCGTCGTGGGGGCTGCCGACCTTCGAGTTCGCCGACGTCTTCCCCGAGGATGGCATCGACCCGGCGCACTGGGAGTACGACACGATCGCGTTCGTCGGCGCCGACGGCGTGCGCCTGGTCGAGACGCGGCAGCCCTATCCGGGCCTTGCGGAGCGGCTGCCGTTCCCGGTGAGCGTCCTCGAAGCGCTGCCGGCCGGGCATGCGTTGCCCGACTGCGGGCCGTGGAACTTCCACGGCACGAACGCCGTCGTCTTCGGCGGCAGCGAACGAGGCACGATCGTCGCTCTGTCCACGAACGCCGACCCGGACCGGCTGGAGCACCTGGCCACGCTGTGCGAGCACTGGGCCGACGTCCACTTCGACGCAGCGGCCGTCGGCTCGCGGCCGGTGGCGTCCGAAGCCTCCGCGCGGGCTCCCCTCGGCGAGACACCGCCTGTCCCTGACGTGCTCCGGGCCGAGCTTACGCTCCGCGTCCACGACCCCCGGTACTTGCCGTTCGAGGACGCCGTCGCCGCCGCGTGCGCCGAGGTCGCACCGCTCGCCGTCGCGCGCACATGACCGCGGTCGAGCCCGAGTCGCGCGCCCGACTCGAGGAGCTGTTCGGAGCCGGCGAGGCCGCGCCGGCCGCGCACGTCGCCAGCGTGCTCGAGCGCTACCGCAGGGGCTGTGCATGTTGTCGAGACGTTGCCGGGCAGACCGTCGCTTGCGGCGGTGCACGGCGACGGCACGGGCCCGACGCTCGTGCTGAACGGGCACCTCGACACCGTTCCGGTCGACCCCTTCGCCGGCGTGACCCTGCGACGGCCGGCTGCAGGTCGGCGTTGCGGCCGCGGGCTCGTCCACATCCGAGTACGGCTGATCGGAGGCTCCGGCCCCGCGAGCCGGCCGGAGCTGTTCGCGAACCCGCCGGCCGCGATCGCGCGTGTGCGCGACGCCGGCTCGAAGCCGGGCGTCACCGGGAGAGTCGTGCTTCGGGGGGTGTGCAAGTTCGCGCCGCTCCCGAGCAACACGGGCACCATTCTTCCCGCTGGCCGGGTAGTTTCCGGACTCGAAAATCATCGTCGCGGAGGGTGAACACCCCTTCGTACGGGGACGGAGTCGGCATGGTCAAGCCGGCTCGCCGGGCACTTGCGGGCGTGATGAGCTCGAGGCCTCCTGGGCTTGTCCTGATCCGACGTAGCGCAAGGGGCACTCTTCGACGATTGTCGCGGTCGCCGTCGGCTGCGAAGGCGAGTAGGCGCCACAGGATCATCGTGTTTGGAAACGGATGCTCGCGGCGTCCGGCGGGTCGCCACTACGCGGCGCACTGCCCTCTCGCCACAAGATGCGCGAACGTCTCGAGTCTGTTGGCTGTCGGACACCGTGAGCGACGTCCAGCGCACCTGCCTCGACGCAGTTCTCGGCCGGCAGGACCAGTTCGGCGGGTCGCGCCGACCCGCGCGCCCGTAAAGACGTCGCGAACGCTGCTCCCGCGGCGAGCTCAAACCCGGGATGGCTCAATTGCGTCCATGGAGGAAAGGCCGCCGCTCTCTCGAGCCCGAGGACGGCACCGTGATCCGCGAGCAGTCGAAGGATCTCGCCGAGCGGATCCGCTCCGGCGGCCTGCGCGAGCACGCTCATCCCGCCTGACGGGCGCTACACTCCCGCCTGCACGGGCTATAGCTCAGCTGGGAGAGCGCCTGGTCGCACCCAGGAGGTCGCCGGTTCGAGCCTGGCTAGCTCCATGAAGAAAGAGCCTGCAACAGGCCTTTTCTGTTGTCTGACGCGGCGGCGGTCGAGACGGCGATGCCTGCTTTTTGTCGGGTGTCGGTTGAACGGGCGGGCTCGAAAGCGGCGAAAACGGGCTCTTTCGGCGATTTGCTGTCCCCGCCGCCGCAGGACACCGGCGCGACATTGGAGGACACAGTGGCGATCGCGAGCGCCGCTGCCGTGCCTTCGCCCCTACGCGACGAGCCGAAGTGGCCGTGGATCGGCGGGGATCTCGTCCTGGGATACGAGAGGTCCTTCTCGCGTCCACCCCTCGAACTCGACGACTCGCGTCCGCTGATCCTTTGAGATCGGCCGGAGCTTGCGACCAAGAAGAGATCCGAAGCGCGGATCGTGGGTCGAAACGACGATCTGCCGCTTGCCCTTGACGCGCCTCAGAAGATCGACCAGCCCAAGCAGATTCACCTCATCGAGGCTCTGCAAGGGATCATCGAGGGCAACGACGTTCAGCGGCAACGTCTCGACGCCGAGGTTCAGTGCAAGAAAAACGCTGACGGCGAGTACGTTGAGTTGAGAGCTTGAGAGCACCGTCGCCGGCTCCTGCACGCTCACGCTGGCGGTGCGGTCATCAATTGACGTCCAGAGCCGACCCAGACCGCGCACGGTCCGCGTCAGGAAGTGGACGGCTCGAAAGGCTGGGTGCGGGTCTACCGTCGCGTAGACGCGCTGTAGGAGCGGCTCGATGCGCTGGAGTTCGGACGCGACGATGTCTGAACTCGCTTCACGAAGCCCGTTCAGCAGCTCGGCAGCCAGCTCGCCCGTCGCGTTTCGCGCGCCGATCTCAGAGTCCCGTCTTGCGAGTTCGCGGTCGAGCGCCTCGAGCTCGCGCTCAAGCTCAGCGCGCCGGGCCAATTCGCTTGAGCGAGCTAGACGGAGCTCCAGGTCCTCCCCTTCCTTTCTCAGGAGTTGCAGCGTGTTCTGCGTCTCACGCAGAGAGCCAGCCATCGCCTCGGCTTTCGATCGAACGTCTTCGTCCTTGAGGTCGAGCCCGTTCATTAGCCGCTCGAGCGTCCGTCGCCAGTCCGCGCGCGCGGCGTTACTCTGCTCCGCCTGCCGGAGACGATCTGTCGCCTCCGCGACCGCCTTCTCGGCCGACTCCACCTCAGCCGCGAGGGTTTCGATGTCGACGGGCCGAGCGCTCGAGTCCACGCCGGTCGCGCCCGCCACGAGTTGTTCGAGGCGCTGTCGCGTCTTGTCAACGTCGTACTCCTGCTCGCAGATCGGACACCGTTCCTGGAGATGTCGAAGCGCAAGCTGGGCAAGTGCTCGAAGCTCCTCCGTCTGCTCCGTGAACGCAACCTGTCGTCGACGTTCCGCAGAAGCCTCTTCCTGAGCCGTCTGGAGGCGAGTTCGGGCGGCGGCCGATGCAGTCTGAGCTTCAGCGAGCGCGGCGCAAAGCGGCTCGGTTTCCTGCGCGTCAGGGGCCGGTTGAGCAAGATGACGTAAGAGTTCCTCTACGCCCGAGAGACGCCGCTCATCATGATGCGCGCGGGCTTGCAGCTCCTTCAGAGCTGAGTCAAGTCGGCGGGCGGCATCGGGTGCGTCGACGGGGATTTCGGCCACTTCGACACCGTGCGGCCTGGCAAGGCTCCACCATCGCTGCCAACCTTCAGCGAGTTCTACGACATCTTGGCGCGCGTCGGCGAGGCGATTGAGCCGTTGCTCCACGTGCGTTCGTCGGGTGCGTAGTGGGTCAATCTCGGCGGCGAGCAGGTTAGTAGACCGTGTCCAGCCAGCCTTTGCCGTCTCGAGCTGCCGCTGGAGCTCCGCGACGCGCCCGGCTCCGACGATTTCACCGATGACCGCGAATCTGCCCTGTTCGTCGTCAGCCTCGATGAATTCTCGAACCAGGCCTTGCTGGAGATAGACGCCCCTCGTCAGAGCCCGGGATAGCGCTCCCCACGGGTCGGATGCGAGCTTCGCGTCGGGCCATAGCTGATCGAGTAAGCGAGCCTCGGCGGAGGGGCCTCGCAGCGCAGGTTCCCCGCCCGATTCAAGCGACAGGTTCGTCGATCCGTCGAAGCGTCGAACAACGGTGATCTGTTCACCGGCTGGGGTGGAAAGGGCTAGTTCGACGCGAGCTTCGCCTGCAGCGGAGTAGCGGCTCACTACCGCGGTCTGGTCTTCGCCCAAAGGGGCTATCGGCTTGACCGGTCTTAGTGGCAGAGGTAGCTTTTACAGTGGATGCCCGAGAACGGATCTGCGGTTACAAGCTGGCCGCTTCCGGCTCGGCCGCCGCGGACGCTGGCGGAGTTCCAGGCGCGCTTTCCC
>JBBRXG010000114.1:0-9779 GCA_038248655.1 Gaiellales bacterium
ACCGCAGGCGCGGTCCCGGCGGCGCGCTCGAGCCTGCCTACATCCCGCACCTCGGAGACCGCAGGCGCGGTCCCGGCGGCGCGCTCGAGCCTGCCTACATCCCGCACCTCGGAGACCGCAGGCGCGGTCCCGGCGGCGCGGGAGGTCGCGTCGCCCTCCAAGGCCGCCAAGCAGGCCAAGGCCGACAAGACCGCCAAAGCCGACAAGACCGCCGAAGCCGACAAGGCCGCCAAGTGCGACAAGCCCGACCAGAAGACCCCGCCGAGGAAGGCGGAGGCAACCTCTCCTGGGAAGGCGGACGACGGACAGGAGGCGTCCGACAAGTCCGGGGACACACGCGATCAGAAGGACGGCGGCGGCGACTCCAAGGCCGACAGGCGGAAGAACGAACGGAAGGGCGACAAGAAGTAGGCCTCAGGCCGGAGTAGGCCTGGACTCTGCCTCGAGATCGACCACGACGTGCTCGATCGGGACCGCGAACCGCTCACGTGCGCCCGAGACGACCCCCCGCTCGAGCCAGTTCGACCGGCCCTCGGGGTGCGTCGAGACGATGATCAGATCGGCTCCGAAGGTCCGCAGGGCGTCCTCCATCGCCTGGAGCGGATCGGCGTCCCCGACCTCCCCGCGCGACGCGATCCCGTGGCGCTCGAGCTCGCCGACCGAGCGGGACAACCGTTCCTCGGCGGCGGCGCGAGCGTGATCCTCGTCGGAGAGCCAGTGCTTGAGCGGCGTGTTCAGCGCCGGAACGACGACGAGCACCTGGGCCGGGCCCTCCGCGGCGGCGGCCCTGATCGCGTCGCGGAGCGCGCCGCCTGCGACGGTCTCGTTCGCGACGACGAGGATCCGCTTCTCGTCCTCTCCGTCCCGGCGCCGGGGCGCCGCTGCGAGCGGTAGGGCGCGCGCCTCCCGGCGAAAGAACCAGGCGAGCACCACGACGCTCAGCGTCGCGAACACGCCGAGCCCCCACCAGCGGCCGCCGACGGCCGCTGCGAGCACGATCGCCGCGAAGTACGACACGGTGCCGATCACGAACCGGTACGCCTCGGCCTCGGTGCGGAATGGATTTCTCATCTGCGCTCGCCTCCTTTCACGCGACGCACCGGGCGGTCAGATCAGGTAGACGGTCGCGTAGACGACGATCCACATCACGTCCACGAAGTGCCAGTAGATCCCGGGGATCTCGACGCCGTGGTGGTGCTCCGGCGTGTAGTGGCCGCGGAAGGCGCGAATCGTCGCGAACAAGAGCAGCGTGAGCCCGACGAACACGTGCGCGCCGTGCAGCCCCGTCAGGCCGAAGAAGATCGTCGTGAAGGCGTTGTCCCGCGGGGCGAAGCCGACGCGGGCGTACTCCGCGATCTGCGTGGCGAGGAAGGTGAAGCCCATCAGGAACGTGAGCGCGAGCCCGGCCCTCAGCCCGGCCCGGTTTCCCCTCTTGATCGACGTCAACGCCCAGTGCATCGTGAAGCTCGAGGTGACGAGGATCGCCGTGTTGATCCCGGCGACGAAGACGGGGAGGTGGAAGCCCGTCGGCGGCCAGTGCGGGGCGGCGTTCACGACCCGCACGAAGAAGTAGGCGGTGAAGAACGACCCGAACAGCATGATCTCCGAGGCGATGAACAGGAACATCCCGAGCACGCTCGCGTTGACACGCGAGCTCGCGTTCGCGACGGGCGGGCCGTGGTGCTCGTGCGCCTCGGCGTGTGCGCTCATAGGCCGACCCTTGGCCTAAGAGCTGGGAAGGGCCGGGGGGAACCGGGAGGTTCCCCCCACAGAGTTTCAGGCAGCGAGAGGTCGCTCGTCCTCATGGCGTCCTAGCCATCTCCGGCACAGCCGGAGATGGCTCGACCTCGACGTGCTCGACGTGGAGATTCGTCGCGGCCCGGAGGCGGGTGACGACGTCCTTGCGCAGCCAGCTCGAGCGGGCCTTGCCGGGAAAGGTGGAGACGATGATCTCGTCCACCCGCTCGTCCTGGACCGCGTGCATCGCCGCCGTGTACGGATCGGGGTGGGCGATCTGGCCGTGGGCGTCGATGCCCGCCCCGCGTAGAGCGGCGAGGGCGCGGCGCAGACGGCGCTCCGCATCGGGGTGGCCCGACATCTGCACGTCGCTCTGCGGACAGACGATCATGAAGCTCGCGGGCGAGGCAGCCGCGCGCTCCTTGATCCGATCGAGCAGCTCATCGCCGAGCACGGTCTCGTTGGCGACAACTAGCACGTTCGCCTCTCCGCCCTCGCTCTGCAGGTCGACGACGACGTGCTCGATCGGAACCGGATCCGCCGCGCTGCGGATGCGGTCGAGGACGTCCCGGCGGAGCCAGCCCGACCTCTGCTCGGGATGCGTCGAGACGATCACCTCGCCGACGGGTGGCTCGAGCTGCGCAAGCGCATCCTTGACCGCGTCCACCGGGTCGGCGTCGACGACGTAGCCGTCGGCGGCAATCCCTGTCGCCAGCAGCCGCTCGAGCGTCTTGTCGAGTCGCCTCCTGGCGGACGCCCGGCGCGTGTCCCGATAGACGACGTACCCCTCCCGCGGTGCGCTGACCGGACAGACGACCGAAACCTGCAGGCCACCTGCCGACCCGCGCCGCTCGAGCGCGTCGACCAGCGCCTGACCGGCGACCGTCTCGTTCGCGACGACGAGAACGTGGGTCAAGCTTCGACCTCCTCGCGTTGGGCGGTCCGCTCGCCGTTGAAGACCGCGTGGCGCGCGCCGGGAACGCCGTACTCGTACGGAGTGCCGACGACCTGCGGGATCTCGTCGAAGTTGAAGTACGGCGGGGGCGACGAGACCTGCCACTCGAGCGTCATCGAGCGCCACGGGTTGTCGCCGACGCGCGGGCCGCGCACCCAGCTCGTGATCATGTTGTAGAGGAAGACGATGAAGGAGGCGCCCAGGAAGAACGAGGCGATCGAGATCGCCATGTTCCAGTCCTCGAACCGCGGCTGGTAGTCGGAGACCCGGCGTGGCATCCCCTGCGTCCCCAGCCAGTGCATCGGGAAGAAGGTGATGTTGAAGCCGACGAACGTCATCCAGAAGTGCCACTTCCCGAGCCGCTCGTTGTACATCCGGCCCGTCATCTTCGGGAACCAGTAGTAGATCCCGGCGAAGATCGTGAACAGCGAGCCGCCGAAGAGCACGTAGTGAATGTGGGCGACGACGAAGTACGTGTCCGAGACGTGGATGTCGATCGGGACGGCCGCGAGGTAGATTCCCGAGAGCCCGCCGATCACGAACATCGACACGAATCCGAGCGCGAAGAGCATCGGCGTCGCGAATCGGATCCTGCCTTCCCAGATCGTCGCCAACCACGAGAACACCTTGATCCCCGTCGGCACCGCGATCACGAGCGATGTGACCATCATCGGGATTCGGAGCCACGGGGCGACACCGGCGACGAACATGTGATGCGCCCAGACGGAGAAGCCGAGCACGAGGATCGCCATCAGCGACAGCGCCATCAGCCGGTAGCCGAAGATCGGCTTTCTGGCCATGACGGATATGACCTCGGAGGCGATCCCGAAGCCGGGCAGCATCATGATGTAGACCGCCGGGTGCGAGTAGAACCAGAAGATGTGCTGGTAGCCGAGTGCGTAGCCGCCGTTGGCCGCGTTGAAGAAGTTCGTGTGCATCACGCGGTCGAACATCACGAAGAACTGCGAGCCGGCGATGAACGGGGTCGCGATCACGACCAGGAGCGAGGTGGTGAAGTTCGCCCAGACGAGCAGCGGCATGCGCCAGAACGTCATCCCGGGGGCGCGCATCGTGATGATCGTGACCAGGAAGTTGAGCGCGGTCATGATCGAGGAGGCGCCGGCCCACTGGACGCCCATGTTGAAGAACACCGTCCCGAGCGGCTGGTCGACGGATAACGGCGCATACCCCGTCCAGCCGGCCGCGAACGCCCCGCCGGGGACGATGAAGCTGAGGAGCATCATCGTGCCCGCGATCGGCAGCAGCCAGAACGAGAGCGCGTTGAGGCGCGGGAACGCCATGTCGGGCGCGCCGATCATCAGCGGGATCACGTAGTTGCCGAGGCCGGCGAAGGCCGGGATCACGAACAGGAAGATCATCAGCGCTGCGTGCACCGACACCAGGCCGTTGAAGGTCTGGTTGTCCACGAACTGCATCCCCGGCCGGGCGAGCTCGGCGCGGAACATCATCGCCATCAGCCCGCCGGCGATGAAGAACGTGATCGTGGTGACCAGGTACTGGATCCCGATCACCTTGTGGTCGGTGTTCGGGCGGAAGTAGTCCCGCCACGTCTTGCCGCCGTGGCTCGAGTGGTCCTCGGGTGTCGTCGGCGAGCCGATCGCGTAGCGCACCCAGTAGTCGAACGACCCGAGCCCGGCGAGGAACCCGATCGGAGCGGCGGTCAGCGTCGAGACGACGGTGATCGTCGACCACTTGAAGAGCGGATCCCAGCCGCCCCACCAGCGGAAGACGAGGACGATCCCGAGCCCGATGCCCCAGAAGAGGCAGGCCATCCACGCCGCGCGCAGCCAGCCGGCGCCCAGGAGATACCCGCGCTTCGCCTTCGGCGACGCGCTGGCAGGTGCGTGCTGAACCTCTGTCACGGTCAACGAGCGGCCTCCTTCTAGCCTCCGGCGCCCTTGGCGGCGGAGGCAACGAACTTGACGAGCGCATCGAGCTGCGCTTTCGGCAGCGTCGAGAACGTGGACGGCATCACGTTCTTGGGATAGCCCGGCTGGATGTACGCATTCGGATCGACGATCGACTCTCTGACGAAGTCCTCGAGCGGCTTGCCTGCCTGTTTCGCGTACGCGGGCAGCCTATCGAGGTCGGGCCCGACCTTCCCGGTCGCAGCGGCAGCCTTCAACGTGTGGCAGCTGGCGCACCCGTTGCTCGCGAACACCGCCTTGCCCGCCTGGCCCGGCGGCGCCTTCAGCGCACCCTGCTGCTTCTTCGCCCACCCCTCGAACGCGGCGGGCTGCATCACGATCGCGCTCGTCCGCATCAGGGCGTGCCCGAGCCCGCACAGCTCGGTGCAGATCACCGGGTAGGTCCCGACCTTCGTCGGCGTGATCACGACCTTCGTCTCCTGACCGGGCAGGGCATCCTGCTTCTGCCCGAACTGAGGCACCCAGAACGAGTGGATGACGTCGAGCGACTGGAGGTGGAGCTCGACGGAGCGCCCGACGGGGAGTCGCAGCTGCGCCGAGGTCAGGTCGCCCTGCCCCGGATACGAGAATGTCCAGGCGAACTGGCGGGCGGTGACGTCGACGTTCATGTGGTTGGCGCCGGCGCTGTCGTTGTGGACGAGGACGATGCCGCTGATCACCGCGATCGCGGTGACGAGGATCGCCGGAACGGCCGTCCAGACGATCTCGATCCCAGTGTGGCCGTGGATCGGCGGGCCGTCGGAGTCGTCGTCCGGCTTCGCCCGGAACTTGACGACCGAGTAGAGGATCACCGCGCCGACCAGGGAGAAGATCGCGATGCAGATCGCGGTCGTGAACCAGAAGACGAGGTCGATCCCGTCACGCTCCTCGGCGGCGTTCGGAGGCAGCCACGGAACGAGCAGCGCGACGAGCGTCGCCGCTGCGCCGATCACGACCCCTAGACCGATGAGCTGGACGATCGAGCCCCTGCGCACTGCAACGCGAGACTAGTGCAATCCACCTTCGAGCGCAGCCGTAACCGAAAACGCCTCTCTGCCGTTTGGAAAGCACGGAAAGGAGGTTGGATGGGACTCGGAGTCAGCTTGATCCTGATCGCCGTCGGAGCAATCCTGACGTGGGCGGTGAACGTCTCGAGCTCCGCGGTGAACGTGCACACGGTCGGCGTCGTCCTGCTGATCGTGGGCCTCGTCGGAGCACTTCTGTCGATGATCTTCTGGTCGACCTGGGCAGGGCCCGCCTACTTCACGCGCAGGCGGACCACCGTCGTCGACGACGGGCCGCCCCACTAGCCGGGCCGAAAAAGAGCAGTGCCGAGACGAGAGAGGGAGGGCCGTCGCCCTCCCTCTCGTCATCGTGTGTGTCGAACGCTGCTACGCGGCCTTGACCAGCGACTCCGGCGGGTTGATCACCGCGTAGTCGCTGCTCTTGCCGGCCTTGATCCGGTAGATCGCCACCGGACCGCCCTTCACGTCGCCCTGCGAGTTGAAGGCGATGTTTCCGAGGATGCTGTTCTTCAGGTTGACCTTGAAGAGCTGCGAGACGACGCCGGCGCGCGTCCCGTTCGACTTCGCGATCGCCGACAGCAACACGACGGTCGCCTGTCCCGCATAGACCGAGTACGGATCGGGAGCCTTGCCCTTGTTCGCCTTGGCGAACGAGGACAGGAATGCCTTCCCCGCACCCTTCAGCTTCGAGTTCGGCAGGCCGGCGACGCTGACGAAGGCGCCGTTGGCGGCTGCGCCGGCTCCCTGGGCCACGGCCGAGATCGGCGTGAACCCGTCCGGGAGGAAGATCTTGACGTTCGGGCCGAGCACGGATCGGAGGTCCTTCAGGAGCTTGCCGCCGTTCTCGCAGATCAGGCCGCCGACGAACACGCCGGTCGCGCCCTTCTCCTTGATCTTCGACGCTTGCGCCTGGTAGCTCGATGCCTTCGGGTCGTACGCCTCGAAGCCGGAGATCTTGATCCCGAGCTTCACGGCGGCGTGCCGGAAGTTCGACGCGACGCCGAGGCCGTACGCCTCCTTGTCGTTCAGCACGTACACGTTGTTCGCCTTCAGCCGCTTCGCGAGCAGCGCGTCGGCTGCGCCCTGGTACTGGTCCTGGGCGACGACACGGGCGTAGTTCCGCTTGCCCGTCGGGTAGTACTTGTTCGGCTCGCCCGCGGAGGTGCCGGGACCGGATGAGGTCAGGCCCGTGTAGGTGTTCGCCGGGCTGATGATCGGCACCGCGCCGCCGGACGCACGGTTCAGGATCGGGATCTCGATCGCCGCGCACCCGGAGTTGAAGGTGCCGACCACGCCGATCACGTCCCGGTCCCGGGCGAAGGCGTTCGCGTTCGCCGAGCACTTCGCCGAGTCCCACTTACCGGCCTGAGCGGTCGAGTCGTCGCACGACTGGTAGCCGAGGGTGTACTTCCCCGCCTTCCAGCCGGCCCCGTTGAGGATGAACTGGACCGCCTTCGCCATCTCGATCGTCTGCGTCCGGCCCGGGCCCTGAAGCGGGAGGTCGGATGCGATCAGGTACTTCGGGCTCCCCGAGCCCTTGTAGACGATCGGAGAGCACGACGAGGCGGGAAGCGGCGTTGCCTGCTTCTTGCTCGTGCCGCCGGAGCCGACGGTCGCGAGCACCAGCGTTCCGGTCACAGCAACCAGGAACGCCGCGAAAAGACGCTTCGTCACACCAACCTCCTTCTTGATCTATCGCGTTCGGACGTGTGACGGACAAGTATCTCCGCCCCGCGCCCGCGATTCAAGTCGAGACCACCCGGAGCGGCGCACCGCCGGGCCGATGACCGGACGTCCAGTCAGGAGGTTCTATCGATGAAGCGACTTCTTCACGTACGCCCGTCCCCGGCGATGGTCGTCGCGGCGCTGGCCCTGCTCGTCGCGCTCGGCGGCACCAGTGTCGCGACCGTGACGCTCGCCATTCCCCGTAACAGCGTCGGGGCGCTGCAGCTGAAGGCGAACTCCGTGAACTCCTCGAAGGTCCGGAACTACTCGCTGCTGCGGGCCGACTTCAAGCGCGGCCAGATCCCCGTAGGCCGACCGGGCCGACCGGGCCCGGCGGGTCCGGCTGGTCCCGCAGGCCCGGCAGGGCCCGCAGGCCAGGCAGGGCCCGCAGGCGCCTCCGGCGTCGCTTCGGCCGGGTACGTCGCCGAGGTGAAGACCGCGACCGGCACCTCGCCGACGACGATCACGAGCACCTCCTACACCGGCCTCAGCAACGCGACCGCGACCGTGACGGTCCCGACCGGCGAAACGGCGCGCGTGATCGCGTACTTCTCGGCCGAGGACGCGTGCTACGGCGCACCGACCAAGAACGCGCGGTGCCTGGTGAGGATCACGGTCGACGGCACCGAGCTCGACCCGGCGGCGAACACCGATGCGTTCTGGGACAACAACGGCCACGCGGCGAGCGCCGGAGGCGACCCCGTCAAGAACGACAACGACAGCGTGCAGAGCCGCTCAATCGTCCGTGTCAGCGGCACGCTCGCGGCCGATACGCACACGGTCGCCGTCCAGGCCTCGGTCTCGGACGGCTCGTTGAGCTTCACCCTCGACGACTGGGCTCTCGTCGCCCAGCGCGTCAAGCTCTAGCCTCTCGATCGGCAAGCGGGGCGGCTTCCCGGGCCGCCCCGCTAACTTCCGGGCAATGTCGCTCGTCGATAATCAGACCGTGCGCCCCGAGGCGGAGAAGCGGCCGGATGGGGACGAGCGTCTCGCCGAGGCCGCGGAGATCGGCGAGCGCCTGCTCGCGAACGTCGAGCGCGTCCTGCGCGGCAAGCGGGCCGAGATCAGGCTCGTCCTCGCCGCCCTCGCCTGCCACGGCCACGTCCTGTTCGAGGATGTTCCCGGCACCGGCAAGACGGTGCTCGCGAGAGCGATCGCGCGGAGCATCGAGGATGCGGTCTTCGCCCGTATCCAGTGCACGCCCGACCTCCAGCCCTCGGACGTCACCGGGATCAACATCTACAACCAGAAGACCCGCGACTTCGAGTTCCGGCGCGGGCCGCTCTTCGCGAACGTCGTCCTGCTCGACGAGATCAACCGGGCGATGCCGAAGACCCAGTCAGCGCTGCTCGAGGCGATGGCCGAGCGGCAGGTGACGATCGACGGCCAGACGTTCGTCCTCCCGCAGCCGTTCCTCGTGCTCGCGACCGAGAACCCGATCGAGTTCGAGGGCGTCTTCCCGCTCCCCGAGGCGCAGCTCGATCGTTTCTTCCTCAAGGCCCGGCTCGGCTACCCGAGCGAGGCCGACGAGCACGAGGTCGTCCTCGACCAGCAGCTGGGGCATCCACTCGACCGGCTGCAGCCCGTGGTCGGCGTCGCCGACCTCGCACTGCTCGAGGCGGCGCTCGCCCGGGTGTACGTCGACGATCTCGTCCGCCGCTGGCTGATCCGACTCGTGCGGGCGACGCGCGAGCTCGACGCGGTTGCGATCGGGGCCTCGGTCCGCGGGAGCCTCGCGCTCGAGCGGGCCTCGCGGGCCTGGGCGCTCCTGAACGGCCGGAGCTACACGACCCCCGAGGACGTCGAGACGATGTTCGCGCCCGTCCTCGGGCACAGGCTCGTCTTCTCGCCGAGCTTCATCGCCGAGTCGCGCGGAAGGCCGAAGGAGGAGATCCTCGTCGAGGTCTACCGGCGCTGTACCGCCAGCGCGCCGCCCCCGGAGCTGGCCGTGGAGACGGGGGCCGGAGCCGCCGGGTGGACGCCGCCGAGCTGAGCTTTCCCCTCGTCCCGCGCTGGCGGCCGGTCGGAGCGGCCTTCGGGCGTCTGCGGGCGACCCGCAGAGGGCTCGGCTCCAGCGTCGCAACCACGCGCCCCTACCGGCCCGGCGACGACCCGGGAATGATCGACTGGAAGCTGTCGGCGCGGCTCTCCTCCGTGCGCGGCGAGGCGGAGTTCGTCGTCCGCGAGGACTTCGCCGACGAGGCGCCGCGGGCGGTGGTGGTCGTGGACCGGCGGCCGTCGATGTCTCTCTTCGGCGACGAGCTGCCGTGGCTGAGCAAGCCGAGCGCCCTGCCGGAGATCTGGCGCTCCGTGGCCACCGCCGCCATTCGCGAGCTCGGCTTCGCCGGGTACCTCGACACCGCTCCCGGCCCGGGCTGGTTCCCGCCGCGCAGCGCCGCCGCGCACGGC
>JBBRXG010000115.1:0-9755 GCA_038248655.1 Gaiellales bacterium
CCCCGACCGGAGCCTCCTGGATGAACCTCGTCGAGAGCTGGTTCTCGATCCTCACCCGCCAGCAAGTCCGCCGCGGCAGCTACGCCAACGCCAGCGAGTTGATCGCCGCGCTCGACCAGTTCGTCGCCGGCTACAACGAGCCCGCGCAGCCGTTCGTCTGGACAAAGACCCCCGAACAGATCCTCGCCAAAGGCCATCAAACAGCAACCAACTTCTGAGACGGAGCACTAGCGCACGTCCAGGGAGATGCCGATGCCCCGTCCCGGCGGCCCCGAAAAACGGGAGCACGCTGGTGTCGCGATCGTCTCCCTACGGGCTCGTCGTCGATCCCGGGGACGGCTGTTTCGAGGGCCGCATCGACGGCTCCATCGAGGGCTCCATGTGCATCATCCGCGCACGCGCCCGGTCGGCCGCGTCCGAGTTCGGAAGCGTCAGGCCCGGCACGCTCCCGGGGGCGGACGCGACCCAGATCCCGGCCCCGACGAACAAGACCGCGAACATCCGCGTCATCGCCTCGCCGTACGGCAGCACCTTCTGGGCGAAGATGAGCGCGGCGACGATCGCCATCCACGTCAGGCTCATCACGCCGAGGGCGAACAGGACGAGCATCAGGCCCCAGCAGCAGCCGACGCAGTAGGCCCCGTGCTCGGCTCCCATGCGCACCGCACCGAGCCGTCCGTCGCGCCAACCGCCGAGGACGTAGTGCAGCGGGCTTCTGCAGTGCCGCAGGCAGACCGACTTGAGCGGCGTCAGCTCGTAGACGCCTGCGGGCGCGATCGCTCCGCCCGCCAGGTACGGGCCGGCCCGGTCCCAGGCGAAGAAGGCCGGGGCGACGTGAACGAGCAGACGGTAGAGGCCATAGGCTCCGAGGCCGTACACCGCCCACACGGCGACGTACGCGAGCACGAACATCCAGGTGGGCACGAAGCTCTGGCCGCGCCGCGCCCGCTCCCGGGAGACGCGATGGAAGATCAGCACCATCGGCGCCGCCGACGGGAACATCATCGCCGCCATCATCGTCACCCAGATGCCGACGTACCAGCCCAGCCCGCCGAGGTCGGTGCCCGGGCCGGCGTCCATCCCCCGCATCCGGACGACGGTGACGATCCAGGTGGCGAGCACCGCGCCGACGAGGAGCGCCGCCGTGGTCACCTGCGCCGGCACGAAGCGGCGACCCCCGGTCTCGACCGTCATGCGCGAACGGTACGAGACGCGCGCGGCGTTTTCAAGCGAGTCCCTAGAATCGCGCCGCCGCGCCGGGATGGCGCTCGTGTGCGCCGGAGGCGACGATCTCCTCGATCGTCGCGACCGCATGGTCGAGCTCCCCCTCGGTGTTGAAGAAGTGGGGGCCGAGCCGCAGGCCCGTCTCGGGTCTGAAGTCGCACAGAATCTCCCGCTCGGCGAGCTCTGAGTGGACACCCTCGAAGCCGGGCATCCGCACGGTCACGCTCGCGCCGCGCCGCTCCGGCTCGCGTCTGCTCGTCACCTCGAAGCCGGCGCCGTCGGCACGCGAGATCAGGTGGTCGGTGAGCGCGAGCGACCGCCGGCGGATCGCGTCCACGCCCACCTCCTCGATCACGTCGTATCCGGCCGTCGCCGCGTACAGCGCGGGGACGTTCGGGGTGCCGGTGAGGAACCGTGCGATCCCGTCCGCGTACTCGAGCTCGGTCTCGAAGGCGAAGGGCCGCGCGTGTCCCTGCCAGCCGACGAAGGCGGGCTCGAGCCGCTCGATCAGATCCGGGCGCACGTACAGCCACCCCGCGCCCGGACCGCCGCAGAGCCACTTCACCGAGCCGCCGGTTGCGAACGCGACCCCGAGACCGGTCACGTCCAGCGGGACGGCACCTGCGGACTGGTACGCATCGAGGAGGACGTGGGCGCCCATCTCCGCCGCCCGCCGCTGGATCGGCTCGACGTCCTGGAGCTCCGCCGTCTTGTAGAGCACGTGGCTGACCGGAACGAGCAAGGTCCGCTCGTCGATCGCCCCGACGAGCGCGTCGAGGTCCGGAACGACGTCGATCTCCGCCCCGGGTTGGGCCTGGAGCAGGTAGCGCACGGAGGGAAACTCGCCCTCGACGTAGACGATCCGGTTCCGCGGCGGCTCGAGCCGAAAGCAGGAGAGGACGACGGCGACCGAGACGGTCACGTTCTGGTGCATGCAGACCGTTCCCGCCGGTGCCCCGACGATCCGTCCGACCTGGTCGCCGACCGTCAGCGGCATCGTCCACCAGCCCTCGCCCCACGCCCGGATCCCGCGTGTCCGCCACATCCGGGCGTACTCGGCGAGCCGCTCCTCGGCTGCGGCCGGCATCGCCGCGAGCGAGTGGTTGATCAGGTACGTGGTGTCGGCGAGGATCGGGAAGCGCTCGCGATAGCCGGCGACGTCCATCGCCGCAGGCTAGACGGAGGCGACCAGGAGCGGAGGCGCCAGCTTGGCTGGCGCCGGAGCGGGCAACATCGTCCGAGTATAGGCTCGCCCCGGTGGAGGTCCTCCCGCTGCTCGAGCAGCTGGTCGCGATCGACTCGGTCAACCCGGGCCTCGGCGGATCCGGAGAGGCCGAGATCGCCGCGTTCGTCGCCGAGTGGGCCGGGGAGGCAGGCCTCGAGGTCTCACTCGACGAGGTCGCGGCGGGACGACCGAACGTGATCGCGACTGCGCGCGGGACCGGCGGCGGCCGCACGCTCCTCCTCAACGGGCATCTGGACACGGTCGGCCACGGCGCGATGGCGGATCCGCTCGTGCCCCGGATCGACGGGGACCGGCTGCACGGCCGCGGGTCATACGACATGAAGAGCGGGCTCGCAGCCTGTCTCGTCGCGGCGGCGGAGGCGGCCCGACGCAGGCTGCGGGGCGACGTGATCGTCACCGCGGTCGTGGACGAGGAGCTCGCTTCGATCGGGACGCAGTCGGTCGTGACGCGCATCCGTGCCGACGCCGCGATCGTCGCCGAGCCGACGCAGATGCGCGTCTCCGTCGCTCACAAGGGCTTCGTCGCGTTCGAGATCGAGACCAAGGGCCGGGCCGCACACGGCTCGCGTCCCGACCTCGGGGTCGACGCGATCGCGAAGATGGGCCACGTCCTCGTCGCGCTGGACGCGCTCGACCGCTCGCTGCACGAGCGTCCGATGCACCCGCTGCTCGGCAGCGGCTCGCTGCACGCCGGCGTCGTCGCCGGCGGGGAGGAGTTCTCCACCTACCCCGCGAGCTGCCTGCTTCGGGGTGAGCGGCGGACGGTTCCGGGAGAGTCGGTCGCCCAGGTCGAGGCGGAGCTCCAGGGCATGCTCGACCGGCTCGACCACGCCGACGACGACTTCGAAGCGGCCTGCCGCATCGTCGCCGCCAGACGTCCGCACGAGGTGTCGGAGAGCGAGGAGATCGTCCGCCTGGTGCGGGCGCAAGCCGGTGCGGGAGAGCCGGTCGGCGAGAGCTACTGGACGGACGCGGCGCTGATCGCGGAGCGCTCGATCCCGACGGTGGTCTTCGGCCCGGGCGGGGAGGGCGCGCATGCGGATGTCGAGTGGGTCTCGATCGCGGACGTCGAGCGGTGCGCCGCGGTGTTTCTGGCGGTCGCCGACGAATTCTGCGCCTGAGTTTCTAGCCATCTTCGCCCAGATCGAGCGGGTAGGCTCGATGCTCTACCCACTACGGAATGGAGCAAGAATGGCCGTTGGGATCCGAATCAAGTTTGCCGGCCTCACGCAGGAGCAGTTCGACGCCGTGAACGCGCAGGTCGACCCGGATAGCGACCCGCCGAAGGGATTGCTCTTCCATGCCTCGGGCCCGATCGACGAAGGCTGGGGCGTGATCGACTTTTGGGAGTCTCGGGCCGCTTTCGACGCGTTCCAGGGTCGTATCCAACAGGCTGTCGCCGCCGCCGGTGTCGAGACGCAGGGGCCTCCGGATGTCAAGGAGTTCCCGGTTCACGAGACGTTCCCACGCTGAAAACGGCTGCGGGGTAGTGCCGGGCGCGCTACCCCGCGTGGGGCACTGCTGGTCGAGATGATCGCGGGTGACGATCGGGTGGCGGTGCGCCTCCAGGTGAAGGGCACGCATCGCGGCGAGATCATGGGCGTTGCTCCGTCCGGCAACGCGGTCGACGTCGAGGAGATCGCGATCTTCGAGCTCGACAACGAAGGGCGCTGTGTCGAGCGCTGGGTGCGGTTGGACGAGTTGAGCTTCCTGCAGCAGATCGGCGCAATGCCCGCCTCGCCGGCCGCGTAGCCCCACATCGTTCACCACCTGTGCCCCCGGACGAGAGTCCAGACAGCTCGCCTACGCCAGCGTGCCTTCCCTCGATATGGTCAGCTGATCCGCTTCAGCAGTCCCAGCGCCTGCTGGTTCCACGGCACGCGGTGGGTGACGCCGGCCGAGGCGAGCGCGTCGCGATGCGCCAGGTACCAGTCGTAGGTGCGGCAGAGCGCCTCGGCGTTGGAGAGCCGAGGCGACCAGCCGAGCAGCTGCTCCGCCTTCTCCACCGAGACGAACGAGTCGCGGTGGGCCGTCTTGTAGTGCCACTCGGCGAGCGGCGAGACGCGCAGGAGCTCGAGCGCCCGAAGCGCGATCTCGGCGGGCCGCGCCGGAACGGGCGTCAGGCGGCTCGACGAGCCGGCGTGGTCGATCAGCGCCTGGAGGTCGGAGCGAACCGTCCCGAACTCGCTCGCGCCGACGTTCAGCGTCTCCCCTATCGCCTCCGGCTGCTCGGCGGCGAGGACGATCGCGTCGACCAGGTCCTCGACCGCGAGCAGCTGGTAGCGGTTCCGGCCGCTCCCGAGCATGTAGATCCGCCGGTCGTCGCGGATCCAGTCGAACAGGATCTCGAACACGCCGAGCCGCTCCGGGCCGATGAAGGTCTTCGGGCGGACGATCACGAAGTCCAGCCCCCGACGGCCGAAGTCGCGCGTCACTTCCTCGGCCTCGATCTTCGACTCGCCGTACCAGCCGACACCGACGAGCGGCGAGCCCTCGCCGATCGGGTGCACCTTGGGAATGCCGTAGACCGCGGTCGACGAGACGAGTACCGTCCGGCCGACCCCCGCTTCCGTCGCTGCCGCCAGGACGGTCGCGGTCCCGCCGACGTTGACCGAGCGGATCGAGTCGCGTGAAGCCTGGATGGGGAGCGCCGCGGCCGCGTGGACGAAGACGTCGGCGCCCTCCACCAGGGTCCGCGCGTCCCGCACGTCCCTGATGTCGCCGCGCACCTCTTCGACACTCCGCTCCAGGTCGGGCTCGTCGAGCGGCGCGAGGTCGAGCGAACGCACCTCGTGCCCCTCGGCGAGGAGCCGTCTCGCGAGATGCAGGCCCAGGAACCCGGCACCTCCGGAGATCGCCCACCGCATCGGCGGGACGTTACCGACGCGCTAGTAACAGTGTGTTACTTGCGACCGAGCGCGCTCGGCAGAGCGCTTTCAGTCCCTTGTAACACTCTGTTACTTGGCTTCTCGGGCGGCTTCGAGTCGACCAGGATCGCGGCGAGGAGCAGAATCGAGACGGCGACCGCCGCCTCGCCGAACAGGCTTCGCGGCAAGCGACGCTCCACCCCGGGCCGATCGAGCCTCGGCCGTACGACGATGTGATGGAACGCACCCCACGAGAGGGCGAGCGCGACGAGCCCGAGCTTGACGAGCAGGACACGCCCGTAGCCGACCGACCAGAGGTCGTCGAGCGCGGGGAAGCGCCTGACACTCATGTACACGCCCGCGGCGACGACGAGCGCGACGAGCGGACCGGCGATCGCCGAGAAGCGCCAGAAGGCCGTCCGGCGCAGCGCGCGGTCGCGGCAGACGACGCCCAGGGAGATCAGGCCGCCGATCCACAGCGTCGCCGCCGACAGGTGCACCCAGTCGGCGAAGGACGGAAGCCAGCCGCCGTCGTCGGCCTGGTGGCTGGCGAGGGACAGGCCCGAGCCGAGGCCGAGCGAGAGCAGGAACGCGGCCCAGAGCAGGATCCGGCGCTCGGTCAGCCAGGCGAGGAAGAGCAGCGCGGCGACGAAGGCGAAGCCGAGCTCCATCGCGACGAAGGCTTGGCCGAACCGCGTGGTGTTCGCGAACGGCGAGAGGTCGCCGTACAGGAACGCCGTGAACGGCAGCTGGAGCGCGTCCTCCGCGCGAAGCATGAACGCGACGATCCCGACCTGCAGCGCGGCGACGACGCCGGCGCCCGTCAAGAGGGCGGAGCGCCGCTCGGCGTCGGGGGTGGCAGCTCCGCGGAGCACGAGGAGCCGGAACCCGAGCCCGCCGGTCAGGAGAGCGAGGCAGACGAAGTAGAGCCAGCGGACGACGTGCTCGACGACCGTCGGCCCGGAGGCGCCGTACGCCTGGCTGATCGCGGGCGCGGGTGCCCGAACGCCGAACGTGAAGACGCCGCGGCCGACGTGGCTGTCGTTCGAGATCGCCGCCCAGCGCACCGTGTACCCGCCGCGGGCAGCCCGGACGAGCGGCGACTCGACGATGCGGTGGTCGGCGGCGCGAACCCGGGGCGGTCCCGAGACGAGACGGCCCCGAACGTCGAAGACCTGGATCCCGTTCGAGAGCACGCGGACGCCCTGGTCGAACCGGAGGGTGATCGTTCGCGGCGCTTCCGCCAGGCGTTCTCCGACCCCGGGCGAGGTGTGGAGCAGCGTGGCGTGCGCCGACGCGCCGCCGGGGAACGCCAGCGCGACCAGCGCGACGGCGACCGTGCGCCTCATCGGTGGGCGACCCCGGCGCTCGGATCGAGGTGTCCGAAGATCGGCGCCACGTCGCGCACGCTGTAGAGGGCGACGGCGATCGCAATGATGACGAGCGCGTAGCCGCCGTTGAAGATCCACGACCGCGGCTTGAAGGCGGCACCGAGGGGGAACAGGGCCCCGACGAGCAGCGTCCAGCCGCACGCGTGGTGGACGAACGCAGAGCGGGAGTAGAGCCACGGGTTCGCCTCGTGGATGAGGAACGCCGTGCCCGAGACGGCCAGCGCGACCGGCACGGCCAGCTTCCAGTACTCGTTGCGCAGCTTGCCGCTGACGAGACCGAGCTCCGCCGCGCCGGCGGCCATCATCGACTGCGCCCAGACGCTGTGGGCGAGCAGGTGCACGGTCGAGTTGGTGTAGAGCACCATCACCGGCCACAGCAGGACGCCGAGCGCGAAGAAGAGCGAGGGCCACAGGTAGGCCCGCCAGGCCCGGCGCCGCCAGACCTCGCGGCCGACGACCGCCTCGGCGAGCAGGAGCAGGCCGGTGATGAGAACGCCGGTGGCGAAGAGCCAGTGGACGTGCTCGGCCGGCGGCTGCATCGCTAGCTCCCCGCCGCTTCGAGGTCGCGGACGATCGCCGGGGCGGCGAGGGCGACGACGAGGCCGGCGAGGACGACGAGGAGCGGCGGCTCGACGACGAGCCACCAGAAGCCCTCTCCACGGGGGTGCAAGAGCGTCACCCGCCACGGCTGGAGAAACGCCCAGGCGACGCCGGCGAGCATCGTCAGCGGCCCGAGCAGGAGCACCGTCAGCGCTCGTGCCGACGCTCTGCTCCGTTCCTGCGTGATCTCGGATCGTGCGAGCTGGGTATCCAAGGCTGCCTCCTGCCAGAGATGGGGTGAAACCGGCGCGCGGGGTCAGGGCGCGCGGCGGGTCAGGCAGGCAGCGGAGGCGGGCGGCTCTCGAACGCGAGTCCGAAGAGGCGCCGCGGCGGAACGGCCAGCTCGAGGCTCGGCCGCGGAACGTGCACGTCGCGCCGACCCGCAAGGCGGAGGGCGCGGGCGACGGTCTGGCGCGCGTAGCGCTCGTAGTCGGCGAGCCAGCCGCGCACCGCGCTCCAGACGAGGGCGCAGACGACGGCCAGCACCGCGAAGACGGGGAGCGCCGAGGAGTGGAGCCACGGCGAGAGGAGCGGCCAGCGGCCGGCTGCCGCCCCCTCCGCGTCGGTCTGGACGAGGAAGATCGACGACGTGAGGACGAAAAAGGCCAGCCAGAGTCTGGGCGCGACCGCGAGCCGCACGCGCGGGCGGCGGCTTCGGCTTCTGGCGCCGAGCAGACGCAGCGCCGCTCGCTCTGCCGACCGGGCCCGCACCAGGCGCCACACGAGTCGGGCGGCCAGGAGTGCGATCCCGGTCTTCACGACGGCGAGGAGGATCGGGTAGTAGTTGGTTCCCGAGTAGCTCGGGGAGGCGACGTGGCGGCCGAGGTCGAGGCGGTGGGTCAGGCTGCGGCCGGCAAGCTCCGACGCAAGCGCGATCAGCCCGAAGGCGAGCGCCGACAAGAGGCGCTGATGCCTGCGCGCCCGTTCCATCGTCCTGATGATAACGCGCGAGAGCGGGGACGTTATTTCGGCAGCGCCGAAGCCGGTAGAACGCCGATCGACTTCCCGGCCCCGCCGGCCGCTCCCGGCACCGGGACGAGCGCCAGGGCAGCCGGTAGGAGAGCGCGTTTCACCCCAGCAGCGTCAGCGTGTACTCGGCGTGCGTGTCGCCGTCGAGGCAGAAGAGGAGGACGCGCTGCCACTGTCCGAGGCAGAGGCGGCCGCGCTCGAACGGGATCTGCTCGGTCCGCGGCCCGAGCAGGCCGAGCAGGACCCGCTGGCGGTCGGGCATCGAGCCGGGGACGAGATGCTCGAGCAGCGACTCGATATCGCAGAAGAAGCCGGACTCGCGCTCGCTGACGCGGACGAGCGAGCTCGCAACGGCAGCGGTCACGTAGGCGATCCCCCGCTCGACCCGGCCCGAGGCGACGTCGCGCGAGATCTCGTTGGTGATGTCGAAGATCGAGAGGGTCGGCAGCGCGGCGGCGACGGAATGCGGGATCTCGACGCTGGTCATCTCGCCGCCACCTCCCTCGGCAGCCGGAAGTGCACGTCCTCGCGGGCGACCGTGACCTCCTCGTGCTCGCCGTAGCCGCCCTCCGCGAGACGCGCGAGGACCGCCTGCACGAGCTCCTCGGGGGTGGAGGCACCGGCGGTCAGGCCGACGATCCCGTGTCCGTCGAGCAGGTCGTCGTCGATCTCGTTCTCGTCCTCGATCAGCCGGGCCGCGGCCCCGCGCGCGCGCGCGACCTCGACGAGCCGCTGCGCATTCGAGCTCGTCGGCGAGCCGATCACGAGGATCAGCGTCGCGCCGAGCTCGACGATCTCCTTGACGGCGTCCTGCCGGTTCTGGGTCGCGTAGCAGATGTCGTCGGCGCCGGGCCGGCGCAGGTCGCCGAAGCGACCGGCGAGCAGGTCGACGGTCGAGGCGACGTCGTCGAGCGAGAGCGTCGTCTGGCTGATCACCGCGAGCGGCTTGCCCCCCGTGTCGAGCGCCTCCGCCTCCTCCGGCGACTCGACCACGACGATCTGCTCGGGACGCTCGCCCTTCGTCCCGATCACCTCGACGTGGTCGCGGTGGCCGACGAGGGCGACGAGGTGGCCGCTGTCGGCATAGCGCCGCGCCTCGGCATGCACCTTCGAGACCAGCGGGCAGACGGCGTCGACGACGCGCAGGCCGCGCTTCTCGCAGTTCTCACGGACCGCCGGCGCGACGCCGTGGGCGGACAGGACGCAGATCGCGCCCGGCGGCACCTCGTCCTCGTCGTCGACGAACACGGCGCCGAGGTCCTCGAGCCGGCGAACGACGTGGTCGTTGTGGACGATGTGGTGGCGGACGTAGATCGGCGGGCCGTGCTGCTCGAGCAGCTTCTCGACGATCTCGATCGCCCGGTCGACGCCGGCGCAGAAGGACCGCGGCGCGGCGAGGAGCACGCGCCCGCTCATAGGCCAACCTTTGGCCTATGAGCGGGGAAGGGCCGGGGGGAA
>JBBRXG010000116.1:0-9722 GCA_038248655.1 Gaiellales bacterium
GACATTGCGGTCGCGGCACCGATCGGTTCCGAGGGTGCGAACGAGGTGGGGAGGGGGGCTCGCGGGGGGAACCGGCTGTTCCCCCCGCGCGAGCGGAGCGAGCGCCTTTTCCGTCCGGCGCCGCGCGTACCGTCGCTTGTCGATGGCCGAGGGAACCTGGACGATTCATTCGTGCGACGCGCTCGAGGCCGACCGGCTCTCGCGCGAGCTCGGCATGAGCGCGACGACCGCGAGCGTGCTCGTCCGGCGCGGCTACGCCGATCCGGTCGCCGCTTCGGCGTTCCTCGCCGGCGAGCTGCCCGGACACGACCCGTTCCTGCTCGGCGACATGCAGGAGGCGTGTGAGCGGCTCCGAGCGGCGATCGCCGCCGGCACGAAGATCTGCGTCCACGGCGACTACGATGTCGACGGCATCTGCGCGACCGCGCTCGCGGTCATCGTCCTCCGCGAGCTCGGCGCCGACGTCGACTGGCACCTGCCGAGCCGATTCGAGGAGGGCTACGGCGTCTCGGGCGAGACGCTCGCGCGCCTGAGGGGGGAAGGTTACGGCCTCGTCCTCACGGTCGACTGCGGGATCACGGCCGTCGAGGAGATCGCCGAGGCGAAGGCGGCCGGGCTCGAGATGATCGTCACGGACCACCACCGGCCGGGCGACGCCGTGCCCGACTGCCCGATCGTCGCCACCAGGCCGTCCTCGTACCCGTTCCCCGAGCTCTGCGGCACCGGCGTCGTCTACAAGCTCGCCGAGGCGCTCCTCGGCCCGGGCGACGACCGGTTGGCGCGGCACCTCGACCTGATCGCTCTCGCGACGATCGCCGACGTCGTCCCGCTCGTCGACGAGAACCGCGCCCTCGCGATCTCCGGGTTGCGCCGGCTCGCCACGACCACCCGGCCCGGCCTGCGGGCGCTGATGCGTGCCGCCCGCGTCGACGCTGCGACGGTCGACGAGGGGGCGGTCGGCTTCCGGCTGGCGCCGCGCATCAACGCCGCCGGGCGGCTCGGCAGACCGACCGCTGCGCTCGAGTTGCTGCTCACCGACGACGGGGACGTCGCCGCGCGGCTCGCCGCCGACCTCGAGGAGCTGAACCGCGAGCGGCAGGCGGTCGAGGAGCGGATCCTGCGTGAGGCGACCGCTGCGATCGATTCCTGGCCGGAGGCCCGCCGACGCCGACGCGGGTACGTTGTCGCCGGAGAAAGCTGGCACGAAGGAGTGATCGGGATCGTCGCCTCACGGCTCGTCGAGCGCTACCACCGGCCGGTGGTGCTGATCGCCGGTACCGAAGGAGACTGGAAGGGCTCCGGACGGTCGATCCCGACCTTCGACCTCCACGCCGGGCTCGCCGCCTGCTCGCAGCACCTCGAGCGCTTCGGCGGGCACCGTGCCGCCGCCGGGCTGTCCATCCGCCCGGAGTCGGTCGACGACCTGGCGGCCGCGTTCGCCGCTCATGCCGACGAGCACCTGACCGACGACGACCTGCGGCCCGTGACGAGGATCGACGCCGTCGTCCCCGGCACCGCGCTGACGCTCTCGCTCTGCTCGGAGCTTCGCAGGCTCGCGCCGTTCGGGCTCGGCAACCCGGGCGTGACGCTGCTGCTCGCCGGCTGCGAGCTGAGCGATCTGACCGCGATCGGCGAGGGGAAGCACCTCCGCTTCCGGGTCGGCGCCGGCGACCCGAGCCGGCCGGCCGGCACGGCGATCGCCTTCGGCCTCGGCTCCCACCTCGACCGCTACCGTCGACCGGGCCGGTACGACCTTGCGTTCCGCCTGCAGGAGAACACGTGGAACGGAACCACTGCGCCGCAACTCGTCATCCGGCGGATCTTCGAGACTCCCGATCGCTACCTCGAGCTGCGAGGGAGGTTCGCCGCCGAATGGCGGTCGGGCGGCCTCAGCCCGGACGCCCACGCTGTCTTCGAGGAGCTCGGTCTCGTGGCCGGCGCCGAAGGCGCAGGCTGGCGCAGCTTGCTCGAGTCCGAGACCTTCAGGCTGCTGCTCGACGAGCCGGTCGAGCTACGCCGGGCGGCCTAGCAGCTCGACCAGCAGAGCGGCGAGCACGTCGGCCCGCTTCCGCCGGGTGAAGAGGCGCATGCGCAAGGAGTGCATCTTCCACATCTGAACGCTTCTTCCTTCGGCACGGATACGTGCGAGCTGAAGGTTTGGCCTCGGAGGCTGGAAGTACACTTTGTCCATGGCCGTACTCGAGGTATCCGAGCGTCATCGGGAGCTCGTCGATGAGTTGATCGGGGCGGTTGCCGGGTACAAGCCCGAGCTCGACCGCGATCTCGTCGCGCGCGCCTTCTCGTTCGCCGCGACGGCGCACGAGGGTCAGCAGCGCCGGTCGGGCGAGGAGTTCATCAACCACCCGTTCGGGGTCGCGAAGGTCCTCGCCGAGCTGCATCTCGACGAGCAGACGATCGCCGCCGCCCTCCTCCACGACGTGGTCGAGGACACGGACGCGGACCTGAAGGCGGTCAAGGACGAGTTCGGCGACGAGATCGCCCAGCTCGTCGACGGCGTGACGAAGCTGACCCGGATCCAGTTCCAGAGCCGCGAGCACGCCGAGGCCGAGAACTATCGCAAGCTGATCGTCGCGATGGCCCACGACGTGCGGGTGATCCTGATCAAGCTCGCCGACCGGCTGCACAACCTGCGGACGATCGAGTACCTCGGCAAGCAGAAGCAGGTGCAGAAGGCCCGCGAGGCGCTCGAGGTGTACGCGCCGCTCGCACACCGACTCGGCATCCATGCGCTCAAATGGGAGCTCGAGGACCTCGCGTTCGAGACGCTCCATCCCCGGAAGTACTCGGAGATCAAGGCGATGGTCTCCGAGCGTCGCGCCAACCGCGAGGAGCACGTGCGCGAGGCGAGCGTCGTCCTGCAGCGCGAGCTCGACAAGGCGAACATCCCCGCGCAGATCTCGGGCCGCGCCAAGCACTTCTACTCGATCTACGACAAGATGGTGAAGAAGGGCCGCGAGTTCAACGAGATCTACGACCTGACCGCGATGCGCGTGCTGGTCGAGCGGACGGGCGAGGAGGGGACGCGCGACTGCTACGGCGCGCTCGGACTGATCCATTCGCTCTGGAAGCCGATGCCGGGACGGTTCAAGGACTACGTGGCGATGCCCAAGCTGAACCGGTACCGGGCGCTGCACACGACCGTGATCGGGCCGCAGGGCCGGCCGCTCGAGATCCAGGTCCGCACCCAGGACATGCACCAGACCGCCGAATACGGAATCGCTGCGCACTGGGTGTACAAGCGCGGGGGGAAGGCGAAGAAGACGGACGACGCCGAATGGGCCGCCTGGGTGAAGCAGCTGATGGACTGGCAGCAGGAAGAGGCCGACCCGCGCGAGTTCATCAAGACGCTCCGCACCGACCTGTTCGACGACGAGGTCTACGTGTTCACGCCGAAGGGCGAGGTGAAGACCCTCCCGGCCGGCTCGACGCCGATCGACTTCGCCTACTCGGTGCATACGGACGTCGGCCACAAGACCGTCGGCGCGAAGGCGAACGGCCGGATCGTCCCGCTCCACTACCCGCTGAAGAGCGGAGACATCGTCGAGATCATGACGTCGAAGTCGGGGCGCGGACCGTCGCGCGACTGGATGTCGATCGCGACCTCGTCGCGGGCCCGCAACAAGATCCGGCAGTGGTTCTCCCACGAGCAGCGCGCGGACGCCGAGCAGAAGGGACGTGACGCGCTCGAGCAGGCGCTCAAGGGGCAGAACCTCCCGTATCGGAAGATCGCAGGCTCGGCGGTGCTCGCCGGGGTGATCCGCGAGACGGGCTTCAAGAAGGCCGACGAGTTCTACGTCGCGCTCGGCTCGGGGAAGCTCCAGGCGAGCCAGATCGTCAACAAGGTGATCCAGCGCCTGAAGACGAGCGAGGTCGCCGAGGAAGAGGCGGTCATGCTCAAGCCGCCGAAGGCGAAGGACGCGGCGGCGAGCCAGAACTTCGGGATCAACGTCGCCGGAATCGAGGACGTGCTCGTCCGGCTCGCGAAGTGCTGCACCCCCGTTCCGGGCGACCCGATCGTCGGCTACATCTCGCTCGGGAAGGGAATCACGATCCACCGCGACGACTGTCCGAACGTGCGGGCGCTGAAGAGGAATGCCGAGCGGTTCACGCCGGTGGACTGGGAGGGAGGCGCGTCTCAGAGCTTCCGCGTCCAGATCGCCGTCGACGCGTGGGACCGCCCGCGCCTGCTCGAGGACGTCGCCCGCACCTTCTCCGAGTACGGGGCGAACATCGTCGCCTACGGCGGCGGCGTGCAGGATCAGCTGGCCAAGAACTGGTACACGGCCGAGATCGGCGACGTCAAGGCGCTGCGCGCTCTGCTGGCCGCGCTCAGGAACATCGAGGCCGTCTTCGACGCCTACCGGGTCACGCCGAACTAGCCTTGCCGCGCGGGCTGCGCGATCAGACGGTCCTCGCTGCTACGCCTCGACGTCGGCCCCTTCGAACGCCCTGATCGACGCCCGCCACCAGTCCGGCACCGGGGACGGGCTGCGCTCCGCCACGTCGACGAGCACCAGCGTCTGCGTCGCGGTCACCGCGAGCACCTCGCCCTCCAGGTAGGCGGCGAACTCGTACCCGACGCTCGACGTACCGATCCGGTCGACCCGGACGTCGACCTCGATCGGGTCGTCGAAGCGAGCCGGTGCGTGGTACTCGACGGTCATCGCCCGCATCACGAACTGCCGGTCCTGCGGCTCCTCGCGCAGCAGGTCGAGGTGCCGGTGGTACTCGACCCGGGCGAGGTCGAAGTACGGCATGTAGCGGCCGTAGTAGACGACGCCCTGCGCGTCGGTGTCGGAGAAGCCGACCCGTGTCACTGCGGAGAACTTGAACGGAGGCCTAGGCACGGATGACGTCGAGCACCTCGTCGCGCTTCCGCTCCATCAGCTCGGAGGAGCGGGCCTCGAGGTTCAGGCGAAGAAGCGGCTCGGTGTTCGAGGGGCGAACGTTGAAGTGCCAGTCCGCGGCGTCCACCGACAGCCCGTCGAGGTACGAGACGGTTCCCTGCGGGCCGAAGCGCTCCTCGAGCTCCCGCAGCTTCAGCGGGACGTCGGCGACCGGCGTGTTCAGCTCTCCGGTGATGAAGTAGCGCTCGCGGTACGGGCGCAGGAGCTCCGACAGCCGGGCGCCGCCCTTCGAGATCCGCTCGAGCATCAGGAGGAACGGAACGACCCCCGAATCGGCCTGGGTGAAGTCGCGGAAGTAGTAGTGGCCCGAGACCTCACCGGCGAACGCGGCATCGACGTCGCGCATCCGCTGCTTGATGAACGCGTGGCCGACCCTGTTGACGAGCGGAACGCCGCCGGCTCGTTCGATCGTCTCCGGCACCGCCCAGCTCGCGCGGACGTCGTAGATCACTTTCGCCCCGGGCTCCTTCTCGAGCACCCCCGCGGCGAGGAGGGCGGTGGCGAAGTCGCCGGGGACGAACTCGCCCGCGTCGTCGACGAAGAAGCACCGGTCGGCGTCGCCGTCGAAGGCGATTCCGAGATCCGCCCGCTCGGACAGCGTCGTCGAGACGATGAACTCGCGGTTCTCCGGAAGGAGCGGGTTCGGCTCGTGGTTCGGAAACGTCCCGTCCGGCTCGAAGAAGCAGCGCACGACGTCGACGGGAAGGCGCTCGAGGATCGGGGGCAGCATCGTGCCGGCCATTCCGTTCGCCGCGTCGATCACGACCTTCAGGGGCCTGATCGCGTCCAGGTCGACGAACGAGAGGACCCGCTCGACATAGCCCGGCCAAACGTCGTACGGCTCGACCGTTCCGGCGCTGCCCGCGAGGACAGGCCCCGAGGGATCGGTCCTCAGAGCCCGGTCGCGTACGTCCAGCAGCCCCGAGTCGCCCCCGACCGGCAGTGCGCCCGCCCGTACGATCTTCATCCCGGTGTAGTCCTTGGGGTTGTGCGAGGCCGTGACCATCACCCCGCCGTCCAGCGCGAGCTCGCCGACGGCGAAGTAGACCATCTCGGTGCCGACGACCCCGAGCTCGAGCACGTCGGCGCCGGCGCCCGCCGCTCCCTCGACCAACGTGGCCGCCATCGACGGCGACGAGAGCCGCATGTCACGACCCACGGCGATCCGGGCAAGCTCGAATTGCTCCACGAATGCGCGCCCGATCGCGCGGGCCCCCTCCTCGTCGAGCTGGCTTGGATACAGGCCCCGGACGTCGTACGCCTTGAACACCTTCGGATCGAGCACGAGCCGTAGGCTAGACGGAGGCGAGCACGAGCGGAGGCGCCGGCTTTGCCGGTGCCGGAGCGGATATTCGGCCGGATGGTATCGGGGTCGCCGTTCGTTTCTACACTGGAGAGATGGAGCGCAAGCTCGCAACCGTGCTGTTCGTCGATCTCGTCGGCTCGACCGCGCTCGTCGCGGGCTCCGACCCCGAGGTCGTGCGCCGTCGGGTGACGAGGTTCTTCGACGAGGTCGCGCACTGCGTGACCACGCACGGCGGAATCGTCGAGAAGTTCGCCGGCGACGCGGTACTGGCCGGTTTCGGCGTCGCGCAGGCGCACGAGGACGACGCCGAGCGCGCGATCAGGGCGGGCCTCGGGATCCTGGAGGCGGTGAAGAAGCTCGAGCTGGAGGCGCGGATCGGGATCGAGTCCGGCGAGGTCGTCGTCGATACGACCGACTCGACCTTTGCGACGGGGGAGGCGGTCAACCTCGCCGCGCGGCTCCAGCAGGCGGCGCGCCCGGGAGAGATCCTGATCGGTCCCGGCGCCCGCAGCCTCGCGTTCGACGCGATCGAGCTGGAGCCCGTCGAAGCGATCGAGGTCAAGGGCCGCGCCGACCAGCTGTCCGCCTTCCGCGTCGTCTGCGCCGCCGACCGGGCCCAGGAGACCCGCTCGGCGATCGCCGCGCCGCTGATCGGCCGCGAGGAGGAGCTCGAGCTCCTGGCCAACACGTTCGAGCGCGCGGTCCGCGACCGGCGCGCTCACCTCGTCACCGTCTACGGCGAGCCGGGCGTCGGCAAGAGCCGGCTCGTCCGCGAGTTCGTCGGCCCGCTCGAGGGCGCGACCGTGCTGGCCGGGCGCTGCCTTCCCTACGGCGAGGGGATCACCTACTGGCCGCTTGCCGAGATGGTCAAGTCCTCCGCAGGGATCACGGACAACGACCCGGTGAAGGACGCCGTCGAGAAGCTGCGCGCCTGCTGCGAGGACGAGGCCGTCGCCGACCTGCTCGGACTTGCCTCCGGCGTGCTCGACGCGGTCGAGGATGAGCGCAGCGGCCAGGAGATCGCCTGGGCGGTGCGCGGCTGGGCCGAGCAGCTCGCCGAGGTGCAGCCGCTCGTCCTCGTGTTCGAGGACATCCACTGGGCGGAGGAGCCGCTGCTCGAGCTGGTCGAGCACCTCGCGACCTGGGTGCGCGAGTCGCCCCTGCTGCTCATCTGTCTCGCCCGCCCCGACCTGCTCGACCTCCGTCCGGGCTGGGGCGGCGGCCGGATGCGCGCCGCGTCGATCGAGCTCGAGTCGCTCCGGGCAGAGGAGAGCGAGCGGCTGCTCGAAGCGCTCCTTCCCCAGGACGGGCTCCCAGCCGATGCGCGCCAGGACGTGCTCGCGAAGACGGAGGGCAATCCGCTCTTCGTCGAGGAGACGATCCGGATGCTGCTCGAGAGCGGCGGCGACTACCTCCCGGAGCGTGTGCCAGACACGGTGCAGGCCCTGATCGCCGCGCGGATCGACCATCTTCCCGCGGACGAGAAAGCCCTCATCCACCGCGGCGCGGTGATCGGACGAGTGTTCTGGCGCGGTGCGCTCGAGCACCTCGCTCCCGAGCTCGAGGTCGAAGCGTTGCTCGACAACCTGCTCCTCCGCGACTTCGTCCTCGCCGAGCCGCGCTCGACGATCGTCGGCGAGCGGGCGTACCGCTTCAAGCACGTGATGATCCGCGAGGTCGCCTACGGAGGCCTGACGAAGGCCGAGCGAGGCACGCTGCACGAGCGGTTCGCCGAGTGGCTCGGCGAACGGGCAGGGGAGGAGCTGCTCGAGATCCGCGCGTACCACCTCGACCACGCGGCGCGGTTGCAGGCCGAGCTCGACGGCGCACCGACCGAAGAGCTCGCGCAGGACGCTGCGGCGGCGCTCGAGGAGGCCGGCCGCCGTGCGCTCGCACGCGAGGCGAACCGTTCCGCGCGAAAGCTGCTCCTGCGCTCGGTCGAGCTCGAGCCCACGCTCGAGCGCCGCTACCACGCCGCCCGAGCGGCCTGGCGGATGAGCGATCTGCCGGCAGTCTCGATCGAGATGCAGCGTGTGCTCGACGGTGCCCGCCAAGCAGGTGACTCCACGCTCGAGGGCAAAGCGCTGACCGCCCTGGCGGAGGTGGCGTTGCTCCGGGACGCCGACCTGCCGCGAGCGACGGAGCTGATCGATGCCGCCCTGGACGCACTTCCCGCCGATGGGCGGCTCACCGCCCTCGGGGTGCGCGGCCGGATCGCCTGGTGGCTCGGCGATTTCGACACCCAGGAACGGATGGCGGACGAGGCGCTGGAGATCGCGCAGCGCCTCGATCGCAAGGATCTGGAGGCGCACGCGCTGAACGAGCTCGCGAGCTCGTATCGCCAGCGGTGGCAGCTGGACGAAGCGGAGCAGGCGATCCGGCAAGGCCTCGAGCTCGCCCAGGAGAGCGGGAGCATCGTCGCGCGGGCCCAGGCGCTGCACTCGCTCGGCACGCTCCACCTCGAACGCCGCGAGACCGAGCTCGGCGAGCAGTCGCTCGAGGAAGCCAGGGCGCTGTTCGCCGAGGCCGGCGACTCCTGGATGCTCGGAAAGACGCTGAACTCGCTCGCCTGGGCGGCCGAGCAGCGCGGCGACGACTCCGTCGCCGCCCGGCTGCTGCGGGAAGCGATCAGGCTGCTGACGCCGCTCGAGGACCGGGGCGCCCTCTGCGAGAGCCAGCGGGCCCTCGCGGAGGTGCTGATCCGCCTCGGCCGGCTCGAGGAGGCGGAGCAGCTCGCGCTGCAGGCGATCGAGACCGTGGGCGAGCACGACCTCAGCTCTCGCGCGACGACGGCGATGTCGCTCGCACTCGTCCGTGCCGCGCAGGGCAAGGACGCCGAGGCGGAGGCGCTCCTGCTCGAGTCCCTCGGGCTGCTCGACGGGACCGGCTTCCGCGGAATCGAGGTCTGGGTCCTCGGCCGTCTGGAGCAGTTCCTGCGCGAGCGTGGCCGGGACGAGGACGCCGACCGCTACGCGGAGCGCCTCGCCGGCGTTGCCCCCGCGGCCGCCCTCGGGGACGCCTTCGCCAGCAGGATCGAGCGGATCGCCTGAGACGAGGCCTCGTCGGGCGACTCCGAGATCACCGTCGCCGGGCGCCTGAACTTCCGTAACGCCTCGGCGAGTGGCTCGGCGCGCAGCGTGCCCTCGCCGTAGGGCAGGTGCTTCGTCTCGTTGCGGTTGGCGAACTGGATGTCGCTGAAGTGGATGTGGAAGGGCACCCCGGCGTCGAGGATCGTGTCGGCGACCTCGAGGACGCCGGCGAAGGAATCGACGTCGGTGAAGGCTCCGTCGGTGACCGCGTGCAGGTGTGCGAAGTCGATCACCGGCCGTACCCAGGGCAACCGGGAGGCGATGGCGAAGACGTCTTCGGCGGTGCCGAGCTCACGGACGCGACCCATCACCTCGACTCCGAAGGGAACCGCACGCCCCTTCTCCTCCAGTCTCTCGCGCAGCTCGGCGAGTTGCTCGACGACCGCTGCCAGCGCGTCC
>JBBRXG010000117.1:0-9711 GCA_038248655.1 Gaiellales bacterium
AGATCACGGCTCCATCGAGCCACTCGGCAAATCGCGCCGGTTTCTTCCACGCGGAGGAGCGAGCGGCGTACACGAGGAAACCCTCCGAGACCCCCGGCAATGAGTCGACCGCGTGCGCAAGCTTGAAGCAGCCCCAATGGGATCTCGTCCAGTGCTTCCTTGTCGCCCCACTTGCTCCACTTGAACTCACAAACGGCCGAATAGGACGCTTCCCCAGGACGACGCAGCGCGAGATCGAAGCCGCCGAGCCTGTTGCCACCGACCGACGGCCAGCGGTGCATCGGGACGCCACTCCGGCGACCAGCAGACCTCGTCGAAGCCGCAGTCCTCGAGGCCGGTCACGACCGCTTGCCGAAGACGACTCTCCGGCTTGGACTCGCTGCCGAAGTCCGCCTTCAGCATCTCGGCTGCGCGGCCGACAGCCCTCTGTAGCGCGTGGGCTGCGGTCAACTGTACGGCCCGCCGGGCTGGATCTGGCCGAAGACACTCCAGGCCTCGCCATACACATGAGCGCGATCCGGATCGCGCCGCGCGATCTCGGTCTTGAAGTTCGCGTACTCCAGGTCACGTGCAATCGCGGCAAGTCCTTCCGCCAGCGCATCACGCGTCACCCACGCGCGATAGCGGTAATCGCCGCCGCGGGCTCCACGGTCTCGATCAACGGCGGCAGGTACCGCCTCCGCAGCCGATCGAGGTCGCCCGCATCGCGAGCACGGACGCATAGGTCCGCTTCACCCGGCTTCTGGACGACCGAATAGAACCCGTCAGGGGCGAGCAACCCCATAAGGAGAGAGGGCTATCCGGCTAACGCCCCCTGTGCGATTTGAGACGAGGAGTTGCGGGCCGCGATCGTGGTGATGGGGACGTGCTCGAGCTGGATGGCCTGCTCGAGCAGGCGGTAGAAGAGCAGGCCGCGATGGTTGGAGCCGCGGCGGTTGAAGCGGAACGTGAACTCGGCCAGGTAGTCGTCGAGGTGCTGGGGACGGACGGCGCCTTGGTGGGTGCCGAGCAGCCACCGCTTGAGCAGCGAGGCGATCCGGTGGACGCGCGGCATGACGACGTGGGCGGGGTCGCCGCTGCTGGAGATCGCGGTCGGGTAGTGGACGTGCCGGCGCCGCCGAGGTCGTTGTAGCCACTGTAGTGGTCGGTGTAGACGACCGCGCCCGGCGCGACCGACTGCTCGATCGCATCGAGCAGGCTCTCGCCGCTGATGTCGGGGATGCGGACGAGCCGGCAGCGGCCCATCCCGGCGCCGCGCTTCTCGACCGCCACCTCGACGATCGCCTTCTTGGCGGCGCCGCGGCCGCGCTTGCCGGTGGCGACGCCGCCGACGTAGGTCTCATCGGCTTCGACCTCGCCCGCGAGCCGGTCGCGGCCGGGCCGGACCATCGCTCGCCGCAGCTTGTGCAGCAGCGCCCACGATGCCTCGTAGCTTCCCAACCCGAGCACGCGCTGGAGCGAGAGCGCGCTCACGCCGTGCTTGGTGCCGGTCACATACCAGGCGGCCGCGAACCAGGACGAAAGCGCCAGGCGTGTGTCGGCGAAGATCGTCCCCGCGGTGATCGAGGCATCCGCGCGGCAGGCGGCACAGCGGAGATTGCGCCCCTTGCTCATCCGCCAGAACCGCTGCCCGCCGCAGACGGGACAAACGAAGCCGCCCGGCCAGCGCAGCCGGACGAGGTAGTCGAGGCACGCTGCCTCGTCCGGGAACCAGGCGTTGAACTCGCGCAGCGTCCGCGGATAGTCGCGACCAGCGACAGGGGCGTCCACCGCAGTAAGGATCGCAGGCCCGCATGACGGAATCAGCACAAAGGGGCGTTAGCCGGATAGCCCTCTAAGGAGAAGGCTAGAGCTGCTTGCCGCGTCGTCGACGGTGCGAGTCGTAGCGCAGGCGCTTACGGGCTGCCGGGTCGTATGACATCGGCGCCATGCTCGGCAGCTCGAGGTCGAGCGCGTCCGCCTCGTTCGCGAGCCCCGACTCGCGCAACCTCGAGGCGGTGCGACTCAGGAGCGCCTGCGCATCGTCGAAGTGACCGGCGTCGGCGAGCTTGACCGCCTCGTCCCGCGCGCGTGCGGCGGTGAGGACGAGCACCTCTTCCTGAACCTGGAGGTCAGGAGCAGCCGCTGCCGCCTCGTCGGCGGAGACGAGGTTGACGACGACCGGGATCGTCTGATCGTGCTGGGCGACCTGGTCGCCGACGGAGACGTAGCGCAAGACGAGCTCGGCGACTTTTGCGACGCCGAGCTCACCGAGCGCGGGAATGTGCAGACCGAAGACGAGCAGCCTGCGCTCGGCCCCCGTATGCATCTCCAAGCTGGACTTGCACGCCACTGTCCACGGGAACCCGCGGATACTCGTTCAACACGCCGAGCATCGCGACCGTCCCGGCAGGGCGAATCTCCACGCTGATGTTCTGCGCGACCAGCCGAGTCAGATCTGCGAACTCTTCGGCGAAGATCGCCGGTGCCGCTTCGGCCGACGCGGCGTAGTGGCTGTTGCCGCCACCGGCGTCGGCCATCGCCGTCAGGAGGTCCTCGTTGAAGCCGTCGCCGAACCCGATCGTCGTCGTGCCTACGCCGTCCGAGCGTGCTCCGACGGCGAGCCCGACGAGCGTCTCCGAGTCGGTGATCCCCTCGTTGGCGATGCCGTCGGTAAGCAGAATGATCTTCCGCGGCCCATCGGCGCCGCGAAGCTGCTCGAGCCCCTTCAGCCAGCCGCCGGAGAGATTGGTCGTGTTCCCCGGCCGGATCGAGCCGATCGCAGCCGCTAGACGTGCCTGGTCGACTCGAGCCAGCGGCACGAGGAGTCGCACGTCGTCGTCGTAGTCGACGACCGCGATTCGATCGTCGCCGCGCAACCGACCGGCGAGCCAAGCAGCGGAGCGCGTCGCATACTCGAGCTTCTCACCGGCCATCGAGCCCGAGCGGTCGATCACGAGCGCAAGCGAAAGCGGAGCACGTGGGCTCGAGACCGCGGGCTCCGGTGCGGCGATCTCCAACATGGCGTGCACGTCGTGGTCGCCTTCGACGGCGATCAGCTCGTGCTCGAGACGGATTGTTGTGTCCATGCCAGATAGTCACCCGGCACGGAGCGAGCTCTTACGCAGCCACGCACCGCCGCTGGCAGTCGTAGCGGACGCGCCTCGCCGGGCCATCTTGCGCCGCCCGCGAATGAGGCTCATCCTTTCGCTGTGCCGGAAGCGCAGGGGATCTATCGCGGAGAGGTGTACGCGATCATGGGAGCACTCTCGGACCTCGTGAGCGACACGCGCCAGATTCTCGACATCCTTCGTGGATACGACGACGAGGAGGACGATGAAGAAGAGATGGACACCTGAGGAGCACCGCGCCTGGCGGAAGGCGCGAGACGCCCGGGTTCGCGAGCTCCAGGCTCACATGGAGCGGATCAGGATCGAGCTCGCAACAGGCAGGAAGCCGAAGTCCGCCTGATCAATCGGCGGCCCGGGACCGGGCCAGCTCGACGAACCGGCAGAGCGCGTTCGCCAGCCGCATCTGCTCGATCGTCCGGCAGTTCACCTCGAGCAGCCGCGGCGAGCAGACCAGGTACGCCAGGCACTGTGCCCGTGAAATCGCCACGTTCAGGCGGTTACGAGACAGCAGGAACTCGAGGTTGCGCGGCACCTCCTCCCCGCTCGAGCTCGCCAACGAGTAGAGGACGACCCGCGCCTCCTGCCCCTGGAACTTGTCCACCGTCCCGACGGGCACCTCGGGCGGGAGCAGGTCGCGCAGCAGGTTGACCTGTGCGTTGTACGGGGCGACGACCATGATCTCCTCTGCTCCGACACCGGCCGTCCGCAGCAGCTCCACCTCCTCGCGCACCCGCTCGGCCTCCGCCCGCGACTCCTGACGGCAGGCGTCGTGCTCGACCGGTAGCCAGCGCAGCCCGGTTCCGAGCGGCGTCTTCCGCGTCTCGCAGATCGGGTCGGGCCGCAGCCTGCCCTCGTAGAACTCCTCGGAGATGTACCCGCAGACGTCCGGGTGCAGCCGGAACGTGCGCTCCAGGAACAGCCCCCGGTCGGGCGGGATCGTCGCGTGGTCGCCGAGCACGTGCTGGAGGGCCGAGAGGCCGGCGCCGGCGGGGTGTGTCCCCTCGATCACCTGCGCGAGCTGCTGCGGGTCGCCGACGAGGACGATGTTCCTGGCGCACGTGGCCATCGCCACCGCGTCGGCGAGAGGGACCTGCCCCGCCTCGTCGACGAACAGGTAGTCGAGCCCGCCGTCCAGATCGCCGTGCGCGTAGAAGAACGAGGTGCCACCGGTGAGGGGGGCGTCGAGGCAGGCCGGCCGCTCGGGCTCGCTGCGGATGTGGTCGCTCTCGTAGAACGACTCCGGATTGCCGGCCGTCGCCTTCTTGACTCCCGCGACATCGATACCGGCGGCCTCGACCTCGTCGAGCAGCTTGTGGATCGCCTTGTGGCTCGTCGACGCGACGCCGACGCGCTTTCCCTCGCGCAGGAGTCGGGCGATCAGCCGTCCGGAGGCCCACGTCTTGCCCGAGCCCGGCGGGCCCTGGATGACGAGGTGCCGGCCGTCGAGCGACAGGACGAGACGCGCCATCTCCTCGAAGTCGGTGGTCTGCACGTCATGCCCGAACGACTCGCGCGCAAGGAGCGACTCCACCGCGGGGTAGCGACGGTCGCCGTCGAGCAGAGAGCGGCCAACGCGCATCAGCGCGTCGTCCTGGGCGTCGGTGCGGTAGGGATGCCCCGGCAACAGGGCGCGCGGCAGGGCGACATCCGCGAGCTTCGGTCCGCGCCGCAGCGCGAGCATGCCTACCTCCCGGTCCAGCTCGACGATCTTGCCGGCGTCGAGCCCTGACTCGTCGAATGGCTGGTGGCCGACCTTGAGCTTGTGCTCCTGCGCGGGGAACGTGAAGCGGTGGATCCACGATTTCTTGTCCTGCTCGGGCTCGCCGAGCGGGGTGAGCAGCCCGATCGCCTCCGCGTCCTCGACCAGCTCCTCCGGGGTCTGCTCGATCCGGTCGAAGAACGCCCACCAGACGGGCTTGCGCTCGCGGTCGTGGTAGTCGAGGAGTTGCGCGGCGAGATCGTGACCCGCCTCCAGCAGCGCCTCACGCAGGTCGGCACGCTCGAGCTTCTCCGGCTTGGCCTCACGCGACTCGACCGGCTCCGGCGACGGAAACGGCCCGAACCGAGCGAGGGCCTCTGCCCGCAGCCCGAGCAGCCAGTCGCGCAGGACCCGGGTGGCGGCACAGTCCTCCTCGTTGTAGGCGGCGATCGCGTCGAGGATCGACGGGTCGCGCGTCTGGACGTAGCGCTCGTACTCAACGATCGAGGTGCCGCCGTCGCGGATCGGCGCGGACCGGTGGAAGTCGAGGAACGCCTCCATCTCCTTCAGCCCGTAGCTCGGCACCGAGGCAGCCAGACCCCGGACGACCTTGAGCAGGTCGACGAACACCCCGCGACGGAGCAGGTCGTCGACCTCCGCCTCGCGCGTGCCGTAGCGGCCCATCAGCCGGCGGAGCACGGTGACCTCGTAGGCGGCGTAGTGGTAGACGCGCAGGTCGGGGTGCTCGGCGAGCCGAGCGTGGATCAGGTCGACCATCTCCTCGAAGGCGCGCCGCTCGCTCGCGTGGTCGTCGGCCCAGAGCACGGTGTACTTGCCGTCCGTGTCGAGGATGCCCCAGAGGTACTCGAGGCTCCCCTGTTCGTCCCAGAACGGGTTCCCCTCCAGGTCGAAGAAGAGGTCGCCGCGCGCGGGGTCGGGGAGCAGGGCCAGCCCGTGCTCGGGCTGCGGCGGAAGCAGGACGTAGCGGAGCTCGCCCGTCTCGCGCCGGTGGAGCTGGAGCTCGGCCTGCCGCTGGAGCTTCGCGAAGGTCTCGCCGTTGAAGCCTGCCGGCGGCTCGGCCGGGTTCGCGCGTGCGAGCGCGGCGAGCGTGGACATTCCGGCGGCGGCGAGCTCGTCGGCGTGGCGGCGCCACAGCCCGGCCACGCGGGTGAGGCTGTCGGTCTCGTCCCACCAGGAGTCGCAGAGCGGCAGGAACTCGCAGATGCCGCAGCGGTCGTTCGGATAGGGCGTCGTCTCACGCCCGGCGGCGACGAACTCCTCGAGCCGGCGGCGAACCCGCCGCGCGTAGGCGGCGAACTCCTGGGGCCGAAACGACTTCTGCTCACCGTTTCCGAGCAGCACGTGGATCAGCTCCGGCTCGCGCCCCTGGATGCGCGCGAGCTGCTCGCTGTAGAAGCAGAGCTGGAGGATGTAGGCGGGCTTCGCGCTCCGTGCGAGCTTGGTGTCGAGCACCTCGTAGCTGCCATCCGGCTGCCGCTCGAGGAAGTCGGCCACGCCGCGCCACCCGTCGGCGACCAGCACGCCCTGGTAGACGACGTCGACTCCACGCCGGATCGCCTCCTCGGTCTCAGCCGCGGCGCGCTCCCAATCCAGGTCGGGCTCGAGGCTGATCTCGACCACGTTGCGCCCCTCCGCGCGCAGCCGCTCGAGATAGGCCTGCTCGTGCTCAAGGCCCTTGCGGAAGACGAGCTGGGCCTGCTCGTTCTCGTCCGCGGGCAGCGTGAGCTCGCCCCGCGCGGCCTTGACCGAGAGCGTGGTCAGATGCTCGCAGGCGAGGTAGTTCGTGACGTCCGACGGGGAGAGCGAGAGGCGGCCGTTTGCGAGTTGCATGTGCCGGAGTATCGGCTGTAGATGTGGTCGAGCTTACATCGACACGTCTCAGCCGCCAGCCATGTCGACGCTTTGTTCAGTGCACTGAAGAAAAGTCCAGCGAGTCGCAGATCTTGTCTTCGGCCGCGTGCGCGACCCCGGAGGCTGCCGCCACTCATTCCGCCGTGCCCTCCTCGATGATCCGCAGATACTCGCGGTAGACGTAGCGCCGGTTTCGCGCTCGACCGGTCGTCTCCTCGACGATGCCGAGCCGTTGGAGATTGCGGGCCGCGCTTCCGGTGGTGACCTCGTTCGAGGCGAGCGCGACAGAGGCCTGCGGTATCCGGAAGACGACCTCCCGGGTGGTCAGATCGTGCAGCCGCGCGGCCGAGGCCGCCGCACGCCCGAGCGTCTGGATCCGCTGCCGATCGCGCTCCACCAGGGCGAGGAGCCGCCGGGTCGTCTCGGCCGCCGAGTTTGCGACGTCGACCACTCCTTCGAGGAAGAACCGCACCCATTCCTCCCACTCCCCGTCCGTCCGCACGCGCTGGAGGCGGTCGTAGTAGGCGTCGCGGTGGCGCTTCAGGTAAAGGCTGATGTAGAGCAAAGGCTTCGACAGAACACGCTCCTGGCCGCAGAGGAGAAGAGTGACGAGCAGCCGCCCGAGCCGGCCGTTGCCGTCGAGGAAGGGATGGATCGTCTCGAACTGGGCGTGGGCGAGCGCGGCTTTGAGCAGGACGGGGGTCTCAGCCGGCCGCCCGTGTAGGAAGCTCTCGAGCGCGGTCATCGCGTCGGGCACCTCACTGGGCGGGGGCGGGACGAAGCGGGCGTTGCCCGGCCGCGAGCCTCCGATCCAGTTCTGCGTACGCCGAAAGCTGCCTGGATCCTGGTTTCGGCCGCGAGTATCCGAGAGCAGGATCGCGTGGATCTCGCACAACAGCCTGTTCGAGAGGGGAAAGCCTCCGTCGATCCGTTCGAGGCCGTGATAGAGCGCCCGCACGTAGTTGAGCGGCTCCGCGACCTCCGGGCGCGGGACGCCGGGAGCTTCCTCGTGCTCGAACAGGAGCAGCTCGGAGAGCGAGCTCTGTGTCCCTTCGATCTGCGCGGAAAGGACCGCCTCCTTGCGGATGTACGAGTAGAGGAACTGATCCGGGCTTGGCAGCAGCAGCGTGATCCCGTCCAGCCGGCCCAGCGCCTGGTTGGCGCGATCGGCGAGATCCTGGAACGACTCGGTCTCGAGCGGCGGATCGGGCGGAAGCGGCTTGGGATGGAAGACGAGGTAGCTTTCGTCACCCGTGGTCACGTGCCGGAAGCTCCCGGCACGGGTGTCCGACCCCAGCGGAGCTTTAGCTGGCCGAGTCACAACTAAAGGATATGGTCTTTCGCTTTAGTTGGCCACCCGCCAACCCAAGCGAGCTTGGCTTGAGGCTTACGGGTCTGCGCCTGTGCCCGTGGCGATCCACGTCCGACCGACAGACACCGCTCGAGCGAACGCCTCGCGCTGCTCGTCGAACGTCGCGCCTGTCAGCACAGGTGCCAACGGGCGCCACACGTTGGGACGCTCGCCGTACCACCGACGCCCCGTCTGCCAGCCATCGGGCGGGTGTGACTCGAGCGTCTTGTACACGTCTGCCTGATTTTCTCGACCGTCGATTTTCGCTGCCATCCAAACGAGCGGCATGCGCGATGCGACGAACCCCGGCGCGTTCTCGTGCTCATCGCGGTAGTAAAGGCCGACGACAAGGCGTTCGCCGGTCGAGAACTCAAAGTCCTGCCAGAACCAGTCGCCGCGGTCGGACCATGAGTTGCCCATCGGTATCGCGTTGAGCGCGTCTGCGACAGCATCCTTGCACGCGTGAAAGGACTCGCGATAGCGCCTGAGAACCGCCCAGGTATCGGCCCACGCGGCGCCCAGGTCAACCTGGGTCAGCGGCTGTGTCGGTGTCTTCGAGCAATGTCGGAATCGCAGGCATCTCGTGCGCGACCGCATATCGCCACTCCCCGAAACTCCCGTCGGCGTTGACGGCATCGCACCACCGCTGCGCCGCGGCCGCCTTGACCCCCTCCAGCGGGTCGTGCCCTTTCGTCTCGAGAATCAGCCGCACGCCGTTGTCGAGTCGGACAATGAAGTCCGGGATGTAGTCGTGGCCCTGGCCGTCGTGCAGGTACGGGATCGCGAACCCGAGCCCCTGATTCTTCACGTACGCGACGACCCGCGACGACGCCTCCAGGTAGAAGGCCGCCGACTGCTCCCACTGCTTCGTGTCGGCCACGACGTAGTTGAGATGAGACTTCGCCGTTTCCCGGACGGGCTTCGACGTCCAGAGATCGACCTCGGCGGTCGAGCCGCTCGTCCGGTTCTTCTCGTACTTCGGAACTTCCGGGGCCTCACCCTGTGAGGCGTCGGGCCTGATCGATTCCACGAGCCGCTCCACCGCCCAGCCGTAGTAGGGGGCGAGGAAGACGTCCAGTCGCTGCTCCGAGTCGGCCGCGTCCACACGCTCCCCGACGAACCGCTGGACGACGCGCAGGAGCTGGGGAAAGAGAACGTGCGCCGGGGCCTCGCACGACTCCTGGGCGACGTACTCACGCGTCAGCGCACGAGCCATGTCGAATTCCCGCTCCTGCCGCCGAACCTCTTTGCGCCACCGCGTCAGCGTCAGCCCCTCGAGCTTGCCCGGCCCATGCAGCGACGGCTTGCCCTTGTTCAGGACGAGGCTCGCCTTCATCAGCACCTCGTTCGGGATCTCGAGCGGGTCGATCTTGATGCGTGGCACCGACTCCCAGTCGACTGCGATGCGGTTGCGAATCGCCTGCTGATACCCCGCCACGCGCGGGAACTCGATCTCGAGCGCCGCACGTTCCGGCAACGCATGCACATGCGTCTGCGGCTTCGGCGGAACCTTCTTCCCGGTCTGCTTGAACGGGATGATCTCGAAGGGTACGCCGAGCACCTTCGCGACCTCTTCCTGAAAGAGCCCGTCCTCGCCGACCTCGTAGCTCCGCCTCCGCAACCCGCGGCCGACGACCTGCTCGCACAGGAGCTGCGACATGAACGGCCGCAGCCCGATG
>JBBRXG010000118.1:0-9324 GCA_038248655.1 Gaiellales bacterium
GTTGTCCCCGAGCGAGAAGAGGAGATCTTCGCCGGGTACGAACGTCTTCTCGATCGTTCGACGCCCGAGAGAGAGAACCACCGGGCGTCTCGCTGGATCCTCTAAGCGCGGCGACCTCCCTACGGTTTCGGGCTCGATAGTCAAGAGATCCGCGGGCTCTGCCCTGCGGCCGGCCAGCGTCGGAGGCAGACTCTTCAACACGCTCTGTAGGGGCATTGACCGGCTCCGGCAACGTCCCGGGTTCGGCCAAAAATAGGTGCAGTTGAAATAGACGTCATACAGGTGAAGGGCAGGCGGCGAGAACCACATCCGCACCAGGCGCAAGTCGCCTGCTCTGAAGGACCCTGGGAAAGGGTCCTTCAGGGTCGAGAGTTGCGTGGCGGAACTAGGTTCCTGCCTGTTATCTTCGCGGCGGCGACTCGCATGTGCGGCCTTCGTCGACAATGACGCGCCCAGTCTTGCCGGCGCTGCCGGTGCCGAAGACAGTCTGGTCGCGCAGGTACGGGCCCGCGCGGCGACGCGTCGAGGCTACGGGGCCGATGAGCTGGGCGCCGCTCAATCGCTGGGACGCGGCCTGGGCAGGGCTCGCGGTGGTGTGCCTGCTGATCATGGTCGCGTGGCCGGCATGGGAGACGATCGCGTTCCATGTCATCTGGATCAGCCTGACTCTGCTGTACGGTTTCCGCGTCTGGTCGCTGGGAGCGACCACGGTCGTGTTCGCGATCGTGATGGTGGCTACGGGTGCGTCGATCCTCGCCGACGCGTTCGAGGGCATCCAGCTCTGGGGTGAGCTCTTCGAGGTGCCGCTGATGGCCGCGATGTTCGTCGCGATGGTCTGGCACGCGCGGCGGCGCGTGCATGCGCTGGATGCGCTCGCGGCCGTCGCCGACGACCGGGCGGCACTGCTCGAGCATGAGGAGCGTCTGCTGCACGACGTCTCGCACGAGCTGAAGACGCCGGTGACGATCGTGCGCGGCCACCTCGAGCTGCTCGACCGTCAGCTCGGTGGCGACCGCCCCGAGCTGTTGGTTGCATTCGACGAGCTGCGTCGGATCGAGCAGATCGTCGACCGGCTGCTGCTGCTCGCCCGCGCCGAGCTCGAGGACTTCATCGCGCCGGGCGAGCTCCAGCTCCTTCCCTTCCTCGAGGACGTGTTCATGCGCTGGGCCGAGGTCGCTCCGCGCGCGTGGCGGCTCGGCGACATACTGAACGTGACGCTGGAAGCCGACGAGGAGTGGATTCGCACGGCGCTCGACGCGTTGCTCGAGAACGCTGTCCAGTACACGGAGGAGAACGCGCGGATCGAGCTCTGGGCGCGCGGCGAGTACGATGCCGTCGTGATCGCGGTCGAAGACGAGGGCCAGGGCATCTCGCCCGACGTGCTGGCGCGCATCTTCGAGCGCTTCGCTCGCGCTGACACGGCGAGGACGCGGCGCGAGGGCGGCGCCGGGCTCGGGCTTGCGATCGTCGACGCGATCGCGAGAGCACACGGCGGGTCGTGTTCGGCGCAGCAGCGCATGCCGACCGGCTCCGTCTTCGAGTTGCGGCTCCCGCTGCACCGGGCTGCGAACGCCGACAGCGAGCCGGCCGCCGGCGTCGATGCGGTCGACGCGCTGTCGGCGTACGACAGCGGCTCTGCGTGAGGTGGAGCGCGCGCGGGCCCGGCTGCTCGCGCTGGGTCTGACCGCGCTGCTCGCCGGCTGCGGAGGCTCCGCGGCGCCGTCGGCGCCACGCACCGTTGCGGCGCCGAAGAAGCCGGACCCGCGGGAGTTCCTGCACGTGAGCGCGGCTCGTCGCGCGGTCGAGCTGACGCTCATCGCCGGCGATGGTCCCAGCAACAACGGGTTCAACTTCGACGGGTACGGGCGCGGCGAGCTGCTCGTGAGCGTGCCGCGAGGTTGGCGGGTGATGGTGCGCTGCACGAACAAGGCCGCTCTGCGCAACTCGTGCGGCGTCGTCTCCGGCCCGAACGCGACGGCGCTCGCCTTCCCCGGTGCGAGCACGCCGGACCCTGCGATCGGCCTGGGTCGCGGGCAGTCCGCCACCTTCTCCTTCACGCCGACGCGGCCGGGCGTCTACCGGCTCGCGTCGCTCGTGCCGGGGCACGAGCAGGCGCGGATGTACGACGTGCTCGAGGTGACGCGCGGTGGCCGACCCTCGATCAGCGCGCGGCCGGGCCCGTGATCAGACGAGGGCGTCGGCTGCCATCGCGACGAAGAGCAGCGCGAGGTAGAGCAGCGACGCGTGGAAGACGAGCGCTGCGCGCCGCCTCGTCGGGCGGAGCGCGAGGTCGACCGCGAGCGCGAGGAACGCGCCGTCGAGCAGGAGCGCGGCGGCCAGGTAGACCGCTCCGAAGTCGCCGAGCGCGGCCGGCGCGAGCGTGATCGGGATCAGCGCGAGCGTGTAGCCGACGATCTGCTGCAGCGTCTTCCGCTCGCCGCCCGCGACCGGCAGCATCGGCACTGCGGCGGCGGCGTACTGGTCCTTCAGCAGCAGTGCGAGCGCCCAGAAGTGCGGCGGCGTCCAGAGGAAGACGATCAGGAACAGCCAGAGTGCGGTCAGACCGAGGTGGCCGCTCGCCGCGGCGAAGCCGACGAGCGGCGGCACCGCGCCGGCGGCACCGCCGATGACGATGTTCTGCGGCGTGGAGCGCTTGAGCCAGCGCGTGTAGACGCAGACGTAGAAGAGGTTCCCGACCAGCGCGAGCCCGGCGGTCGCGAGGTTGACTGCGCTCGCGAGGAGCACGAACGAGAACGCGGAGAGCGCGAGCCCGAACTCGAGCGCCTGCGCGGGTGCGAGCCGTCCGGCGGCGACGGGCCGGCTCTCGGTGCGCTTACCCATCAGCCGGTCGATGTCGCGGTCGAGCAGGTGGTTGAGCGCCGAGGCGCCGCCGCAGGCGAGCGCGAGCCCCACCAGCGTCTCGGCGGCGCGGCCGGCGGGCGGCAGGCCGCCGCGCCCCACGACCATCCCGCAGGCGCCGGTGAGGAGGAGCAGCGACATGATGCGCGGCTTCGTCAGCGTCACGTAGTCGCGCCATGCGCCCGCCGCGACCGGCTCGCCGCGGAACGCCTGCAGCGAGACGACGAGCGCGGCCGCGCACGAGAGCGCGGCGAGCGCGAGGTGCGCCGCCGGCGCCGTGAGCAGACCGGCGGCGACGAAGAGCGCGAGCGCTGCCACGCTCGCCGGCAGCAGCCGGCGGTGCGTGCTCGAGGCCGCCACCACCAGCGCGACGAGCGGCGGCGCGCCGAGCGCGGCGACCGCCCGGTGCGCCGAGGCGAGCCCGTCCGCACCGGAAGCGGCGGCGAGCAGCGTCCCGGCCGACGCGACGAGTGCGGTCAGGCGCAGCCACGCGCCCGGGGCCGCCGGTCCCACGCGAAGATCGACGGCAAGCGTGCTCATGCCCGCTCGCGGGCGAGCATGCGGAAGTCGTCCGCGACGAACGGGGGCAGGAACGGCGCGATGAAGCCCGCCCGCTCGAAGCCGCGGCGGTCGATCAGGTAGACGGCGGTCGAGTGGACGATGTCGTTCGTCTTCGGGATCACGGTGATGTCGTACGCGCGCCAGACGCGCGCGAGCTGCGAGCGCCGCCCGAGCAGCCAGTGCCAGTCGCCCGTGATGCGCCATCTGCGGGTCGCAGCCTTGGCGTCCGCCCCGTCGGCGTGCGGGTTCACGCTGACGATCAGGAGCACCGGTCGCTGCGCTGGCGCGACCTGCCGCTCCGCGATCGCGAGCCCGCGGCCCTCGATTGGGCACTCCTGCCTGCAGAGCGGGTCCATGAAGGCGACGACGACGGTGCGGCCGCGCTGGGCGGCGAGCGAGACGAGCCGGTCGTCCTGATCCCGAAGAGCGAATGCCGGCGCCGGACGCCGCCCGGCCGACCACACCGCCTGGCCGTGCAGCGCGGGAACGGTCAACGCCGGGCGCGCGGACGCCGAACGGAGAGCGAGGTGGAGGCCGGCGCCGACTGCGATGCCGGCCGCCGCGGCCAGTAGAACGGCGAGGAGGACGAGACGCCGGGCACGTGCGTGCTGGAGCGAGCCGATCATGCGCTCAGAAGTCGTCCGGATGCCTCCGGGCATGGAAGCCCCAGTAGGTGAGGATCACGACCAGCAGCGCGAGCGGAACCCCCCAGGTCAGGATCCCACTTTCGAGATAGCCGGCGACGATCACGAAGACCTCCTTGGATTAATGTTGGACGGCAGGCCGGTGCGACCGCTGCAAACCGGCCGGGTCGAGCCACGAGTAGAGCGCCCAGCACGCGGCGATCAGGTAGGCGAGCGATCCGGGCACCCACATCACCCCCGCGGCAAGCTGTTGGTCGGCGAGCGGAGAGATCCCGCCGCGTCGGGCGACGGACGCGTACGAGTAGAGCGGCGTCCGCTCGAACGCGAGCACGATCGCCAGGATCCAGCCGGGCACGATCGCGAGCACGAGGTAGAGGCAGCGGCGGGCGCCGTCGAGCCGAGCGCGCAGCGGCGGCGCGCCGAGCACGGGCGCCCAGAACAGGATCGCGGAGACGACGAACGTGAGGTGCTCAAGCTGGTGGACGGGCTCGTGGCGGAGTGTCGCGTCGTAGAGCGCGGGCACGTGCCAGGCGCCGACGGTCGCCGCCAGCAGCGCGAGCGCGACCGGCGGCCACGCGACCGGCGCGCCGACGACGAAGATCCGTGCGGCCGCGCGCCGCACAGCCACCGGCAGCGGCTTCCACAGCCGCGGCCACGCCCGACCCAGCACGAGCAGCGGCGGCGCGACGGTCAGCAACAGGACGTGCTGGACCATGTGAACCCAGAAGAGCCTGTCGGCGTACGCGTCGATCGGCGTGTCGAGCGCGAGCACGATCGTCGCGATCCCGCCGTAGAACGCCGCCGCCCGTCGCCGGTCCGGCTCGCGCCCGCGGCCGCCGAGCGCGTAAAGCGCCGCCAGCGCGACGCACACGGCGAACGGAGCGCCGAGCGGCCAGTCCGCCGTGGTCAAGGCGTCCACCGCGTTACGCCAGGTAGAGGACGATCCAGCTGATCACCGCGATTACGGCGATGAACGCGGTGTAGAAGCTGACCGTCGTCAGTTGCGGGCGCACGAGCGAGAGCGGGTCGGCGATGTCGTGCCGCTCACGGTGCCGATCGCCTGACGCGTGCCCCGCCGGCGGCCCGCCCGACTCGACCTTGCGGTACCGGATCGACGTTGCCAGCACCGTCTCGAGCCAGAAGATCGTCCCGAATACGAACAGGAAGAGAAAGGCCGTCCAGCCGACGTAGACGCTCGCGTACGCGCCGTCAGTCGGGCCGAAGCCCTGGGTCGACCACTCCGCGATCTGGAGCCCGAGCGCCGCGACCAGCAGCGCCAGGCCCGCGGCCCCCTTGCGCCGCCACTGCGGCCGCCGGCCGGCGCGGTGGTCCTGGAGCCCGAGCCAGACGGCCACGGCGGCTGCGACGATGCAGGCAGTGGAAAGCGTCCCCAGCGTGAGCGAGGGATCGACGTGCTTCGGCCGCCACATACCGCCCGTGTTCAGCGAGCGGAGATAGAAGTAGGCGAAGAGGAAGTCGATGAAGAAGAACGCGGTCGCGCTCGCCCACAGGCGCACGCCCGACCGCAGATTCCGCGCCGAGAGCTCGGGCGGCTCCTCCTCGACGACCGCGTAGTTCGGGTGCTCGGAGACGAAATCACTCATGCCTCACCTCCCGCCGGGGCCGGAACGGGAGCGGGCCGTGCGACCGCCGCGCCGTCCTCGCCGTAGCCGTACGGATCGCCGACGATCACCGGGATGCGGTCGAAGTCGTGCACGGGCACCGGCGACGGCAGCTGGAACTCGAGCGATTTCGACTCCCACGGGTTCGCGCCAGCCGGCACGCGCTCGAAGAGCTACGAGTAGACGAGGTTGTAGAGGAAGACGAGCATCGAGATCCCGAGCACGAATGCCGACGCCGAGACCCAGTCGTTCAGCGGCTGCAGGTTCGACGGATAGGTGACGACGCGACGGGCCATGCCCATGAAGCCGAGCGCGAACAGCGGCGCGAACGTCGAGTTGAAGGCGATGAACATCATCCAGAAGTGGATTTTCCCGAGCCGCTCGTTGAGCATGAAGCCGGTCATCTTCGGCAGCCAGAAGTAGACCCCGGCGAAGAAGGCGAAGATCAGCCCGCCCATGATCGTGTAGTGGAAGTGCGCCATCGAGAAGAAGCTGCCGTGCGAGTCGACATCGCTCGGCACGTCGGAGAGGAAGACCCCGGACAGCCCGCCGAACAGGAAGTTGAACACCCAGGCGAGACAGAAGAGCATCGGCACCGAGTAGCGGATCTGGCCGCGCCAGACCGTGCCCATCGCGCAGACGAAGATGAAGCCGGTCGGAATCGAGATCAGCTCCGTCGAGAGCATGTAGAAGGGGCGCAGGTCGGAGTTGATGCCGCTCACGAAGATGTGGTGCTGCCAGACCATCCAGCTCAGGAGCGTCACGCCGAGCATGCCGGCGACGGCGAGCCGGTAGCCCCAGAGCGGCTTGCGCGCGAACACGGGGATCAGCTCGAGAACGATCCCGAAGCCCGGCAGGGCGAGGATGTACACCTCCGGGTGGCCGAAGAACCAGAACAGGTTCTCGAACAGGTACCCCGTTCCACCCTGGGCCGGCACGAAGAAGCCGGTCTGGATCGTCCGGTCGAACGCCGACATCGTCAGCACGCTGATCAGCACGGGCGCCGCGAGCAGCATCAGCGCCGCGGTCCCGATCACGCCCCAGACGAAGATCGGCAGGCGCGTCCAGGTCATCCCGGGCGCGCGCATGGTGAACACCGTCGCGAGCATGTTCAGGCCGAGCAGGGTCATCGACAGGCCGACGAGGGCGAAGAACATGATGTAGGCGTCCATCCCCATGTTCGCCTGGTCGTTGAGCGGCTGGTAGCCGGTCCAGCCGGTCGGGATGCCGCCGAAGAAGAACCCGCTGAGCAGGATCGCGCCCGCCGCCATGAGCAGCCAGAACGTGAGCGCCTCGATGCGCGGGAACGCCATCCGCCGCGCCCCGATCATCAGCGGCAGGAGATAGTTGGCGAACGGGCCGACGATCCCGCTCGACATCATCCCCATCATCATCGTCCCGTGCTCGCTGACGAGCGTCAGGTAGTTACCCGCCGGCCATACGTTCGGCTCGGGTCGCAGCAGCTCGAACCGGATCAGCATCGCGTTCAGGCCCGCGATGAAGAAGAAGAGGCCGATCCCGACGAAATACTGCATGCCGACGACCTTGTGGTCGGTGTTCAGCCCGAAGTAGCGGCTGATGCCCTTCGTCTCCTTCTCGCGCAGCGACGGCGGATAGCCGCGCAGGCGCGCGAGCGGGTAGTTGGCGAAGCCGAGCCCGACGAGGAACCCGATCACGCCCAGGATGTAGGCGAGGAAAAGCGAGAGGTCGTTCTGATCGGTGTCGCCGAAGTAGCCGAGGCTCTTGATGTCGAGGCCGTTGACCAGCCAGTGGCCGCCGTACCAGCCGAGGTAGAGGCCGCCGATGCCGAGGACGATGCCCGTCCCCAGGTGGAAGCCGAGCAGGCGCCGCCAGAGCGGCTGGTCTGCGTGCGGATCCTGGTGCTGGCCTGGTGCGACGGTCACGCGCTCCTCCTTTCCTCGGCGCTGCTCATCCGGCTCGGAACGTCGGCTGGGGCAGGTACTTGCCGCCATACTTCGGCAGGTACCTGGTCACCGTGGAGACGAACTGCCGCTCGCTTTGCGCGAACGAAGCGAAAGCCGCCTGGCTCACGATCCGGCCCGTGTCGAACATGTAGCCGTGGAACAGGCCGCACAGCTCGGCGCACTGGATGTGGACCTTGCCGACCTTCGTCGGGGTGATGTAGGCGATGTTGTCGAAGCCCGGGTTGGCGTCGGCCTTCAGCCCGAGCGCCGGAATCCAGAAGGAGTGGATCGCGTCGAGCGAGGTCACGTGCAGCTCCACCTGCCGGTCGACGGGGAGCACGAACTGCGCCGACTCGAAGCCGCCTTCCGACGGGTAGCGGTAAGTGAACTGCCACTGCTGGCCGATCACCTGCACCTGCAGCGGCGGGTCGCCTTTCTGGGAGCCGCGGTCGGCCGCCGAAAACGACGTGAACACCGGCTTCGAGCCCTGGCCTCCGCCGGCGCCGCCGAGCAGCTCGTACGTGCCGAAGGCGGCGAGGAAGAGGACGGCGACGGTCGTGCTGACGACCCACACCACCTGCACGCGGGAATGGCCGCGGATCGGCGGTCCGTCCCTCGCAGGGCGCCGGTCCCGCGCACGGAACACGATCAGGACGTAGCCGAAGTAGACGAAGATCAGCGCGCAGATGAACACCGAGACGAGCGTCAGCACCTCGTTGTCGAACCGCTGGCCCGACGCCTGCGTACCGGACGTGCCGGGCGGCAGGATCGGCGTCAGGAAGATCGCGACGAGCGTCATCGCGATCGCGCTCACGACGAGCCAGACCACGATGACACGCTCGAAGTGCCCGAGACGCCTCATGTCACGTTGCTGGACGCCCATCTGCCCGAGCGGCAGGGCGGTGTGGGCCAGTGATGTCCAGATGAACATGGCGATGCCGCCCAACAGGCCGGCGATAAGCAGTCTTCCCATAGTCGGATCTCCCCCAGAGATTGAAAACGGTACTGAGGCGGAGGCTATGCCCGCGGCGGCGGGTCGTCGAGCCCGACTCTCACGGCTTGATTTCGCGGCCCTTTCCGCCCATAAGGCCCGCCTTCCGGCGCAGATGCAGTTCAGCGCCCTCCACCGTCACGCCCCCTGTCGGACTTCATGACAGGACGAGGACGGCGAGGCCCCCCGTCGACGTGATCGTCCACGGGGGCGAATTGCGTTTGGGCTTCGCGGTTTGGGTTTGTGGTTCAGGACGGCATGTTCGAAGGCCTTACAGAACGTCTCAGTACTGTCTTTGACCGGCTCTCCGGTCGCGGGGTGCTGGGCGAGAAGGACATCGATGAGGCGCTGCGCGAGGTTCGCGTCGCCCTGCTCGAAGCCGACGTCGCCCTGCCGGTGGTCAAGGACTTCATCAGCAAGGCCCGCGAGATCGCGCTGGGCGTGGCGGTCATCCGCTCGATCCGCCCGGCCGACCAGGTGGTCAAGATCGTCTATGACGGTCTGGTCGAGATGCTCGGCGGCGAGACCCCGACCGGCCTGCAGCTGGCGCTGAACCCGCCGTCGGTCATACTGATGGCCGGCCTGCAGGGCTCGGGCAAGACGACGACCTCGGCCAAGCTGGCCCTGCGCCTGACGAAGATGGACCGCCAGAAGGTCCTGATGGCCTCGCTGGACACCCGTCGCCCGGCCGCCATGGAGCAACTGGCGACGCTGGGCGCCCA
>JBBRXG010000119.1:0-9240 GCA_038248655.1 Gaiellales bacterium
GCCGTTCAACCAGTTCTCGGTCCCGCCGGAGACACCGACCGGCGCCGACGGCTGGGCGGAGCTCCACCTCCAGCGGCTCGGCGGCTTCCCGGTCAGCTCCAAGCAGCAGCTGATCGCGATGTTCGTCCGCGCCCGCAAGCCGGGAGAGAACATCCTCGGCGGGATCTCGACCCGCCGCCTGTTCTCGATCCGCGTCAACCTCCACCAGTAGACGACGGTGCGAGGGGCCGCTCGCCGAACGAGCGGCCCCTCGTCCCGCCGCAGGTCAGCGGTCATAATCCTCCGGTGACCCATCGTCAGCCCGATCCCGCCCCCGGGGCGGATCCGGAGCGTGGGTTCGTCGTCGCAGTATTCGCGCGCAGGGCCGATGTCGAAGAGGAGCTGGCCGAGGTCCGAGAGCTGGCGCGAACGGCCGGCGTCGAGCCCGTCGGCACGCTCGTTCAGATCCGCTCCCGGCCGGACCCGAGAACCTACCTCGGCAAGGGCAAGCTCGAGGAGCTGAAGCGCGCCGTCGGCGAGTCGGGAGCCGAGTCGCTCCTCGTCGACGACGAGCTCGACCCCTCCCAGCAGCGACGGCTCGAGAACCTGCTCGAGGCGCGGATCGTCGATCGCACGCAGCTGATTCTCGACATCTTCGCCCAGCATGCGCGCAGCGCCGAGGGCAAGCTCCAGGTCGAGCTCGCGCAGCTCGAGTACAACCTGCCGCGGATGCGGGGAATGTGGCAGCACCTCGAGCGCCTGGGCGGCGGCGTCGGCACGCGCGGCCCGGGCGAATCCCAGCTCGAGACCGACCGCCGCCTGGCCCGGAGGCGCGTCTCGCAGCTGAGAGGGCGCCTGCGCGATCTCGAGAAGCAGCGGGCGACGCGGCGGAAGGGCAGGCGCCGGGCCGAGACGCCGACGATCGCGCTCGCGGGCTACACGAACGTCGGCAAGTCGACGCTCCTGAACGCCGTCACGGGCGCCGACGCAGCGGTCAACGACCGTCTGTTCGAGACGCTCGACCCGACGACGCGCTCGTTCGAGCACGAGGGCCGTCGGTATCTCGTCACCGACACGGTCGGCTTCATCCGGCGGCTGCCGCACCAGCTGGTGGAGGGCTTCGCAGCCACGCTGGAGGAGACGCTCGTCGCCGATCTGGTCCTCCACGTGGCCGACGCCTCCGCCGGGGACACGCTGGACGAGCAGCTGCGGGCAGTGAACGCTGTGCTGGACGAGATCGGCGCCTCCGAGCTTCCGATCGAGCTCGTCCTGAACAAGGTCGACGCACTCGACGCACTCGCCCGCCGTCGGCTGGCGAACCGATTCCCGGAAGCGCTTCAGATCTCGGCGCGGTCGGGCGACGGCCTCGATTCGCTGCGGGCTCGGATCGCCGAGCGGTTCGCGGATCGGTTCGAAACCGTCGAGCTCCTGGTTCCCTACGCCGAGGGCGGGAGCCTGGCCGAGCTGTACGCGCTCGGGCCTCCGATCGAGTCACGCACCGATCGCGAGGACGGTGTGCTGATCCGGGCGCGCCTGCCCGAGCGCGACATCCGCCGGTTCGCACGCTTCCTCGTCGCGGACGCGTCCGGGCACCGGGCGACGCCGGTCGCGTGATCGATCTGCCCGTGACGCGGCTCCGGGAGGATGCCGTCCTGCCGACCCGGGCCTACCCGGGCGACGCGGGGCTGGACCTGGTCGCCTGCGACCGGCACGAGATCGCCCCCGGCGGTCGTGCGCTCGTGGGCACCGGCATCGCCGTTGCGATCCCGAAGGGCCATGCAGGCCTGGTCACGCCCCGATCGGGCCTGGCGGTGAAGAACGGAGCGACGATCGTCAACTCGCCCGGGATCGTCGACGCGGGCTACCGCGGCGAGCTGCGCGTGATCCTGCACAACACCGACCGGCGCGAGCCGCTCGTCGTCGAGCCGGGGATGCGGATCGCCCAGCTCGTCGTCGTCGCCGTCGGTGCGGTCACGCTCCACGAGGTCGACGACCTTCCCGTGAGCGAGCGAGGGACGGGTGGGTTCGGATCCTCCGGCGAGCGGTGAGCGCCGAGCCGCGCATCCGCGTGTCGGCGCTCCTCGGCTGGCGCGGCCGCATCCTGCTCTGCCGCCACGAGAAGCCGGGGCGGGAGTACTGGTTGCTCCCGGGCGGCGGCGTCGACTCGGGGGAGTCGCTGGTCGACGCCCTGCGCCGCGAGCTGTCCGAGGAGGTCGGCATCAACGACGCGATCCCGTTCGAGGGCCCGATCGCGATCGTCGACTCGATCGCGCCGCGTCGCAGCTTCGCGGCGCGGCACGTCGTGCACATCATCTTCGCGGGTGACCTCGGAGGCCGCTCGCTCGAGACCGCCACCTCGGCGGACGCGGCCGTCCGCGGCCACCGGCTCTTCGAGCTCCGCGAGCTGGACGAGATCGTTCTGCACCCGCCGATCCAGCGGTTCCTGGCCCGCCGCCGCCCCGGCGACCCGACCGTCTACCTCGGCCCGCTCTGGGCGCCCTGAGCTGCGGAACGGGTTTTACCACCTTCCGCCGCGCGCCCTGGCGCGCGCCGCGGACACCGTGTGCGCCTCGCCCTCCAGCTCATCGCGGAGCTGCTCGAACACCGGGGGCTCCCGGCCCGTCCGGTGCGCCACCGCCTGCGCGAGCAGCCAGTCCGCGAACCAGGGGTTGCGAGGCAGGAGCGGCCCGTGCAGGTAGGTGCCGACGACACGCCCGGCGCGACAGCCCTCGACCCCGCTGGTGCCGTCGTTGCCGAAGCCCGCGACGACCCGGCCGAGCGGCGCGGCGCCCGCATCGAGCAGCGTCCGGCCGGCATGATTCTCGAAGCCCGCGAGCGTCCGAGCCTCGCCCGGGTCGAGCTCGCACTCGAGCAGGACGTCCCCGATCATCCGCCGCGTACCCGCCACCGTGTGCAGCGGCAAGAGACCCGCCCCGGGGAGCTCGGCGCCGTACCGGTCGCGGTACGAGCGCCCGAGCAGCTGATAGCCGCCGCAGACGGCCAGGACCGCGGTGCCGCCGGCGACGGCCTCGGCCAGCGCCGGTCCCTTCCCCGCGATATCGGGTGCGATCAGCGCCTGCTCGCGGTCCTGACCCCCGCCGACGTAGAAGAGGTCGTGCGCGCCGGGACGCAGGGTCTCACCGATCCCGATCGGGGAGATCTCCAGCTCGAGGCCTCGCCATGCACCGCGGCGGGAGAGCACCGCCATGTTCCCGCGATCCGCGTAGATGTTCAGATGGTCCGGATAGAGGTGTCCGACGGCGAGCTTCACGCCGCCCGCTCCCAGTACTGACGCACGTGTCCCCGGCGGGCGACGATCCGCCGCAGCGCCAGCATCGCCGTGTACGTGGGCAGAACGGTGAGCTCCCCGCCGCTGCCCGCGAGGGCAAGGCCGCGATCGAGCGCCTCCTCGAGGTCGGGGAGGATCTCCAGGGCGCGCGTGGCGACGCCCGCATACTTGCAGCGGAGCGCGAGCTCGGCCGCGCGGTCGCCCGAGAGGACGATCCGCTCCAGGCCGTCGAAGAGCGGCTCGAAGTCGACATCCCAGATCCACGAGACGTCGCGTCCGTCGGCGATCGCGTCGTTGAGCGCGATCACGGCCAGCTTCGGCGGATTGCCCTCGACGAGCGTCCTGACGATCTCGTTCGCGCCGGCGGGATTCTTGATCAGGAGCAGTAGCACCGTTCGGTCGCCGACCGAGATCCGCTCGAAGCGACCGAACGCAGGCTGGGCGCCGGCCAGGCCGCGCTCGATCTCGTCGAGGTCGGCGCCGAGCGCACGGGCGAGCGAGGCGGCGGCGAGCGCGTTGTACACGTTGTAGAGCCCTGGGAGCGCAAGCCGGATCCGCCGCGTTCCGTCCGGGGTGACCAGGTCGAACGAGACTCGCTCGATTCCTTCCAGCTCGACCGCACGCGCGGAGATCTCGAGCGCCGGGCGCCCGTGCCCGCACGACGGGCAGCGGTAGTCGCCGAGGTGGCCGACGTACGCGGCTGCGTACGCGTACGGTGTGCCGCAGCGCAGGCAGTACTTCGAGTCGGCTGCGTGCTGGAGCGACCGGCGCGCCCGCCGCGGGTCGTCGACACCGAAGGTGACGCTGCGGGCATGCAGCGCTGCGAGGTCACCGACCTGCGGGTCGTCGGCGTTGACGACCAGGGTCGAGGCATCGGGAAGCTCCGCGACAGCCGCTCGCCACCGTTCCGCGATCTGCTCCAGCTCGCCGTAGCGGTCGAGCTGGTCGCGGAAGAGGTTCGCGAGACACACCGCGCGCGGTCCGAGCCGCCGGGCGACGTCGGGGAAAGCAGCCTCGTCGACCTCGAACAGGCCCAGCTCGGCGCGCCCGGCGTCGAGCAGGGTGGAGGTGACCCCGGAGAGAAGGTTCGCGCCGGAGCTGTTGTGCGCGAGCTGAATCCGAGAGGAGAGGATCGCCGCGACGAGCGAGGCCGTCGTCGTCTTCCCGTTCGTCGCCGAGAGCACGGCGGTGCCGAGCGGCAACCGCCCTGCCAGCCGTGCGACCGCGCCCGGGTCGACGGCCGCAAGAAGCTTTCCCGGAAGTGTCGTCCCGCCGCCTCGGCCGGCCAGACGGGACAGCCGGCCCGCCGCTCGTGCGAGCGCAAGCTCCAGGGCGAGGCGCATCGCGGCCAGTGTAGTCGCGCGCCCTCTATCCCTCGAACGGGGGTTTCCGGCCGTTCACCGCGGGCCTACCCCTTTCGGGGGAAGATCGGAGAGCCCTGCCCGACCTAGCGTGCCACGTAGAGGGTCAGAGGTCGTTTCGAGGTTTGGGGAGAGGTCACGTTCGTGCAGGACACCGTCGAGCACGTTGCGAGCAGCAACGGTCGCAGCGGCAAACACGCGATCACGGCAGGCCCTCGCGGCGAGCGCATGCCGACGGCGGGGTGGGTCTACCTGGCCGGCGTCGTCGTGGTGACGGCGTCCGCCGGCCTCTCGCTCGTCGTCTCGCGGCTCGCCGCGCACCCGCGCCCATGGGCCGCTTTCGTCGTCCTCGCCGCCTGCGCGGCGGTCACGCAGCTCGTTGCCGTCCGGACGAGCCGCGACCGCTCCTACCACATCTCGACCGCGTTTCTCGTCGCCGGCGCGCTGCTCCTGTCCCCCGAGCTCGTCGTCCTGCTCGGCGCCCTGCAGCATCTCCCCGAGTGGACGACACGCCGCCGCGTCCGGTCCAGGCGGGTCTTCGACGTCTGCAACTCGACCCTGAGCGGGCTCGCGGCGTGGGGGGCGGCGCACGTCGTCTCGGACACCGGCTGGGCCGGCGGCGGTGCGCGTCTCCCGCTCGCCGGGCTGACCGCATGTGTCGTGCTCGTCGGGCTGAACCGTGCACTGACGGCCGGGATGCTCGCCTTCGCTCACGGTCGCCGCCTCCTCGAGACCGGGGTGTTCGCCCCGACGATGCTGTTGACCGAGCTCGTCGTCGCGGCCGTCGGGGTCGGCGCCGCGGCGTCCTGGCAGGTGAACAGGGCTCTGATTCCGTTCGCGCTCGCCCCGCTGCTCCTCATCACCCGCGCGCTGCACGTGCCGCAGCTCGAGGAGCAGGCGCGTGTCGACCCGAAGACCGGCCTGCTCAACTCGAGGCACTTCGCCTCGGTGCTGAACGAGGAGCTGGCGCGCGCCGAGCGCTTCGAACGGCCGGCCTCGCTGCTGATGGCGGACCTCGACCTCCTCCGCGAGGTCAACAACCGCCACGGCCATCTGGCCGGTGACGGGGTGCTGGCCGGCGTCGCCGACGTCTTCCGCGCGAAGCTGCGCCACTACGACGTCTCCGCCCGCTTCGGCGGTGAGGAGTTCGCGATCCTGCTGCCGGAGACCGACTCCGAGCAGGCGCTCCGCGTCGCCGAACGCCTCCGGCAGTGCGTCTCACAGCGCGTGTTCGAGTTCGGCGACGAGACCTGCCCTTTCCAGGTGACGATCTCGATGGGTGTCGCAACGTTCCCGGCCGACGGCGCGGACGCAAACGAGCTCGTCCACCGTGCCGATCTCGCCGCGTACCGCGCCAAGCTCCAGGGTCGAAACCGGGTCCAGGGCGCAGCGGCCTCGGGCGAGCCGGCGCCCGCCGGCCGTACGCCGCGGCTCGTCGCCCTGCCGCTCGAGGAGCCGGCCGGGAGGCCGCCCGAGCGGCGCCGCCGCCACGTTGCCGTCGCCCATGATCGGCGCTCGACCCCCGGACCCGCCCGCCGTTCTCGGTTCCTCTCCACGCTCGGCTCGTATTGCAGAATGTTCATGTTGCTCTGATCACACTGGCACGGGTCTTTGCAAATGACCCAAAACGCTCTATTCTGTTTGCCAGCGTGCCTCGTCGGCGCCCGTACCGGGCGATCACCAGCATCGATCCGGGCGAGCTCGCCGCGTTTCAGGCGGGCATCCGCCGCCGCTACTCGGACGAGGAGATCCTGGGCGCACTTCGTGCCTCGGCCCGGCGTCTCGGGCGTTCGCCGACGATGAAGGAGTTCGCCGACGACCCGCAGACGCCCATGCACCCGCAGACGGTGATCGAGCACTTCGGCAGCTGGAACCAGGCGAAGCGGGGGGCCGGCCTCGTTCCGCGACGGCTCGCCACCCGCGACGAGCTGATCGGCCTGCTCCGGGAGCTGGGGGAGAAGGTCGGCCGCGTGCCGACCGCGAAGGACGTCGACGCGCACCGCAGCTGGATGCCGTCGAAGTCGCTCTACTGGCACACGTTCGGGTCGCTGACGAACGCCCTCCGGGAGGCGGGGTTCGACGTGCCTGTGGGCGAGGAGCGGCTGGAGCGCGCGATCGAGCAGGGTGCGACGCTGGCCAGGACGCTCGGCCGGCTACCGAAGTTCAACGACTGGGCCGAGGCGAGGCGACGCGACGCGGGACTGCTGACCGAGTGGCAGGTGTACCGGATGTTCGACGCCCGCAAGGGAGCGTGGTCGACCTTCCAGTATCTCGTGCGGGCGCGCCTTCGCGAGCGTGGGGTGTCCGTCGACCCGGACGGCCGGCTGACCCCGGTCTAGACGATTGGTCGATGTATCGATCAATCGTCTAGGCGGCGACGCTGCCGAACATGACCGCGAGCCGCTGGAGGCAGAACGCCCCCTCCTGCGGGGCCCGCACCGCCGGCAGCGGATCGGCCTCGTACGTCGGATCCGGGGTGAATCGCTCGCGCCGGACCGCTCGGCCGCCGTCGACGGCGAGAAGCGTGCCCTCGGGAAGCTCGTGCTTGCGCAGTCGGAGCCCCGTGTACCACTCGGCGATCTCGAGCGCCCGCTCGGTCGACGCGAACAGGAGCTCGCGTCGCGCCGTCCCGACCCAGAGCGGCCGCCCCGTGCCGCGGGCGAGGAAGAGGAGCTTCGCCTGGCGCTCGTCGAGCCAGGCGGCGGCGAGCGAGCCGCGGAAGTCGTCGAACCGGCGGGCGCTCGAGCGGGTTGCCTCGGCGACGGCGAAGATCACCTCGGAGTCGACGGTCATGGCGGGCTCGGCGCGCTGGAATCCGTAGCCAGCCATCAACTCCTCGTCGTTCAGGATCGTCCCGTTGTGGACGCCGACGACGGTGCCGTGCCGAACCGGATGATTGTTGGCGGCGATGCGCGGATGACCCTTCGTGTAGTCCCGAACGTGCAGGAGCACCTGCCGGGCGTCGGCCGGGATGTGCATCGTCTCCAGCACCGCGCTTGCACCGCTCCGCTGCTTGCTGATGGCGACGGCGCCACCGGCGGAGCGATGGGCATAACCGACGGCGTCCGCTCCGCGTTCAGCGATCGCCGCAAGCAGGGCCTGAGCCACACGCGTCCGGTCGACGCTGCTCGACGGGCTGAGGCTGTATCCGGAGATTCCGCACATATGGTGCCTTGTGGAGATCGTAGATCCAGGACCGGAGGACCCCGGTGACGTCCCCGGACACTTGGACGACCGATTCGGGAGGGCGGTTGGCCCAACGACTCCCGCGTCCCTCGAACGAGGGAGGACAGTGTCCCGGCCGGGGTGCCGATATCAGCTCCAGGATGGACTACCAGCCCGAGGACCCTGCGATCGAAGAGGACCTGCCCAGGCTGGAGCTCGTACCGGCGCTGGACGAGCCTGATGCGGTTGCAGAGGATCGTGTCGACGCTCTGGACGCTCCCGCTGCGACGCAGGATCCGCTCAAGCTGTACGTCCGCCAGATCGGCGACGGGCGGCTGCTGACGGCCGCGGAGGAGCGAGCGCTGGCGCAGCGCAAGGACGAGGGTGACGAGGAGGCGAAGAGACGCCTGATCGAGGGCAATCTCCGGCTCGTGATGTCGATCACCCGGAACTACACGAAGGCCGGCGTTCCGCTCCTCGATCTGATCCAGGAGGGCAATCTCGGCCTGATCCGCGCCGTCGAGAAGTTCGACTGGCGGATGGGGTACAAGCTGTCGACCTACGCGACCTGGTGGATCCGGCAGGCGGTCACCCGTGCGCTTGCCGACCAGGGCAGGACGATCCGGCTCCCGGTCCACGTGGCCGACCAGGTGCGGCGCGTGATGCGGTCGCGCCGAGTCCTCTCCCAGAAGCTGAACCGAGAGCCCAGGCTCGGCGAGATCGCGGCGGAGAGCGGATTCACGGAGCAGAAGGTTCGCGACCTGCTCGAGCTGATCGAGGATCCGATCAGCCTCGACACACCGGTCGGAGACGGGGAGAGCACCTACTCGGCGCTGATCGAGGACGAGAACGCCGAGCTTCCCGAGGAGACGACCGCGGAGGGAATGCGGGCGAGAGAGCTGGCCGGGGCGCTGGAGGCCCTGGATCCGCGCATGCGCCTCGTGATCTCGCGCCGGTACGGGCTCGACGGCCAGACGCCGCAGACGCTCCAGCAGGTGGGCTCCGAGCTCGGTATCACCCGCGAGCGCGTGCGCCAGCTCGAGTCGCGGGCGCTCCGAGAGCTCCGCTCACACGCGCCCGAGCTCTACCTGTACCTCCGCACAGCGTAGGACGCTCGCTTCACGGGGGAAACAGCCGGTTTCCCCCGTGCGCCCCCTTCCCCGACCCTTTCGCACCTCAGCAGCGGTTACGGCCGCGCCCGCACAGGTCGGGCGCGGCATCCAGCGGCGCGAGGGGTGCGAGCGATTAGGGAAGGGGGCTCATGGGGCGCCCTCGGCGCCCCACGGGGGGGCTCTGCTTGCTTTGCACGCTCGCCCTCTCTGCCAAGCTCGTGTGAGACGGTCTGGATGACGTAATCAAGGAGCTTGAGGGCGAGATCGGAGTGGTGTTGTGATCTTGGAGAAGGACGTGGATGTGGCTGCCGGCCGCTTCGTGGAGCGAGCCGTA
>JBBRXG010000120.1:0-8855 GCA_038248655.1 Gaiellales bacterium
GCTGCCGCGAGGCGCCGAGCACGGCGAGGGCGATCGGGGGGTCGAAACCAGAACCCTCCTTCCGCAGCCCGGCCGGAGCGAGATTGACCGTGATCCGCCGAACCGGCCACTCGAGCTCGGCCGAGGCGATCCCGCTCCTGACACGGTGCTTTGCCTCCTGACAGGCCCGGTCGGCGAGGCCGACGATCGTGAAGCCGGGAACGCCGAGCTCGACGTGCGCCTCGACCTCGACCCGGCGGGCATCGAGGCCGACGAGCGCGTGCGTGACGGTGCGTGCGAGCACCCCGCCATGGAAGCGGTGTAAGCCTCACGTGTCTGTGACGGAACGTGCCGACTTTCCCAGACTTCGAGAAGCTCGTCCGCGTCCGACACTAGGCTTGCTGCTCATGGCAGGACAGACGCAGGAGGCCCTCTACGCCGACATCGACCACGAACTCTCGTGGTCAGAGGACGATCTGCCGCAGCTCGAGCGCACAAAGCATGTCCACAGCCTCCACCCCTACCTCGGAAAGTTCATCCCTCAGCTCGTCGAAGTGTTTCTCAAGCGTCAGTTCTCACCCGGAGACTGGATCTACGACCCGTTTCTTGGCTCAGGGACGACTTTGGTCGAGGCAAACGTGTTCGGGGCGAGTTCGGTGGGCTGTGACATCTCTGCGTTCAACTGCATGCTCTCACGGGTGAAGACAACCGACTACTCGCTCGGCGAACTAGCACTGGCGCTCCGCGGAGCGCTGGAGGACGCACGCCAACAACTCGACGTCGTTTCCCACGAGACAACCGCGTGGCTCGAACAGTGGTTTGCACCGCGAGCGCTTGCCGAATTGCTCTCCTACCGGGCAGCTGCAGAGCGACTGGCGGCGCCCTACGACGACGTTGCCCGGATCGTTCTTTCACGAGCAGCCCGTTCGGCGCGGCTGACAACGCACTTCGACCTCGACTTTCCACGAACGCCCACGACCAGCGCCTACTTCTGCCTCAAGCACAAGCGCGAGTGCAGACCGGTCGAGGAGGCGTGGAAGTTTCTTGTCCGGTACACAACCGACACGGTCCGCCGATTACGCGCGTTCGCCGACCTTCGGACTGGCAGAGACGTCGTCGTGTTGCACGACGATGCCAGGACGGTGAGGCTGGCGATGAAGCCAACGGGGATCATCACCTCCCCACCGTATCCAGGCCTCATCGACTATCACGAGCAGCATCGGTACGCATACGAACTGCTCGGCCTACACGATCGACGGGAAGAGGAGATCGGAGCAGCTGCCGCGGGGAGGAGCAGGGCTGCCCTGGATGCATACATGGCTTCGATGGGATCCGTGTTCCGGAACGCGAGCACCCAGATGAGGAAAGGCGCGCCTGTTCTGATCGTCGTAAACGATTCGCAGGGCCTCTACCCTACGATCCTTGAGAGCGCAGGCCTTCGACTCGAGAGTCGGATCACGCGACACGTGAACCGACGCACAGGTCGCCGTGCAGGCGAGTTTTACGAGGACGTCCTCATGTGCCGTACCGGCTGAGAGGGCGCTCCGAGGACTCCGCGAGCATGGTCGATCAAGCCGTGCGTGAACGCATCGATCGCCTCCTGAGGGAATTCATGGACTCGTGGATCGCGAGGCAGTACGAGGAGCTACGCCGAATCGAAGCCGAGGGGTTCTCGCCGAGAGGTGTGTTGGCGCCTTTTCACGACGCCCTCGTTCCGGGAATCCGCGGACTCGGCGAGCGCGGCTTCTCGACCGCTCTCGGCAATCTGCATGAGCGTATCGCTCTCTCGATCGGCGAATATGCGCACTCGGAGGCCCAACGAGCCTTCGACCTGGCCGGAACCCTCCCTGTGCTGGCTCGCGAGTTCATCACCCAGCGGATCAACCAGCTATCGCGCAACGAAGCCCGGCCAGATCACGCATACGAGCGGGCACAACTTCTCAATGCCTTCGGAGACGAGGTGCCGGCAGCGACTCGGGTCGATCTCTCGATCCGCACCCATGACGGTGAAGAGCACTACTTCGAGCTCAAGAGTCCAAAGCCGAATCGAGGTCAGTGCATTGAGATGAAGCAAAGACAGCTCACGGCGATCGGTCTGCGACGTGATGGGCATGTCTTCGCCTGGTGGGGTGTGCCATACGATCCGTACGGGCGGATAGAGGCATACGCACATCCGCACCCGATCCGGTTCTTCGACTTTGACCGGGAAGTGACGATGGGATCGGAATTCTGGAATTTCGTCGGAGTCGATCCCGGCACCTACGACGTACTGCTCGACCTCTATCGAATGGTCGGCTCGGACTACACCACGTCCCTCGACGATCTACGCAGCGCCGTCGCCGCGACGGCCCCGTGAGGACTTAAGCCAGGCCCCTACTGCGGTCGTACTCGCGTAGCCGACTGATGCGCTCCGCTATCGGCGGGTGCGTCGCGAACAGGCTCGCCATCCCCACCGCCTTCAGCGGGTTGACGATGTACAGCGTCGACGTCGCCGGGTTGACCTGCATCGGCACCGCCTCACGCCCGCGCTCGAGCGTCTCGAGCGCCTCGGCGAGCGGCTCGCCCGTACCGAGCACACGCGCGGCGGTGGCATCGGCCAGGTACTCCCGCTGGCGAGAGACGGCCAACTGCAGGAGCATCGCGGCGAGCGGGGCGATGATGATCGTCGCCAGCGCGCCGATCGCGCCGAGAGGATTGTCGCGATCGTCCCCGCCGAACATGGCGGCGAAGAAGAAGATGTTTCCGACCGCCGAGATCGCCCCGGCGATCATCGCCGCGATCGACGAGACGAGGATGTCGCGGTTCTTGATGTGGGCGAACTCGTGCGCGAGCACGCCACGCACCTGGTCGTGCGGCATGGAGCGCATCAGTCCCTGCGTGACCGCAACGGCCGCGTGCTCGGGGTTGCGACCGGTCGCGAACGCGTTCGGCTGGTCGGAGGGGATCAGGTACACCCGGGGCTTCGGCACCTCGTAGAGCTGCGAGAGCTCCTCGACGAGGCGATGCAGGTCGGGAGCCTCGGCCTCCGACACCTTCTGCGCACGAGCGGCCCTGATCGCGAACGCGTCCGACTTCCAGTAGGCGACGACGTTCATCAGCACGGAGAAGACGACGAAGAACCACAGCGCGGCCCCGCCGATCGCGGCGCCGACCCCGATGAACAGGGCGGTCAGCCCGGCGAGGAGGAGCCAGGTACGGGCCTTCGTGCTGAAGCTTGCTCGATTGACGTTCACGGAACTCCTTTCGGCTGGACGCTAGCTTCACGTTCAGCCGAAGGTTTCTCCCGCCACCGATTCGAAGACCAGTATCGCTGTGGCCGGCGTACCCGGGTCTTGCGACCGTTCTGACGAGCACACCCGTTCGGGGATAGTGCCCCCCGGCGACCGTCAGGATACCAAAACGACCCGGCTGACCCGCCCGTCGACGAGGCCGACAGCCTCGAGCCGCACCGCGAGCCCGGCGCACTCGGGGTGGGCGGCGAGCCAGGTCTCGGCCGCCCGGCGCAGCCGCCGCACCTTCTCCGGTCCGACCATCTCGAGCGGGTCGCCGTATCGCCGGCCGCCCTTGGCCTTCACCTCGCAGAAGACGAGGCGCCTGCCTCGACGCAGCACGAGATCGAGCTCGTAGCCTCCCGCCCAGGCGTTGGCCGCGAGCACCCGATGGCCGCGCAGGAGGTACCAGCGCCGCACCCGGCGCTCCGCGGCGGCTCCCGCCGGGTTACCCGTAGCAGAGTGCCTGGAACGAGCGCCGATGGATCTCGCTCGGCCCCCGCTGCCGGACGACCGCCGAGTGGCCGGGGGTGATGTAGCCGACATGCGAAACGAAGCCGTAGTGCGGAAACAGGGCATCGAGCCGCCGCATCACCCGGTCGCGGGTCACCTTCGCGACCACCGACGCCGCCGCGATCGCGGCGCTCTTCTCGTCGCCGTCGACGACGGCGGTGTGCGCCGGGGCGGCCGGGCCGAGCCGGAAGCCGTCGACCAGGCAGGCCTCCGCCGGCGGTGCCAGCGCGCCCAGCACCTGCCTCAACCCGTCGAGATTGCAGCGATGCAGGCCGCGGCGGTCGATCTCGCCGGGCGAGACGATTCGAACCGCGATCCGGTCTGCGCAGGAGACGATCGCGCGGAAGAGCTCCTCGCGGCGCTCCGAGGGGAGCTGCTTCGAGTCGTTCAGCTGGGCGAGCGGCCGAACGCGGTGCTCTCGGAGCCCTGCGTAGTCGAGGAGCACCCCGGCGACGACGAGCGGCCCGGCGAGCGACCCGCGCCCCGCCTCGTCGGCCCCGGCGACCCAGCGGACGCCGAGCCCTCGGTCGAAGCTAAGAAGTCTCCTGCCCGGCTGCCGGCGTGTCTTCGGCCGGCTCGGCGTCTGCGACCGGCTCGGCGTCGGAGCCCCCATCGGCGACGGGACGCTCGACGGGCTCTTCGGGGGCTGCTGCGGCGGGGTCTCCAGGCTCCTCGGGCTCGTCCTCGACCTCGTCGACGGCATCGGCCGAGGATAGCTTGTCCCTCCGCTGGACAGCCCGCACGCGCGCCTTCTTTCCCACTTTCTCCCGCAAGTAGTAGAGCTTCGCGCGGTTCACGTCGCCGATCTGCATCACCTCGATCTTCTCGATCTTGGGCGAATGGAGCGGGAACGTGCGCTCGACACCGACGCCGAAGGACTGCTTGCGCACGGTGAACGTCTCCCGAACGCCTGAACCCTGGCGCTTGATCACGATCCCCTCGAAGACCTGGATCCGTCGCCGCTGGCCCTCGATCACCTGGAAGTGCACCCGCACGGTGTCGCCGGCCTTGAACCGCGGGCGGCCTTTGCGCAGCTGGCGCTGCTCGAGGAGCTCGATCGTCTTGCTCATAGGAGGTCGGGCCCGCGGGCCGACGCGAAATGGTAGCTGAACGGAACCGGCCGTCAGTCAGGGACAGACCCTCGGGGTCTGTCCCTGTAGTTCGCGCGCGAGGCGATGCCGGCTATCTGAAGCCGATTCGATTCGGCGGCCAGTAGACGGCGAACACCTCCCCGATCAGGTTTCCGCGCGGCACCGAACCCCACTCGCGCGAGTCGCACGACTGCGTCCGGTTGTCGCCCATCATGAAGTACATCCCCTGCGGAATCTTCCGGGCCGGGTAGCTCGTGCCGGTGTCGCGGCGCCCGCCTTTCATGTACGGCTCCAGCAGCTTCTTCCCGTCGATGTAGATGAAGCCGTTCTTCTCCTGCCAGGTCTCGCCCGGGAGCCCGATCAGCCGCTTGACGAACGTGCCCCCGGCGCCACAGCGCTGCTTCGCGAGCGGCGGCGTCTTGAAGACGATGATGTCGCCGCGGTGCGGCTTGCGGAAGTGGTAGATGAAGCGGTTCGCGAGGACGCGGTCCGAGAAGCGGGCCTCGCAGCCCGTGCCGGGCCGGGCGCAGTGCAACGTCGGCTCCATCGACGACGACGGGATCCGGTACGGATTGATCACCCACGCCTTGATCGCGAGCACGATCGCGATCGCACCGACGATGGTCACGATCCAGTCGATCAGGACCCGCCAGCCGCGCGGCAGCCGCCTCGTCGCCCGGGTGACCGGGTTGCGCGGCGGCCGCTCGTCGACCCGGGCGGGGATCGCAGACGGCTCCTCCGGCCGCCGGATCCCGAGTGAGGCGTCGTAGCTCCGCCGGCGCTCCGGGTCGCTGAGGACGTCGTAGGCCTCGCGGAGCTCGCGCGAGCTGGAGTCGCCGCCGTCCACGGCGGGCTCGTCGAGGCGCAGACGGCGGACGTACGCGTCGCGGATCTCGTCTTCAGAAGCATCCGACCTGACTCCGAGCACCGAGTAGAGGTCGTTCACCGGCTGCTGCTCCGCGCCCGGCTCTTCTCCCGGCACCAGCCGTCGATGCGGCCGTGGTCGCCGGACAGGAGCACGTCCGGGACTCGCCAGCCGCGGAACTCCGGCGGCCGCGTGTAGTGCGGGAACTCGTTGCCGCCGTCGAGGTCGGCCGAGAATGTCTCCTGCGCCGCCGATCTCTCCGCGAGCGCCCCCGGCTGGAGGCGGGCGATCGCGTCGATCAGCACCATCGCCGGCAGCTCTCCGCCGGACAGGACGTAGGGGCCGATCGAGATCGCGTCGGTGGCGAGATGCCCGAGGATCCGCTCGTCGAAGCCCTCGAAGCGCGCCGAGAGCAGCGTCAGCCGTTCCTCGGCGACGAGCTCCTCGACGGCCGCCTGGTCGAGCTGCCGGCCCTGCGGGGTGAGCGCGACAACGCGGTGATCCGGCCTGCCGCCGTAGACCGCGTCCAACGCGGCCGCGACGACGTCCACGCGGAGCACCATCCCCGGCCCGCCGCCGTACGGAGAGTCGTCCACCTGGCCGTTCGGAAGCGGCGTCGTGTCCCGATAGCCGAACAGGCGCAGATCGAGCTCGGTGCCCAGCACTGTCGCGAGCGGCCGCTGCTCGGTGAGCCAGCCGAAGGCGTGCGGGACCAGAGTGAAGACGTCGACGCGCACCGGGCGATTGAGGTTACCCGTCTCCGAATCCGCGGGCGACCAGGACCCGGCCGGCGGCGAGGTCGATCTCGCGCACACACTGCTCGTGCATCGGCAGCAGGACGCCGGAGTCGAGCATGAGAACGTCGTTCGCGATCCCGGGCGTGACGTCCTGCACGGAGCCGAGGCGCCGGCCGCCCTCCTCGACGACGTCGAGGCCGATCAGCTGGAAGACGTAGAAGCTCTCCGGCTCCGGATCCGGCAGCATCGACCGCGGCACCGTCAGGTCCGCTCCCCTCGGCACGGTCCGGTCGAGCCTGACCACGAGCCGCCCGCCCGAGCGCTTCCGGCCGGCGACGGTCGCCTCCTGTCCGCCCGCGAGCAACCGGGCGCCGGGCGCGAACAGGTGCTCGTTCTCGCTCGGGCGCTCGACGACGAACGACCCGTCGAGCCCGTGCGGCCGCCCCACCCGTCCGACCGTGACGAGCTCGTCGGCCAACTACTCGAGGATGTCGAGCAGCACGCGCCGGTCGGCCTGCGCGCCGCCGGCACGGACGATCGTGCGCAGCGCGCGGGCGATCCGGCCGCCGCGACCGATCACCCGGCCGAGATCGTCCTCCGCGACCCGCAGCTGGATCACCAGCGCCCCGTCCTCCTCGACCTCGGTGACGCTGACTGCGTCCGGACGCTCCACCAGCCGCCGCGCCAGGTACTCGACGAGCTCGGCGGCGGGGCCGGCCATCAGCCGATGCTCTTCGCCTTCAGGAGCCGCGACACCGCAGCCGAGGGCTGCGCTCCCTTCGAAAGCCAGTCCTTCACCTTCGTCTCGTCGAACTCGATCAGCGACGGGTCGTGCTGCGGGTTGTAGCGCCCGACGATCTCGATGAACTTGCCGTCTCGCGGCGAGCGCGAGTCGGCGACGACGACCCGGTAGATCGGGTTCTTCTTCGACCCGACCCGGGTCAGTCTCATCCGAACTGCCATTCCTACCTCCTACCGACTTTGGACATCTGCGGGGGAAGCATCGGGAGCTTGCCCTTCCCCATCTGCTTCATCAGCTTCTGCATCTCCTTGCGGGTGTTCAGGAGGCGCGAGACCTCCTGGACGGTCGTCCCGCTGCCGCGGGCGATCCGCTGTCTGCGCGAGCCGTCGATCATCTGCGGCGTGCCGCGCTCGCGCGGCGTCATCGAGAGCACGATCGCCTCGACCCGCGCGAGCTCGCGCTCGTCCACCTCGAGCCCCTGGAGCTCTCTCCCGAGGCCCGGGATCATTCCGAGCACGCCCTTCAAGGGGCCCATCCTGCGCAGCATCTTGTAGCTCGCGAGGAAATCGTCGAACGTGAACTCGCCCGCGCGGAGGCGCTGCTCCATCTCGGCCTGCTCGTCCGCCTCGACCGCCGCCTCGGCCTTCTCGATCAGGGTGAGCACGTCGCCCATGCCGAGGATGCGGGACGCCATCCGGTCGGGATGGAACCATTCGAGCTGGTCGAGCTTCTCTCCGACGGACGCGAGCTTGATCGGCCGGCCGGTGACGGCACGCACCGACAGCGCGGCGCCGCCGCGGGCGTCACCGTCGAGCTTCGTGAGCACGATCCCGTCGAAGGCGACGCGCGCCTGGAAGGCCTCGGCGACGCCGACTGCCTCCTGGCCCGTCATCGCGTCGAGCACGAGCAGCACGTTCGTCGGACGGATCGCTTTCGCAATCCGCCCGAGCTCGTCCATGAGCTCGCCGTCGATCTGATGTCTGCCGGCGGTGTCCACGATCACCACATCCGCGCCCTGGGCGTCGGCCCACTCGACGCCCTTGCCGGCGGCCGCAACGGGGTCGGACCGCTCCTCGGTATAGACCGGCACCTGGAGCTGGCGGCCCAGCTGCTCGAGCTGGTCGACCGCGGCCGGACGCTGCAGATCGGCGGCGACGAGCGCAGGTGTCCGTCCCTCCTTCCGCAGCATCAGGGCGAGCTTCGCGGCGGCGGTCGTCTTGCCGGAGCCCTGGAGCCCGACCAGGAGGATCGTCGTCGGACCGCGCTTCGCGTACGCGAGCTTCGAGTCGCCGCCGCCCAGGACCCCAGTCAGCTCGTCGTGGACGATCCGGACCACCTCCTGGCCCGGCGTCAGGCTCTTCGTCACGTCCTCGCCGACCGCGCGCTCCTTCACGCGGGCGACGAAGTCCTTCACCACCTGGAGGTTGACGTCGGCCTCGAGCAGGGCGAGGCGGATCTCGCGCATCGCCTTCGACACCGCCTCGTCGTCGAGGCGGCCGCGACCGCGCAGGTCGCCGAGGGCGTGCTGGAGCTTGTCGGAAAGCGTGTCGAACACTACCGGGGAAGGGTACCTACCCGCCTGGCAGGGGCAGTCCCGGAGGGTAGCTCCCTGCCTCAGCCGTATGCGCGCTTCAGGCCGAGAGCAGTGACAGGCTTTTA
>JBBRXG010000121.1:0-8817 GCA_038248655.1 Gaiellales bacterium
CCACCATCCAGCTGATCTACCGCAGCTACTACGGCGAAATGGGCGGGGCCGGCACACCGCCCGACGTCAAGACCCAGTTAAACGGTCAGGGCCAAGGCCATGGTCCCGTGGCGGACAACGTCACCGCCTTCAAGCGACCGGCGCCGAAGCCGGCCAAAACCGCCGGCGGCGCGCCGGCAAAACCCCGGCTGCCCGTGGCGCTGATCCCGGGGGGGGTTGGGTTGAGGGCATGCTCGTCGGGGACGCGTCCCACCGCCGCCGCGTGCGCACGCGGCTCGTCGAAGGCGCGCCCGGGCGGATACGACGGTGCGAGCAGCGATCGCAGCCGCGCGGCGCGCTCGTCGGCGGCGAGCCGGTGGAACCCCGCGAGGCCGCGTCGGGAGAAGTACTCGCGCGGCACGTTGAGCGGTCGCCGGATCGGCTCTCGCCGCCGAACGGAGACGACCTCCGCCCCCGTTGCGAGGGCATTCAGCCACTCGGTGGCGGCTGCGAGGCCTGCGCCGACCACGGTGACCGTCGAGGCGTACTCGTGCGGCTCGTACGAATGCACCACGCGCGGCTCGCCGCGCAGCTCGTCCGGCAGGTTCAGGCCGGGGTGCCCCGTGGCGAGGAGAACGTGACGGAAGACGCCGTCGCCGTCCAGCTCGAAGCCGCCGTCCACCGTCCGCACCCGCCCGACCGGTGCGCGTCGCAGGCTCCGATCCCAGCCGCTCCGCTCCCGCAGCCGATCCACGTGCGCCAGGAACTCGTCCACCGTCGGGTGGTAGTGGTCGCGGAGCGAGTCGAGCAGGGGCCAGGCCGACCGGCGGTGGAGCGCCGACCGAAGCGAGAGCCCCGGGAAAGAGGTGGGCAGGCAGTGCCCGTCGCTCTCCGAGCGCATGTCTCGCTGGCGGATCGCCGCCGAATGGCGCCGGAAGGTCGCCCCCGGGTCGTCCTCGGTCCCGAAGACGGCGATCTCCTCAGGCTCGAGGTCTCGGCGCAGCGTCTGGTAGGCCGTGAACCCGGCCAGGCCGGATCCCACGACTGCAACAGCCATTACTTGACGGAGCCCGCCAGAAGCCCCTGGACGAAGTAGCGCTGGAAGGCGAAGAACACGGCGAGCGGGATGACGAGCGAGATGAACGAGGCGGGCGCGATCACGTCGATGCTCGTGCCGAACTCGCGCAGCTGGCCGAAGATCCAGACGGTGATCGGCTGCGTGTTCTGACCGAAGGTGAGCGCGACGATCAGGTCGTTCCACGTCCACAGGAACTGGAAGATCGCGAGCGACGCGATCGCCGGCAGGCCGAGCGGCAGGATCAGGCGCACGAAGATGACGAGCTCCTTCGCGCCGTCGATGCGCGCCGACTCGAGGATGTCCTTGGGCAGCCCGACGAAGAAGTTCCGCAGGAGGAAGATCGCGAAGGGGAGGCCGAAGGCGACGTGGAAGAGGATGATGCCGAGGACGGTGTCGAAGAGGCCGAAGGTGTCGTACAGCTTGAACATCGGGATCAGCGCCATCTGCAGCGGCACGACCAGCAGTCCCACGACGACGACGAAGAGCCAGTCGCGGCCGGGGAAGTCGAGCCACGCGAGCGCGTAGCCGGCGAGGGCGCCGATCACGACGAGGATCAGCGTGTTTCCGACTGCGATGTACGCGGTCGTCTTCAGCGCGGTGAGCAGCCCCTGGTTGTGGAACATCGCGTCGTAGTTCGACCAGGTGGCGGTGCTCGGCTTGGAGAAGATCGCCCACCACCCCTTCGAGGCGAGCTCGGACGCGGGCAGGATCGAGGTGATCAAGAGGCCGAACGTCGGCACGAGCCAGAGCAGGCCGAGCACGACGAGGACGAGGTGGATGGGCGCCCTGGCGACGATGCGCAGCATCTTCGCCGCGGTGCTCTCACGCGGGGCGGGAAGCTCGATCGCCGGGGCGGTGGCCGCCATCAGACCTCCCTCCGGAAGCGGCGGATGTTGAGGAGGAGCACGGGAATCACGAGTAAGAAGAGGAACACCGCGATCGCCGAGCCGGTGCCGAAGTCGTTGACGCCGCCGAACGCCGTCCGCCACATCGCCAGCGCGATCACGTTCGCGTTCGCCTGCGTCGACTCGGGCGCGAGGGCGAGCACGATGTCGAACACCTTGAGCACGTTGATGATCATCGTGATGAAGACGACGCTCAGAACCGGTGCGAGCAGCGGCACGGTCACGCGGCGGAAGACCTGCAGCTCGGTGGCGCCGTCGGTGCGGGCGGCCTCGAGCACCTCACGCGGCATCGAGGCGAGGCCGGCGCCGATCACGACCATGGCGAAGCCCGCCCAGATCCAGACGTACGCGATCAGGAGCGACGGCGTGATCAGGCTCGGTCCCAGCCAGGAGTACCCGCCGAACGGCTTCGCGAACGTGCTCGCACCGACCCCCGCGTTGTACGTCCCCGCCGGCACGTCGGTGAAGTCGAAGGTTCCATCGGCCTCCGTCTTCGCTCTCTGGACGACCTTGCCGTCCGAGTTGCGTAGCTCGACGGTCACGCCCGGGATCCCGAGCTCTCCCTGCTCGACCACGCCGGGCTTGCCGCCGCCGGCCTTGAAGTCGCGCCAGACGACGCCGGCGATGTCGCCCGGCTTCGGCGCAGGGGCGACCGCCTGCACAGCGCTCTTCGGCAGGTCGTGCGGCGGTATCCCTGTGAGCCCGACCCGCGCGACGCCCCCCGGGTGCAGCGGCGTCTTCAGGAGCATCCCGCCCTGCGGCGTGGTGACGAGCCGGGGCGTCGACGGCAACGCGCTCGGCAGGACGCCGGGGGCGGAGATGACATCGCTGACCGTCCTCCCGAGCGCGTTGATCGCGCCCTGGCTCGGGTCCTGCTGGTACATGATCCGCCACGTCACGCCGGTGGCGAACGCGGAGATCGCCATCGGCAGGAACACGACAGTCTTGAAGGCGACCGCCCAGCGCACGCGTTCGGTGAGGACGGCGAAGATCAGCCCGATGGCGGTGACGAACGCCGGCACGACTGCGACCCAGATCGCGTTGTTCTTGATCGCCGTCGTCAGCGTCGACGTCGTGAAGAGGTGCTTGTAGTTGTCGAAGCCGACCGAGTGGCCGAGGTACCCGCTCGGCCCGAAGAAGCTGCGGACGATCGTGTAGACCGTCGGGTAGACGAGCCACGCGGCGAGAACGACGAGCGCCGGTGCGAGGAAGACAACGCCCGTCGCGTAGCGGCCGAGCCGGCCCGGCTCGGCGGAGGGGGGCGGAGCCGCCGTGACCGGCGGCTCCGCAGTGATCCCTCCTGCGCTCAACCTGCTACTTCCCCTTCTTGTACGCAGCCGCAGCGGACTTCTCGAGCTGCTGCTGGATACTCCTGATGCCCTTCGGGGTGCGCAGGAACTTCTGGAAGATGCCCCACATGCCCTGACCCGTGGTCGAGCCGAACGAGGCGGGCTGCTCGTCGGACATGTCGAACACGACCGACTTCGCCTTCGAGAGCGGCGCCTCCGTAGCGCGGGTGATGGCGTCCGGGTAGATGCTGACCGGCACGTTCTTGTTGCCGGTTCCGAAGCCGCCCAGCTTCGCCCACGCCTCGGCGGCCGGCGCCGTGGCGAGGAACTTCACGAACGCCCGGATCGCGGGCGTGTCGCGGAAGGTGACCAGCAGGTCGCCGCCGATCTCGACCGCGGTCGAGTTGGCGCCGGGCGTGATCGCCGGGAAGACCGCCGCGTTGAAGCCGGTGCCGGGCTTCGCCTTCGTCGCAGAGGTGATCGCCCCGCCGACGAAGTCGGCCTCGAAGACGATCGCCCCCTTCGGCGGCGTCGAGAACGCGTTCGTGACGCACGTCGGGAAGTCGGTCTGGAGCGACCCGCTCGTTCCCCCGGCGAGGTTGGACGAATCGCCGACGATCGCCGCCATCGTCGTCAGCGCCCTGGTGACGGACGGATCGGTCCACTTGATCCTGTGAGCCGACAGCGCATCGTATTTCGCCGGCCCGTACGTCCGCAGGTAGATGTTCTCGAACAGGTCGGTGAGCGTCCAGCCGGACGCCCCGCACAGCGAGTACGCCGGCGTGCCCGACGCCTTGAGCGTGTTCGCAGCCTTGAGCAGCTGGCCCCACGTCTTCGGTGCCGTGACGCCCGCCGCCTTGAAGGCGGGAACGTTGTACCAGTAGAGCGACTTGTTCGCCGCCTTGAAGGTGAGCGCATACTGCTTGCCGTTCACCGTCCCGAGCTTCAGCCACGCGGGCGCGAAGTTGGCCTTCATCACCGAAGTCGCGTACGTGATCGGCTTCAGGTGGCCCTGCTGCGCCAGTTGCTTGATCAGGCCCGGTTGGGCGATGTCGGCCATGTCGGGCGGGTGGCCGCCGGCGACCGCGGTCGCGATCACCGTCGACATGTTGTTCCCGACCGGCTTGTAGTTGACCTTGACCTTCGGATAGCGCTTGTTGAAGGCCTTGATCACCTGGCCGAAGGCCTTCGCCTCGGCCGCGGTCCAGATCCCGTCGAACGAGATCGAGCCCGAGACGGCGAGGTTCTGGTTGCCCTTCGCGGCCGACTCTGTCCTCGCCCCGGATTGGGTGACGGCGAGGAGCGCGGCCGCGGTTGCCGCAACGAGCGCGGCGATCGCAATGCGCTTGCGGTTCATGCAGCTCCTTTCGTGGGACTTGCGTCGTAGATGCCGAGGCCGGTCTGCGGGTCGAAGAAGTGCAGCTCTCGAGTGTCGACGGCGAGCTCGGCCTGTTCTCCTTCACGCACGCGGGAGCGAGCGTTGAACTTCCCGATGAGGTTCGCTCCCGATCTTTCCTCCTCGAGCTCGCCGACGGTTACCGCATCCGTGTCCGCGGCAAGCTCGCGAACGTCCTCGGTCAGGGCCGGCTTCGCGTCGACCCTGGCGTAGACGACGATCTCCGAGCCGAGCGCCTCCCTCAGCTCGATCGTTCCCTTCAGGCGCCGCTCGGCGGGCGTGTCCGGGGCCAGCGCCGCGTCCTCGAGGTGCTCCGGCCGGATGCCGAGGATGACCGGCTTGCCCGCGAAGGTCGGCAGAGCAGGCCGGGATGCGAGCACCTGCTCGTTGAGCGCGAGCCGCTGCGATCCAATCTGCGCGGTCAGTCCTCCGTTCGCCGACTCGAGCTGCGCCTCGAGGAGGTTCATCGCAGGCGAGCCGATGAACCCGGCGACGAAGAGGTTGACCGGCCGGTCGTAGAGCGTCTGCGGCTCGTCGACCTGCTGCAGCTCGCCCTTGCGCATGACGGCGACCTGGTCGCCCATCGTCATCGCCTCGACCTGGTCGTGGGTGACGTAGATCGTCGTCGTCGCCAGCTCGCTCTGGAGGCGGCTGATCTCGGCGCGCATGTGCACACGGAGCTTCGCGTCGAGGTTCGAGAGCGGCTCGTCCATCAGGAAGGCGGCCGGCTGGCGAACGATCGCGCGGCCCATCGCCACGCGCTGGCGCTGACCGCCGGAGAGCGCGCGGGGCTTGCGTTTCAGGAACGCCTCGAGATCGAGGATCCGAGCCGCATTGCTGACGCGACGCTCGATCTCGTCCTTCGGCACCTTCTTCACCCGGAGCCCGAAGGCGATGTTGTCGTAGACGCTCAGGTGGGGGTAGAGCGCGTAGCTCTGGAAGACCATCGCGATGTCCCGGTCGCGCGAGGGGACGTGGTTGACGACTTGGTCGCCGATCCGGATCACGCCGTGGCTGACCGACTCGAGGCCGGCGAGCATCCGGAGGGCGGTCGTCTTCCCGCACCCGGACGGGCCGACGAGCACCATCAGCTCACCGTCGGGAATCGCGAGGTCGAGCGCGTCGACGGCGGTCGTGCCGTCGGGATAGACCTTGGTCGCTTCCTCGAAAGCTACGGTCGCCACTGGGCAGTTCGCGCGGGGACGCGGCTCAGGGCCTGTCTCCCGCCGTCGGTCGGATGACCTTAACCCAACGGAGACAACCGTGCAACGGCCGGGTTACGAGCGCTTCGGCACGACGCTGATCCGGCCGCTCGTCTCGAGCACGGCCCAGGCGACGTCGTCGAGCGACGCGAGCTGCTGCTGGCGAACCTCCACCAGCACCTCGTCGAGCGTGATCCGCTCGCGCTTCAGGTTCCGCTCGACCGGCTTGCCGTCCTGGACGATCACGATCGGCTCGCCGTCGAGCGTCGACCGGAGAGACGGAAGGCGGTAGCTCAGGAAGGAGACGAACACCTGGAGCACGGCAAACGTGCCGACGACGATGAACGCTCCGGTGACCGAGTAGTCGTCCTGCGTCAGCCCCTGCTGAACGGCGTCCCCGATCACGATCAGCAGGATCAGGTCGAACGGCTCGAGCGAGGAGAGCTCGCGGCGGCCCATGACCCGCATGAGCACGTACACGAACGTGAAGAGAACGATGGCTCTGATCGCGAGATCCATCGCTAGGGGAAGACGGTGACGATCCGGTGCACGGTAGCGAGCAACTGCTCGCCGTCGTAGAGGCGGACGTCCTGCCGGCGGCGGCCGACGTTCGTCGGGTTGACCTGGATCTGGATGTACAACGCGTACTTCCGGCCGGCGGGGATGTGGCCGAGCTCGAGCACGAGCTTGCCGTCGCGCGACGCCTGGCCGACCGGCGACGGCTCGATCGTGTTGATCGTCATCCCCTCGAGCCAGCCCCGGTCGAGGACGAGGGTCGCCTTCCTCAGCTCTTGTCGCGCGGTGACCGTGAAGCGGCTCTCGACCAGGAGGCCGCCGCGGACGTGGCCGGGCGCGTACAGCTCGAGCGTTGCTGCGCCCGACCCGGCGCTGGCCAGATGCGGCCGCTGGCCGAAGACGTTGAGGAGCGCGAGCACCGGAACGACACCGATGATGGCGAGGATCGCTCGCCGCACCCAGAGATCGCGTCGCCGACCGTCGAGGTCGCGGTGACGCTCGAGCACGATCGCGTCCGGGATCCTCTGTGCCACCCGTGACCAAGAACGGCGAACACCCTCGGACGGTTACGGCCGCCCGGCGCAAAACCCAGGGACAGGCTGAAGCCTGTCCCTCAGTCACCGCCGCGACCGACATGGCGGGCGCGGCACACAGCCGCCTGCCGCGAGAACGGCTCAGGGAAGGGGGTCCATGGGGGAAACCGGCTGCTTCCCCAATGATGCGACCGACGGCGGCGCAGCCGCCGAGGGAGCATGCGCCCGGCACGATTCGAACGTGCGACCTCTGCCTCCGCAGGGCAGCGCTCTATCCCCTGAGCTACGGGCGCTCGGGACGGTCAGTGTAGCCGGGCGCCGCGGAGGCGGGCTCCGCCCGGCTCCGCACTCCCACGCTCGACTCGACCAGCACTTCCCCGGCGCGAAATGTGGAGGCGAAGCCGACGCATTTGGCGCCGTTGAGCGCTCGGGACGGTCAGTGTAGCCGCGCCTTCTTGCCGGCGATCTGCACCGCCGCGCCCTCCGGCACCTCGACGCGGACGAAACCGAGCGCCCGCCCGGGCACCGCGCTCGTCACGCGGCCGACCGTCTTCCCCTCGTACGAGATCTCATCCCCCGGGGATGACGCATCCACGTCGATCCCGCGCAGCGAGCGGTTGACGTGGCCACGATGGCGCAGGCGCGCGATCGGCTCCTGGCCGGGGTAGCAGCCCTTCGAGAACGAGACGTGCGTGTCGTCGAGACCGGCCTCGGCCGGCAGGATCGAATCGTCGATCTCCTTGCCCCAGGCGGGGACGGCCGCCTCGATGCGAAGGCGCTCGAGCTCGTCGGCCTCGAGAGTGACGTCGCGCGCCTCGTCGAGCACCTCGACGGCCCCGGGGAACTCGCTCGGGATCCCGTCCGCGTCGCCGAAGACCAGAAGCGACGCGTGCTCCTCGAGCTCGATCTCGCACCTGGCCGCAAAGCGCGACCGCAGCAGTGTCGCGCGAACGACCTCGCCGAGGTCCGGCTCGGTGAGGAGCAGAAAATCGTCTGCTCCGCGCCGCCAGACGAGCACCGGAGCGACGACGCGCGCCTTCGGCGTCAGGAGCAGTGCCGGCACGCTCTCGCCGGAGACGTCGTTCGACAGCATCCGCTGCAGATAGTCCTCCGCGTCCGGGCCGGATACGCGCACGAACGCGCGCGGGCGCCGCGCAACCCCGTGGACTGAAACGCCGAGCACCCTCGTTAGTCTAGGCAGCGTGCCCCTGTTCAGATCGAAAGCGGAGGAGAAAGTGATCGAGGCCGGCTACGACCCGGCCCGCCTTCCACCCGGGCAGTACCTGACCGAGAAGTGGCCGGTGCTGCACGCGGGCACGGTCCCGACCGTCGATCTCGCCACGTGGACGCTCGAGGTCTCCGGCGAGGTCGAGCGCCCGCTGACCCTTACCTGGGCCGAGCTGCTCGAGCTGCCGAGCCGCGAGGTGACGGTCGACATCCACTGCGTCACGCGCTGGAGCCGGTTCGACACGACCTTCAAGGGCGTGCACTGGAGCGAGCTCGCGAAGCTGGTGGCGCCGAAGCCGGGCGCTCGCTTCGTCGTCGCGCACGCCGAGCAGGGCTTCACGGCCAACGTCCCGATCGCCGCGATCGAGTCCGAGGACGCGCTGATCGCCTACGAGGCCGACGGCGAGCCGCTGACGCCCGACCACGGCTGGCCGGTGCGTCTCCTGGTCCCTTCCCGGTACTTCTGGAAGAGCGCGAAGTGGCTACGCGGCCTCGAATTGCTCGACCACGACGAGCCGGGCTTCTGGGAGCGCTACGGGTACCACAACGACGCCGACTTCACCAAGGAGCAGCGCTACAGCTTCTGAACGACGCCGTTCCTGAGCAGGCGATGCGAGCAAAGCGAGCGAGCGAAGGAAGGGGCTCGCGGGGGAACCATGGGTCCCCCGCGTTACTACCTAGCTCACAGCCGC
>JBBRXG010000122.1:0-8475 GCA_038248655.1 Gaiellales bacterium
ATCTCCTCAGCCCGTTCCGAGATGTCCCGTCGGCCGCTGCTGCCGAGAGCGACGAACCCGGGCTTGCCATTCCCGGGGGAAGCGAACGAGCCGAGGAACGACCGCACCGCCCGAGAGGCGAGCTGCTCAGGCGTGGTCTGTTCCCGGCGGGCCCGCTCTGCCAACTGCTCGGCCGTGTCGTCCGAGATCGTCACGCGAAGCTCGACCATGTTTAGGAGCCTACCGCTCCCGCCGGCCGCGAGCTGACCCCGGGGCGGCGTCAGGAGCCCGGGAACCCGGGTGCCAGGCCTTGCAGTGACGCATCGTGGCCTCGGCGAAGTCTGGCGCTAGGACTTGCATTCACGCAGTTGCTGCTGTTCGGCTTTGCGGAGTTTGCGGCTGACGGTTGAGTAGTGGCAGCCGAGGTGGTCGGCGATCTCTTTCAGCGTGTACCGATGGCGACGGTACGCTGTTAGCATCGGGATCGGATCGCCGTTTCCGAACAGCGCCTCGAGCGGAGGCGGGAGCGGCTCGAGCTGGGCGCGCGGAACCTCGGTCGCGAGCTCGTCGCCGAGCCGGCGGCGCAGGAACTCTGTGCCGCCGAGGCGCTCGCCAACGACCGGCGCCGCACGGGCATCGCCGATCCCCTCCGCCACGAAGCGGCGATAGGCAGCCTCGGCCTGAGCCCGCGTCGTCCCGAACATCGCCAACAGTTGCTCAACAGCAAGAAGCCCGGGCGCACCCTCCTCGCCGGCGCACGCCCGGTAGCTCGACCGCGGCCACTCACGCGGATGCCGGCACAACCGGGCACGCACCGGATTGAGGACGACATAGCGGCACACCCCACGACGGCGATGCCCGGGGTTGGTGAGCTCTTCCGTGTAGCGAGGGTCACATCGCTGCGAGCCGGGACGAGGCCGCCGAGCGAGGAGCAAGTGGTTTGCATACCGACTCAAGCCGGCCGCGGGCTAGGCCGATTCTAGAGGGAATCCCAAAAGACCCTAGAAACGTTGAAATCCCAAGACAGATCCGCTACACTCGGATCACCCGTCGACCTGAGGAGCTGCCGGATGAAGAAGCCAGCTGAGATCGCCGAGGCCTTGAACATCTCCCCCGAGACGCTTCGCCAGTATGCCGAGGCGGGGCGAATCCCGTGCGTTGAGACGCCGGGGGGCCACCGCCGCTACGTCCTCGAAGACGTGAAGCACGCTCTGGCGATGGAGAAGGCGCGTCAATTCGAGCAGCTAGCTGAAGGCGAACAGGAGATTCGCCTCGCCACAACCACCGCGGATATGAGGCCGATCAGGCGGGCGTCGCGCTGGCAAGCGCTGACCCCGGCCGCGATCGCGGCCGGGGTCACAGAACCACAGGTCGAGGATGTTCTCCGCATCCCCTTCATCGGGAAGCCTGGGACGAGTCGGTTCATCATCGGGCAGGGAGCGCTCGCTTAGGTGGGCGACCCGGAGCTTGTCCCGGATATCGACCCTGCTGAACTGAAGGCCGTTCTCAGGACAGTGAGCCAGGGAGACTTACTCGACATCGCGAAGCTCGTCTTCCTCTGGTCGCCTGATGCCCCCTCCCATCCAAGCGAGGTCGCTGGAGTTCAACACGAGGAGCCGGTCATGACGGAAGAGATGCGACTTCCCTCTGGGCTCTGCGCAGTCATCAGCCAAGACTGCGACATCCGCCAACTTCCGGACATCGAACCCTACATCCTCGTCTGCCCGCTCACCGAGGTCGAGGACAAGACTTACAAGGAAGCGTCCGATGGGATGAGCGTCCGCTACTCCGCATATCCGGCTGTAGAAGACCACGAGCACATGCAACTCGCCGCCGATGGCCGAATGATCCAGAGCATCGAGAAGACGGCACTCCTCTCACCGCACGTGAAGAAGATCGAGTGCCCACTTACAGCGCCGAAGCGCTCCGAGTTTCGGGGTTGGCTGGGGCGGCGCCTTGGACGCGATGCCTTCCCGGACGAGGTCGTCCGGCAGGTGGTAGATCCGATCGAGCAGGCCGTCAAGCGCGCGCGTGAGAAGGACGTCGAGAACGTTTTCTCTTGCGTCATCTGGACAGGGCTGCGCTGGACGCCCGGCAAGCCCTACTGCTCATTCGTACTCCTAACCGATCCCGCTCTGCGGGCCCAGCATGGCGTCGAATCTGAGCAGTTGGAGCTGATGCTGGGACGGCTACGAAAGGCCCTCAACCACTTCGTTGGCAAAGCCAGCAGCGACTACAGCGTCGTCGCTAACACGCACGACGCGACTGAGGTGCCCGCGTCGGTGCTCCTTGAGCACTACGAGCTAGCGCTAGCTCTCGACTCTGTCACGTTCTAGCTCTCTCGGCAGGACGAGCTCGAAGCCCGCGAGCCGGAATCCTCGTCGAGGTACAGGGCGGCGGCGATCACGATGCCAGGCGAGCCCGCGCGCCAGTGGACGAGGATCTCGTCGTCTGGGCCCGGCCAGGCTCCCATCGACGTCGTCGGCGTTGTTGCCGTTACCGCATAGCACGCTGTCGCTGACCTGCCGAAGATGCAACAGCGGCAAGACGCTCGCTCGCCTTCCGGACGGGATCACCGAGGGCCGCATCCCGGTCGTCCCCACGATCGGTGGCTCAAGCCGCGAGACAAATGCACAGGCGAACGGTTCCAGCGGTGTGTGATCGTCGACATGCGCACCCTCGGCTGATGTGGTAGGCGACGGCGGCGGCTACTTGGTAGAACGCGGCGATGCCCGAGAGCTGGCTCCCGACGGATCCGCGTCAGCGGGAGATCCTGAGCTGCCGCGGGTGACGGGCAACGAGCCGGTCCGAGTCGTCGTAGCCGTAGCCTTCGGTGCCGGCGCCGTCGGTCACCGAGGTCTTGCGGCCGGCGAGGTCGTAGTCGTAGCTGACATCGGGAGTGGAGTCCGAGTAGCTGACCGAAGTAAGCCGGCTGACGGTGTCGTAGCCGTAGCTGGTGATCCCGTCGGTCGTGTCCCCGGTGGTGACGTTCCCGTTTCCGTCCACCATCTGCGTCTTGTTCCCGACCGGGTCGTACTCGTAGGTCCAGTCGTGCCCGAGCGGGTCGGTCTTCGCGGTCAGCTGGTTGTCGACGTCGTAGGTGTAGGTGGTGGTGTGGTTGTTGTCGTCGGTGCGGGTCGAGAGGTTGCCGGCGTCGTCGTAGGCGAGCGTGGTCGTGTGGCTGAGCGGGTCGGTGGTCGTGGTCGGCCGGTCGGCGGCGTCAAAGCCGTACGAGGTGGTGTGGCTGAGCGGGTCGGTAGTCGAGGACGTGTTCCCGACGCTGTCGTAGGCGAAGGTGGTCGTCTCGCCGAGCGGCGTCGTCTGGCCGGTCTGCCGGTTGCGGGAGTCGTAGGTAAAGGTCGTTGTCTTGCCGGCAGCGTCGGTGGTCGAGATCGTGTTTCCGACCGGGTCGTAGGCGGTGCTGGTCGTCTCCCCGGTCGGGGTCGTCGACGAGACCAGCCTGCCGACGGAGCTTCGGTGCCAGGGGTGGAGCCGTCCATGAACACCTCGCGGTCCTGATTGTCGATGAGCACGAACTCACGCGCGTTCCCACGCGCGATCAGATGAAAGACCGCACCGGGAGCGTTGATCCGCAGCGGCCGGGCCACGAGCCGACCGTACGGTCACGTCGCCACCACCGCCACCCCCCGAAAAAGCCCTCACACAGCCGGCACACTCGCCGCTATCCGGGACCGGACGGACTGGAGCAGGAAGCCGCCAGACATAGAACCGGGAATGCAAGACCTGGCACCGAAGCTCAAGTGCACGCGGCTCATGCGCGAATGCAAGACCTGGCACCAGGACCCGACCCCGATCCGACGCGCGGCGCGGAGAAAGCCAGGTCGAGGCCGTTCGCGATCGTGTCGGTCGACCAGCTCAACCGTTCCCGGCTCGGCCTGTCGCTCGCCGTTCCGCTCACCCGCACCGACTTCTCGAACGCCTCCACCTCGAGATCGCCCCTTCGGAAGGAGGCCTCCGCGATCGAAGCTTCGCGATGCCGGAACAGCTCAGGACGCTCCCGCACGAACGCCTCGCCCGCCGACTGGCTCTCTTCGCCCTGCGACGCTCCGAGAGTTGCTCCGTCGCTGCCGCCTCGTGCTGCGCGAGTCCGCGGAGAGCTCCTGTTCAGGACGGGTGAGCGCCGAGGACCGGTAAGCGATCAAGCGGGAGCGATTGCCATCCAGCAGACGACGCCGAGGTCGTCGTCGGTGATCGGCGGCGGCGGCTCGCCGAGCGGGACGGGCTGGAGGCCGAGCTCGTCGACGAGCGCGACCACGCGGGAAGCCGCTTCGTTGCGCGACATTCGCTCCTCGGCGACGGCCGCCCGGATCTCGTTCAGCGCTCGCCGCACCGAGCTCGAGCGTGCGACCTGCAGCGCCTCGTCGGCCCGGTCAGCGCCCTCCGGGAGCAAGACGGTCGGATCTCGGAGCAGCTCGAGCGCCCAGCGCTGCGCCGGTCCGATCGCCTCCCGGCCGGCACGCGGATCGGCGCGCTGGTTGTGCTCCTCGACGATGTCTGCCGCGGCCGCCTGCCAGGCGCCCTCGACGTCGATCCCCTCGACGTCGGCCAGGGCGCTTCCCTGCGGGTCGATCCGGCGCAGCATCTCGAGGTCGGAGGCGATCACGTCGCCACCGATCTCGACGTAACGCCAGTACCGCTCACCCGACCGCGTCCTGCTCGCGAAGAACACACCAGGAGCTCCGACCGAGGAGCCACCCGGCGCCTGCCGGAAGGCCGCGCCGATCCCCCACGGCAGCGCGCGTAGGCGCTCGAGCTCGCCCTCCTCGAGGATCCGGCGGACGAGAGCCCGCAGCGCCTCGCCGAGGAAGGCGCCGGAGAGCGCCGACTCGCCCTCGTCCTCGAGCAGGTCCAGCTGCCCCTCGGCGAGCTGCGTGGCGTAGGCCCGGAGCTCGCTCTCGACCCCTTCGATCACCTCGACCTCCATCCCGTAGATCGAGGCGGCGAGGATCTTCGCGCGGACTCGCGCCTCCAGCCGGAGCAGCTCCTCGAGCTCACCCGGCTCGGGCAGCATCGTCGTCAGGTACACCTCGTCGTGTGGCGAGCGGAGGCGGATGACGCGGCCGTTCCGCTGGACGACGCGCTGCGGGTTCCAGGGCATGTCGTAGGAGATCACCGCCTGCGCCTGCTGCAGGTTCTGCCCCTCGGAGAGCACGTCGGTCGAGAGGAGCAGGTCGACTTCGCCCTCCGGCGGCACGTAGCCGGGTTGGCGGACCGTCTGGGGCGAGAAGCGCGAGAGCATCGCCATCCGCTCGTCCGGGCCGGTCTCGCCGCCGATCACGGTGACGCGCGAACGACCGCCGATTGGATCGGCCAGGTGCTCGTCGAGGTACCGGATCGTCTCGCCGTAGGTCGCGAAGACGGCGACCTTTTGCGCCGGGTTCCGCTCCAGGAGCTGGACGAGCAATGCCAGCTTCGGGTCGGTCCCGGGCGAGAGCGTGGCGAGGAGGTCCCGGATCTCGGCCAGCCGATCACGGTCGGTGGCGACAGCGTCTCCGTACTCGGCGCGGAAGTCCGCAGCCGGGAAGGCGCCCGAATCCTCGGCGAGCTCCTCCTCGACCCAGGCGGCGATCCCGGCTTCGCCGATCTCGGCCCGGGCCGACTCACTCAGCGTCGCCTTCGACGGCACGACGCCGCGGCCGCCGTCCCAGGCCGCTGCGAAGGCATCGTGCACCTGGATCATCCGCTCGAGGGTGGCGAGGCAGGCCCGCCAGCACGACTCGAACCGCTTCAGGAGCTGCGACTTGAGCAGCCCGCTGAGCTGGCCCTCGCGGGGGTCCTCCGATGGCGGGTCGAGCCACTTGCCGGGCTCGTACCGGGCCATGCTCAGCGCCTCGATGCGCTGGGTGATCGCCTCGAACAGCCCGGGATGGGCGGCGTCGAGGTCGTAGCGCTCGGTCGCCGGCCGCGGGGTCGGGAAGCGCACGGGCGTGCCGTCGACGAAGGTCGCGCCCGGGTAGCGCTGCTCGATGAACCGTCGGTCGCGGCGCACCGAGACCGCGTCGGCGACGGGGAACAAACGGTCGGGGTCGAGGCTCTCGGGGTCGCGCTCGTTCGCCCCCGCGGCGACGAACAGGTCGCGCAGCGAAGGGATGCCGATGCCGCTGAACGCCCGGTCGTGGTGGGCGAACAGCATCACCAGGTTGTAGAGATCCCAGAGCCCGTTGTTGATCGGGGTCGCGGTCAACATCACCACCCGCTTGCGCTCGCCGCCGAGCAGACGCTCGATCGCCCGGTACCAGGAGGTGTCCTCGTTGCGAAGCGCGTGCGCTTCGTCGATCACGATCAGCCGGTAGGCGTCCTTCGCGTTGTGCAGGACCCGCCGGCCGTCGCGTACGAGCTGCTCGTCGGCGGCGAGCTCGTTGAACGAGATCACCTGGGCGGGGAGCTTGGCCTGGTCGATCCGCTCCTGCCAGATCGAGCGGAGCTGAGCGGGGCAGATGACGAGCGCGTAGCGGCCCTCCCGGAGCGCGACCTCCTCGATGAACGCGAGGCCGATCTCGGTCTTGCCCGTGCCGACGCCGTCGGCGTAGACGACGCCGCCGTGGAGCTCCAGGATCCGCCGCGCGCGCTCGTACCCGTCGCGCTGGAACGGTGCGAGCTGCACCGAGGCGATCGGCGGGCCGCCTTCGGCCGTGACCTCGTCGCCGTACAGCTCGAGCAGGGCCCGCAGGTACACGGTGCGAGCGTCGAGCATCGTCACGGCCGGGAAGAGCAGCTCCCGCAGCTCGTCGGTGAACGGCGCCGCCTCCTGCCACAGGCCCTCGAACCACTCGAGGGCGTCGTGACTCGGAGAAGGGTTGTAGTCGAGGCGGCCGAGCTCGAGGTTCCCGGCGAGGCCCGCGCCGGTGAGGTTGGCCGAGGTGACGAGCGCGGCGCGGGGGTTGTCGAGATCGCCGAACAGGTACGCCTTGCCGTGCAGGAAGCGGTCGAGGTAGCGCTAGCGCCGAACCTCCACCTTGCCCGTCGTCAGCCAGTGCTCGACCGCCTGCAGCCGCTCGGCCGCCCGGCTGGGCGGGAAGCGGGAGAAATCGCGGTCGCCCGCGAGCGCGGCGAGCTGCCGCTCGAACAGCGGGAGCGCGAGCTCGGCGCCGAGGCCGGGCTCCGGCTGCGCGCCGAGCAGGAGCCGGACGGAGCGCTCGTCGGCGACGATCGTCGCCAGGTGGGCCAGGCCGCCGAGGTTGACGTACCCGGTCGCGATCGAGACGGGGCACGCGACCGCGAGGTCCTCGACCAGGTAGGCGAGGCCCCGCGCGTGGGTCGTCTCTGCTGTGAGGTTGTCGAGGACCTCGGGGCGCGGCATGCGCCGCGGAGCCTATGCGCCCTGTAAGTGGGCGAGGAACTCTAGGTCGTCCTCGTTCGCGTCGACGATGCCGTCGGCGTGGTCGGTCAGCTCGAGGTCGTCCAGCTCCACGCCGTACAAGCCGTTCTCGAAGACCTGCACGACCGCGCCCGTCGCTCCAGCCGGAGTCCCCTGGACCTCGTTGCGAAGTCGAACCCGATCGTGGAGCGCAATGCGTGCTGTGGTCGCCATCACTCGAAGCGTAGCCGGTCCCGCCGCTGAAGCGGCCGGGCCGTGACCAACGCCGCGCGCCCCTCGTCGTCGACCTGCCAGATCACGACGATGGTCGCGGCTCGCCGGGGGCCTTCGATCTCCATCAGCGTCAGCCAGTTCTCGCGACCGAGGTCGTTGAGACGTGAGAAGCGCGCCGGAGTGTCCGGGAGGCGCTCGGTGAGCCGATCGAGCTGCTCAGACAGCGCGTGCTCGTCCTCGAACCCGAGAACGTTGCGAAAGAACTTCGTTCTCGTCGGATCCCACAGCAGGTACCGCGTCTTGCCGGGCGCGTAATAGGCGCGTTCCGAGCCGGGAACGCGGTCGCTCACATCCGTGCGAACCGCTCGCGGACGAGCTGGCGGTACTCCTCGGGGACGGCGTCGAGCGTGAAGTCCGAGAGGACGACCTCGAGGTCGTCCGGCGTGAGCCCGTAGGCGCGGGCGACGAGGGCGTCGATCTCGGCGCGCAGCTCGGCGCGCTCGTCGTCGCCGAGCGGGCCTGCGTCGACGCCGGTCGCCGCGGCGAAGTCGGCGAAGCGCGCGTCTGGGCAGGAGAGCCTGGCGGCGGCCCGCGCGATCCGCTCGTACCGCTCGTCGGTCAGCTCCGGCAGGCGCAGGCCCTCGAGGACGAAGAAGTTGAGGTGCGTCTCGACGAAGCGGCGCGCCTGCCAGTCGAACGGGAGGCTGTTCAGCAGGCCGAGGCAGCAGGCCCGGTCGAGGTCGGAGCCGCCGGGGAAGGTCAGGTAGGGCGCCGAGTTGAGCAGGAAGGTCCCGGGCGGGACGAGCGCGGCGCGGACGGTGCGGGAATCGGTCGCGCGGGAGACGTCGCGGAAGGCGACCCGAGCACGGGTGATCTCCTGGCTGACCGCAGCTACCCGCTCGGCCTTCGACGCGCTCTCCGCGAGGAGCGATCCCGCACCCGGA